>JBAPWQ010000450.1:0-5402 GCA_049283795.1 Desulfobacterales bacterium | reverse complement strand
TCATGATGCCGGGCCTGGTCAACCTGGATTTTGCCGACGTCAAGACGACCATGTCCAAAGCCGGCATGGCCATCATGGGCATCGGCACCGCCAGCGGCGAGAACCGGGCCGTGCTGGCCGCCGAACGCGCCATCAGCCACCCGTTGCTGGAAGATCTCTCCATTGCCGGTGCGCGCGGCGTGCTGATGAACATCACCAGCACCAGCGATCTGACCATGGAGGAGATGACCGAGGCCTCGGACCGCATCTACAGCGAGGTCGGTGAGGATGCCGACATCATCTGGGGCACGGTCATCGACGACACCCTGGGCGAGGAAATCCGTGTCACCCTGATCGCCACCGGTATCGGCGGCGCCGCCGAAACGACCATCCGGGGCCGTCGTGCGGAAGTCAAACTGCGCGGCAAGGTGCGCGATCTCACCCCCGCCGATCTCAACCACGGCGAAGACTTCGAGGTGCCGACCTTCATCCGCCAGAAAGAAGCCGTGGGCGAAAACAGCGGCGCGACCTACCGCGGCTACCGCGGGATCGTGCTGGACAGCGACGATCTGGACGTGCCGACGTTTTTGCGGCGCAAGGCCGATTGACCGGTTGATTGCCGGTTCGCCGGTGTCGAGTCCGGACCATGCGCCTGAAACAACCGCGAAGACGGCGGTAACCGGGCCTCTGCCACGTTGCCAATCGACTGGTGCGTCCCTATAGTGACGACATGGTCTTTGCCGCCCGCCAATAAGGCAGGCAGGCGACAGTCGATGGCAGCTCTCATGAAAGGAAAAAACCGGCAGCAGGACCCCGGCGATCCCCTCGCTGCGGAAGTCGGAACGATTCGCAAAATCGGTCCCCATCGCCTGCGGGTCGTTCTGGTGTACCCCAATCGCTACGCGGTCGGGATGTCGAACCTCGGGTTTCAGGTGGTCTACAGCCTGTTGAACGGTTTGGAGGGCGTGGCCTGCGAACGGGCATTTTTACCCGATGAGCCGGCGCCCGCCGGGATGCGCCTGACATCGGTCGAAACTGGCAGGCCGCTGGCCGATTTTGACATCATCGCCTTTTCGGTCTCCTTCGAAAACGATTACCCGAACATACTGGAAGTTTTGGCCGCAGCAGGCCTTCCCCTGCCATCACGTGAGCGCAAAGACGCCCACCCCCTGGTGATGGCGGGGGGAGTCGCCTGCCTGCTGAATCCGGAGCCGCTGGCGCCCTTCATCGATTGCTTCCTGATCGGTGAAGCCGAAGCCATGCTCGCGGATTTCATCGATTGCCTGCTGGAGAACGGATTTGCTGAAAAGCGCAATCGGCTAAACCTTCTGGCGGCCTGTGCCCGGCAGGTCCCGGGGGTGTATGTCCCGCAATTCTACCGCCCCGTCTACGGCGATACCGGCGCCTTGGCCGCAATCGAGGTGCTGGCCGACGTCCCGGCTGAGATTAAACGGCCCTACCTGAACGATCTATCCCGGAGTCCCGCCTGCAGCACGGTTGTCACCCCCCACACGACGTTTGAGAGCACCTTTCTGGTCGAAGTCGGCCGAGGCTGTCCCCACGGCTGCCGGTTCTGCAGCGCGGGGTTTAATTACCGCCCGCCCCGCTTCCGGCCGCCGGAACTGCTGCAGGCCTGCCTGCGCCAGGGCGCGGCCCTGACCGACCGCATCGGCTTGGTCGGAGCGGCGGTTTCGGATCTGCCGGGGCTAAAAGAACTCTGCCGCCAGGCGCAGGCCGACAATGTCCGGGTATCGTTTAGTTCCCTGCGGGCGGATGCGCTCGACGAGGACCTGGTGGCCGCTCTGGCCGGCAGCCGCGTCAAAACGGCCACCATCGCTCCGGAAGCCGGCTCGGAGCGGATGCGCCGGGTCATCAACAAGGGCATCGACGAGGAGGCGGTCCTGCGCGCCGCCGCCCTTCTGGTCGACGGCGGCATACCGAATCTCAAGCTCTACTTCATGATCGGCCTGCCGACCGAAACCGCGGATGACATCGAGGCCATCGTGGGATTGTGCAAAAGGATCAAGCACGTTTTTCTCAGCCACAGCCGCGGCCGGAAGCGGATCGGCGAGATCACCGTCGGCCTGAGCTGCTTCGTGCCCAAGCCGGCGACCCCTTTTCAGTGGGCCGCCATGGACGATATGGCCGGTTTGAAAGAAAAGATCCGGACGGTCAAACAGGGCCTGCGCAAAGTGCCCAATGTCCGGGTTCACGCGGATGTGCCGCGCTGGGCCTATATCCAGGCACTGCTCTCCCGGGGGGACCGCCGGGTCGCCGGCCTGCTGGAGCTGGCCCACGCGCACCGGCAGAATTGGCCGCAATCGCTCAAAGAAACCCCGCTCAACGCCGACTTCTACGTCCTGCGGCCGCGCCCGGTCGATGAAGTGCTGCCGTGGGACTTCATCGACCACGGCGTCAAAAAAAGTTTTCTGATCCGCGAGTACCGGCGCGCGCTCGACGGCCGCCCCACCCCTGCCTGCCCCATGGACGACTGCCGCCGCTGCGGCATCTGCCGTTAACGCGCCGCCCGAATTCTTCTTCCGCGGCCCGCCGCTCCCCTCCCGTCCCGGAGGTGTTTTTGCATTTCAGCCCGAAAAAATTACTTGAAAGGACATTTCCATTGTGATAGTCGATTTGCGTCATTTTGCGCCCGTTCTTCTTTAACACCGCCTTGCCCTTGAAAGGAATGTACATGTCTCGTTCCGGGAAAGAACTGCAACTGGCATACAAACTGGCGATCACCTTGTTCATTGTGGGAATCGCAAGCTACGCATACACCGCCTTTTCCGCCAAGCCGCCCAACGAGCCGATACGTGTCCTTTACAAAACAACCGCCGGTAAAGTCCTCTTCGATCATAAAACCCACCTGTCCGAATCCGGATACGGCGTCTCCTGTTTCGATTGCCATCACCATCCACCCGAAGACGAATCGGCGCTGAAGGCCTGCAGCACCTGCCACCCCGCAGAACCCACAGAGGGAACCGTACCGGAAAGTTGCCTCGAATGCCATGATGCAGGGGATGTCGAGGGAACCGAGGTGGTCAAGCGCGTCGACGCCTACCACACCCAGTGCATCGACTGTCACAAGTCGGTCGGTGCCGGTCCCGTTGACTGCAATTCATGTCACGTGTTGTAAGCCGGCGCCGGATCGTTGCCCGACTTTTTGTTCCCCTGATTTGTGCCAAAAAACCAAAAAGGGTGACCCATGATACGAAAAACGTTTTTCGGACTCGCAACGCCCCGCCTCGAGTATACCCTGCTGACCGGTGAGCTTCCGGAGCCGCACCCCATCCCGCCGCCCGAGATGGCAACCCTTTTCATCGAAGCGCCCTTCGACGTCAAAAACGCCGCCGGCCTCAAGGTCGGTGATGCGGTCAAACGCGGCCAGAAACTTTCCCTGGCCGGAAACGGCGGGCCCGGTGTTGCCGCCACCGTCAGCGGCAAGGTGGTGTCGATCGCCCCGCACATCGGTGATTTCGGCAAAACCTGCACCGCCGTAAAGATCGGCGTGAACGGGACCACCGAAACCGACGACGGCTTTGCGGAACAGGCCAAACTGCCGGCTCTCGCAACCGCTCTCGATTATCTGGTCTGTGTCCCCGGCGCGCCGCAGCTGAACAAGTTCGTCGACCCGGAAGTGCCGATCGAAACGATCGTGATCTACGGCGGCGACAGCGACCTCCTGGTCACCACCAACCAGTTCGTCATCAAAGCGCGCCTGGACGAGGTCAAAGCGGGCATCGCCGCTTTAAAGCAGATCACCGGGGTGGAAAAAATTATCATTGCCGTTCCGGGAGAAACCGTTCAGGGCTACGGCCACATCGGCGCCGAGATGAAACGGGTGTCCACGGAGTATCCGGCGGCCCTGCCGCCGATGATCATGAAAGACGTCCTGAAACGGGTCGTTCCAGCCGGCCAGACACCCGAGGACCTGGGGGTGACATTCGTCACCGCCGAAGCGGTGGCCGCCATCGGCGAAGCTTTTAAAACCGGGAGCCTTCCGACGTCAAAGCTGATCACGGTGGTCGACAAGGCCGGCGGCGCCACACTGGTGTCGGCCGTCATCGGAACGCCCGTCGGCAACGTCCTGAGCACCCTTGGCATCACCCTATCGGATCGCGACCGGCTCATCATCGGGGGCCCCATGACCGGAGCCGCCATTTATTCCGAAGACTTTCCGGTCACGCCTGAAACGGGCGCCATCATGGTGCAGGATCGGGCCGATGTGCCGTTTGTTTCCGATTATCCCTGCATCAACTGCGGCGACTGCGTCCGGATCTGCCCGGTCGACATACCGGTCAACATGCTCGTGCGCTTCCTGGAGGCCGGACAGTACGAAGATGCGGCAGACCAGTACGATCTCTACTCCTGCATCGACTGCGGATTGTGCAGCTTCGTGTGTGTGGCGAAAATACCGATATTCCAATACATCCGTTTGGCCAAATTCGAACTCGGCCGGACCAGAGCAGCGGAGGCGGCGAATGACCAGTCGTAAAAAGTTCATCGTTTCACACGCGCCCTTCTGGCACTATGGCAGCAACATTACCGAGCGCAGCTACCACTCCATATTGGCGGCCCTGCCGGCCGTGTTGATGGGTTTCTTCATCTACGGCATTCCTGCCGTGGCCGTCGTGGCGTTCTCGATCTCATCGGCCATCGGCTGGGAGCTGGCCATCAACAAGGTCACCAAGCGGACCATCACGATCGGCGACGGCAACGCGGCGCTCATCGGCCTACTGTTTGCCATGCTGGTGCCGGCCTCCGTGCCGTGGTGGGCGGTTCTGTCAGGGACTTTCATTGCCGTCGTACTCGGCAAGCACATCTTCGGTGGCATCGGCGGCAACGTCTTCAACCCCGTCGTGCTGGCGGTGGCCATCGTCGCGATATCCTGGAAGTACATTTTCGACTTCGACGCCGCCCTGGTCAACTACGATCCCGGCTTCATGATGGCCGCACCGCTGGTGAAATTAAAGGCCTTCGGTGTCAACGCGATCAAGGACTATTCCTACCTCGATCTGCTCCTGGGCCGCCAGGCGGGGGGAATCGGGTCGGGATTCGGCCTGGGGTTGATCGCCGGCGGCATCTACCTGATCCTGAGAGGCTTCATCCGCTGGGAAATCTCGGTTTCTTTCCTGGCCGGAATTTTCGTAATGGCCTCGGTCTTTTATGTGGTCGATCCCGGCCGGTTTGCCAACCCGTTTTTCCACCTGCTCACCGGATACACCCTGGTCGGCGCCTTTTTTCTGGCCACCGAGGACTCCTCTTCGCCGGTCAACTTCCTGCCGATGATTATCTATGGTGCGGCGGGCGGCATCGTCACCGTGCTGATCCGCAATATCGGCGTATATGCCGATGGGGTGCTGTACGCCATTCTCGTCATCAATCTGATTCAACCCCTGGTCGACAAAATCCGGCCCCAGGCG
>JBAPWQ010000449.1:0-3466 GCA_049283795.1 Desulfobacterales bacterium | reverse complement strand
CCAAAAATCGTGGCCTTTCTCTGCAACTGGTGCGCATATGCCGGAGCCGATCTGGCCGGGGTGTCGCGGCTGCAGTATCCGCCCAACCTGCGGACCGTGCGCGTCATGTGCTCGGGACGGGTGGATCCGCTCTTTATCGTCAAGGCCTTCAAACAGGGCTGTGACGGCGCCCTGGTGGCCGGGTGACACTTCGGGGACTGCCATTACCTGGAAGGTAATGTTCAAGCGGACAAAAAAATCCGGATGACCCGCAATCTTTTCGATCTGGCCGGTATCGGTCGTGAGCGGCTGCACCTGGCCTGGGTGTCTTCGGCCGAGGCGCAGCGTTTCGTGGAGGTCGTCAACACCGTGACCGAATCGATCAAGGCCCAGGGCAAGTTCGACCCTCAACAATACGCCTTGCAGCTGACGGCGGTTGAAAACACCCTGAGCGGTGAACCGATCCGTTGGTTGGTGGGCAAGGAAATCCGGATTACCACCAAGGGTGATGTTTACGGCCGCCGCTGGGACCAGGAGTCGTTCGAAAAGATTCTCGATGCGGCCCTCGAACGCGAATACCACAAGAACCTGGTGCTGCAGGCCATCAAGGACGGCTGCGCCGCGCCGCGCGACATCAGCGGTCGCACCGGCTTGGCGTTGAAGCAGACGTCCTACCTGTTGGCCGACCTGGAGAAAACCGGTATGGTCGAATTCAAAAAGATGGAAGCCTGCAAACCTGTTTTTGCGGCACGATAAGACAAGGAGTTTTTATGGGATCGAATAAAACCGCCACAAGCGGCTCGGTGATGGTTGTCGGTGCCGGTATCGCCGGCATGCAGGCCTCGCTCGACCTGGCCAACTCGAATTACAAGGTCTACCTGGTGGACAAATCGCCGACCATCGGCGGCATGATGTCCCGTCTGGACAAGACTTTTCCGACCAATGACTGTGCCATGTGAGTGATCTCGCCCAAACTGGTCGAGGTCGGCCGGCACATGAACATTGATCTGGTTACCTGCAGCGAAGTCAAGGACATCGAGGGCGAGCCCGGAAATTTCGACGTGACCCTGACCAACCGCCCCCGCTATATCGATCCGGTGAAGTGCACCGGTTGCGGGGAATGCGCCCGGCATTGCCCGGTCACGGCCGTCAACCAGTACAACATGCGGCTCGACGACCGGCGCGCCACTTATATCGAATACGCCCAGGCCGTGCCGCTGGCGTTTGCGATCGACACCGACACCTGCATCGGCTGCGGGCTGTGCGAGAACATGTGCATCGCCAAGGCCGTCGAATATGACGACAAGGAACGCGAGACCAGGGTAAAGGTCGGCTCGGTGATTCTTGCCACCGGCAGCCGCGGTTACGACCCGTCCCACCTCGACTTCTTGTCATACGGCAAATCCCCCAACGTGGTGACCAGCGAGGAGTTCGAGCGCATCCTGAGCGCCTCGGGTCCCTACTTCGGCCATCTGATGCGGCCGCTCGACCGCGAACAGCCCAAGAAGATCGCCTGGCTGCAGTGCGTCGGCTCGCGCGACACCAACAAGTGCGGCAACGGGTACTGCTCGTCGGTCTGCTGCATGTACGCCGTCAAAGAAGCCATGATCGCCAAGGAACACGCCCACGGCGAGTTGGACTGCGCCGTCTTCTACATGGACATGCGCACCTTCGGCAAGGACTACGAGAAGTACTACAACCGCGCCCGCGACAAGGACGGCGTGCGGTTCGTCAAGGCCCGCATCCACACCATCGACGAAGAACCCGGGACCGGCGACCTGGTCGTCAAATATGCCGATGAAAACGGTGCCATGCAGGAGGAGACCTACAGCATGGTGGTCCTGTCGGTCGGCCTCCAGATCGAACCGGACGCGGCCATGCTGGCCGGCCGGCTCGGCATCGACCTGGACAAGTACAATTTCGTCAGCACCGACCCCTTCAAGCCGGTGGAGACTTCACGCCCCGGTATTTTCGCCTGCGGCGTGATGCAAGGCCCCAAAGACATCCCGAGTTCGGTCACCGAAGCCAGCGCCGCCGCCTGTGTCGCCGGCGCCAACCTGGCCAAAGCCCGCGGCCTGGATGTTCCCACGGTCGTGGTGCCCGATGAGCGCGACGTGACCGGCGAAGACCCGCGCATCGGGGTCTTCGTCTGCAACTGCGGCATCAATATCGGCGGCATCGTCGACGTGCCGGGCGTCAAGGCCTATGCCGAGAGCCTGCCCTACGTGGCCTTTGCAGATGAAAACCTCTTCACCTGCAGCCAGGACACACAGGAGAAAATCAAGGAAAAAATCAAGGAGCACAACCTCAACCGGGTGGTGGTCGCCTCCTGCAGCCCCAAGACCCACGAACCGATGTTCATGGAAACCCTGGAGGCCTGCGGGCTGAACAAGTACCTGTTCGAAATGGCCAACATCCGCAACCAGGATTCCTGGATCCACTCCAAGGACCCGAATGCCGCCACCGAAAAGGCCAAGGACCTGGTGCGGATGTCGGTGGCCCGGGCGGCTCACCTGCGGACGCTGCACGAGAAAGTGGTACCGATCAACAAGCGCGCGCTGGTGATCGGCGGCGGCGTGGCCGGAATGAACGCCGCCCTCGGGCTCGGCAAGCAGGGCTTCGAGGTCAGCCTGGTTGAAAAAGAGGCCGAACTCGGCGGCTTTGCGCGCAAGCTACACCACACCATCGAGGGCGCCGACATTCAAGCCTACCTGGCGCAGCTCGTCTCCGAGGTCACTGACCACGACAAGATCGAGGTGATCACCGGCGCCAGAATCGTCGGGTTCGAAGGGTTCAAGGGCAGTTTCAAGACGGAAGTGCAGACCGGCGCCGACGGCGATACCCACAAAATCGACCACGGCATCATCATCGTCGCCACCGGCGCCCACGAATACCAGCCCAAGGAATTTCTCTACGGCGAGAACGAGCGCGTGGTTACCCAGGTCGAGCTGAGCGACCGGTTGGAGCAGAAGGGCGCCGCCGACCTGAACAGCGTCGTGATGATCCAGTGCGTGGGCTCGCGCAACGAAAAAAACGAAAACTGCTCCCGCATCTGCTGCCAGAGTGCGGTCAAAAATGCCCTCGAAATCAAGAAGCTCAATCCGGATGCCAATGTCTACGTCCTTTACCGCGACATGCGGACCTACGGCCTGCTGGAAGACTTCTACAAGGAAGCCCGGCAGCAGGGCGTCATCTTCATCCGCTTCGATCGCAGCACGACGCCGGTGGTGGTTGCCAACGGCAGCGGACTGGCGGTACGGGTGAAAGACCACATCCTGCAGCAGGACCTCGAGATCGGGGCCGACCTGGTGACCCTCAGCGCCGGCGTGACGGCAACCGACACCTCCGAGCTGAGCAATGTCATGAAGCTCAACCGCAACCCGGAGGGCTTCTTCATCGAGGCCCACGTCAAGCTGCGGCCGGTGGACATGCCCAGCGAAGGTGTCTTTTTGTGCGGCACGGCCCACGCCCCCAAGCTGATCACGGA
>JBAPWQ010000448.1:0-12987 GCA_049283795.1 Desulfobacterales bacterium | reverse complement strand
ACGCCCGAAGCCTATGCGGCCCTGATGGAACTGGTGCCTTACAAACGGATCGGCGAGCCGGATGACATCGCCCGGGCGGCCGTGTGGCTGGCTTCGGACCACGCCGATTACGTCACCGGCACCAGCCTGATCGTCGATGGCGGGATGACCCTCTATCCCGGTTTTTCCGAGGGGGGATGACGACGGATGTCTGCGGCGATTTCTCGATTGAGCCGTTCGCGGCGCGTGGCAAAAAGCCCTTTGAACCCTTTAACCGATTGGGCGCGGGACTCTTCGACGAAGTAATCGAGCAGCGTCAGGTCGGCCGCCGCATCGCGCCCGCTTTGGCGCGCGGCCTCGATGCGGGCGAGTACGGCGACGATGCCGAAAAGGTGAAGGCTCAGGGTGGTGATGCGCCGCAGCAGGAACTCTTTCCGGTAAATCTTTTGGCCGTGGACCAGCAGGCCGGCATGAACCATCAGGGCCGCCCAGCGCGCATTTGCCGCGGCTTCGCGCAGCGCCCGGTCCATTGTCTTTTGATTGAAGCGCAGCCGCCAGCGACGGCGCCCGAAGAGGCTTTTAAACAGGTAGGCGATCTGGCCGACCTTTGAATTGGACGCCGCCCGCAGGCCCTTGGCCAGGCGCCGAATCAGGTAGAGCGCCGGATAGATCGAATGGATTTCGGTGGTTCCCTCGAAGATGGTGGTGACCCTGAAGTCGCGCATCCGCATCTCGTAGGGCTGCGTCGCCAGGTACCCCGCACCGCCCGCGACCTGAAGGGCGTTATAGAGGGTGTCCCAGGCCCGGGTCGTGCCGAAGAGCTTGCAGTGCGAGCTTTCGATGGCCACCGGCGCGAGCGGGTCCTGGGCCAGCATCGCGGCGGTGAAGTCCGTCATGGCCGCCGCCACGCAGCCGTTGACCGCCGCCCTGACCAGCTTTTCCTGTATCAGCTCGAAGGTGCCGATCGCAACGCCGAACTGCCGGCGCGCGGCGGCTCTTTTGGTCATGTCCCGCAGCGCTTGCCGCATCGTCCCGGCAGACCCCGCCCCCAGTGCCATGCGCCCGAAGTTGAGGATCGTCATGGCGATCTTGAACCCGTCACCCGGTTTTCCCAGAAGGTTTTCGCGCGGCACACGCACGTTTTTAAATCCGATCGTGGCGGTGGAGCTGGCCTTTAAACCCATCTTGGCCATGTCTTTGCCGATGGTGACGCCCGGCCAACCGGTTTCGACGATAAAAGCGCCCATGAAGCCGGGCTTGGCCGGGTCCATCTGCGCGAAGGTGGTCAATCCACCGGCATAGTTGGCATTGGTGATGTAGGATTTCTGACCGTTGAGGATGTAGTGTTTGCCGTTGGGGTCGAGCACGGCGGTGGTTTCGATGCTTTTGGCATCCGAGCCGTGGCGCGGTTCGGTCAGCGCGTAGGAAAATATCATGTCGCCGGAGGCGGCCGGTTTGAGGTAGCGTTCCTTCTGGGCGTCGGTGCCGAAAAGCAAAATGCCCTTGGTCCCGATCGACAGGTGCGCCAGCGATGTGAAGCCGAGCGAAATATTGCGCGCCACGATCTCCGCGGTCACGTGCAGATACTGCTGTAGGTCGAGCCCCAGTCCGCCGTACGCCGCCGGTATGTTCAGCCCGAAGAAACCGATCTCCTTGAGCCGCTGCAGCGCCGCTTCCGGAATCAGCCCTTTCTCGTCCAGCACGGCCGCCGGAAAATCCGAATTGATATCATCGAAACGACGGATCACCGCCAGCGTCTCTTCATTCGGGGGGCTCTCACGGAAATCACGCACCCGGTCGAAATTGGGTGCGCCGAAGATCGCCTCGATCAAAAAAGAGTCATTTTCCATTTGACATGCTCCGTCAGGGTGTTCCCGTCGATCCGGTAAAGGTGCAACACTATGGCTTTAAGATAAGGGTTTTGGCAAGGCCAGAGGGAGGCGGCTGTATAGGTCATACGCCAACGACCGACACCGGCAGCCAAAATCTTTATCTTAAAGCCATAGTAAAATAACCTATTGGGGAACGACTGTAAACACCGCCCGCGTAAAGAAGATTGCGGGGATTGCGGGCGGCTGCTATAGGATGGCGACAGGCAAAAAATTGCGTCCGGCAGCAGAAAGGCACGATCTGCCGCCGGCGACGGGCATGCGACAGTGACGACAACGGGCGGCGCTTGGGCCGGCGCTGCCGGGCGGCAAAGAGGAGGGGGTATGCCGAAGAAAAAAACAGACAAACTGGCACCGGTCGGAAAGCGCATAAAAAAAGCGCGGACTGCTAAAAAGGTTACCTTCGACCAGCTGGCGAATGAAACCGGTTTCTCGATCGACTACCTGAAAGAGATCGAGGCCGGCAAGGAGATTCCGCCGGTCGGCGCTTTACTCCAGATTTCGCGCGCGCTCGAACTCGACGCCGGTTTCCTGCTGCGGGAAGAGGAAGCCAACCTGGAAAAGCGGATCAAGGCGTTCAGCAAGCGCACCGAGAATTACGCCTACACGACCTTGACACCCGGCGCCGAGCACAAGCACCTCAAGGCCTTCAAGATCACGGTCGACGCGCAGCAGGACCACAAGGGCGTCGGCTACCAGCACGAGGGCGAGGAGCTGGTCTACGTTCTGACGGGCGAGATGGAGATCATCGTCGGCGATCACGTCAACCGGCTCAAAACCGGCGACTCCCTGCACTTCAACTCGGGCGTGCGGCACAAGATGCGCAATGTCGGCCGGGAAAACGCCGAGTTGCTCGTGGTGGTCTACAGCCCGTAAGGGTGGCCGCCGACATGCGGATACCGTGCAGGGGGCTTTTGCAGGACCGGCGCAAGCCGTTGCCGGCGGCCTATTCTTTCGCCGGCGCCCGGGGGGACCCGAAGGCCCCGGGGTAGTAGGTTTCGGGTTCGGTCAGGAGCAGCCAGCGCCGCTGCAAGGATATTTCCGCAAACCCGATGTGGAGATAATCGGCAGCGCGGGTGATGAAAGAATTCTGCCACGCCTTCAGGGCCGCTGCCGGGCAGGGGGAATCGACGAGTAGGCCGTCGAAATCGGCCAGGCCGTCGAGGTCCGGGCCCTCCGGCAGTTTCGGCCGGTCCCACCAGAAGACCTGCCGCTGCATGTCGCCGGTGAAAAGCGGCCGCGGCCGGCGGCTGAGAAACGTGAAGAGGACGCTGCGGTTGCCGGGACCCGCGAACAGGAAGCGGTGTTCGAGATCCAGGAAGTGCGGGCGGTGCAATCGAACGGCATCGAGCAGCCGGTCGGTGTCCGGGACCCGCCGCGGCTCGATGAAAACGACTTCCAGCGGCGTGAACGGGTTGGCGGCGGTCAGGATTTCGAGAGCGCGGCCCGTGAAGGCCGCCTCGGTAATGTCGGGGCCGATGAAGACCTGATAGGGATGCGTCAGATGTCGGGCCCTTTTTTCGATGTCGGAAAGCGGCCGTACCGAATTCAGGATCAGCTTCGAGAGGCCGGGACGGTTGCCCGGATTGTCATAGTGGTCGGGGTCCGGCCGATTATCGGTTGCGGGGCGGTGGCGCCAGGAGATGTCCAAGGCCGGCATCGGATACAAATTGACCTCCAGGCGGGCTTCGGCGTAATCGAAGGCCTCCAGCAGGTTTTCCTCTGAAAACAGGGGCGTGGCGATCACCGGGTAGGGCGGCTCCGGATCGAAAGCCAGGCCGAGCGCCCGGCTGCGCGTCCGGAAATCGGTGCCCGGCAAGACGGCCAGCGGAAAGACCTGCACGTCCTGGCGTAGGTCGTTGTCGACGATGAAATCCACCGAGCGCTTGAAACCGTTTAAATCGTCGCCCGGCAGGCCGGCGATCAGGTCGATGGTGGCCGATATACCGCGTTCCCTGAGCAGCCGCACGCCCGCCAGGAAGCGGGCGGGATCAGTGGCGCGGTTCATCAGGTCGAGGGCCCGCGGGTTGGTGGTCTGCAGGCCGATTTCGAACCAGCTGAATCCGGCGGCCGCAAATCGATCGGCCAGGGCAGCGTCCAGCCGGTCGGCCCTCAATTCACTGATCAAGGCCAGGCTGCGGGTGCGGTTGGCGGTTTTGACCTTGTCGAGCAGGCCGTCGATCCCGGGGCGGGTGTTGAGGGTCGGGTCCAGGAAATAGAGTTCGGAATGCCCGCTGCGCGCCGCCCAGTTGACGGCGTCGAGCAGCAGGGGTTCGGATTTGAACGTCACCCGGCGGCGGGCCTTGCCGTAGCTGCAGTAGCCGCAATTAAAGGGACAGCCGCGCTGCGTCTCCAGCAGCACCAGGTCTTCGATGCCGGGCTCCAGCAGTCCGGCCGGATAGGGGCTGGGGCTCGAGCGGAAGAAGGAATCGGCGCAGGCCGCGGCCGCTTTTTTTTGCCAGAACGCCTCCTCCTGCAGCAGCTGCCGGAACACGGTCTCGCCTTCGCCGTAAACGAGAAAATCGATCGCATCGGACCGCGCCAACCGGTTGTCGGGGGTGATTTCGGGACCACCCAGGACGACGCGGCAGCCAATGGCCTTTTTAGCCTCTGCGGCCAGGTACAGCGATCGCCGCAGGTTCCAGCTGTAGACCGAAAAGCCGATGACATCCGGTTTGCGGGACTGGACCTCGCGCAGCAGGCCTGCATCGCCGAGATACGAGACGATGCTCTCGGATAGAATGTCCACAGATATGCCGGGGATGTCGGCCGTCGCCTGCTTGAGACAGGCGGCCGCCAGCGGGATGTTTCCGGTTCGTTTGCCATAGTTCAGGTGCGGAATCGGAAGCTGGAGCAAAAGGATGCGCGGCATGGGGCGTTGAGTGGGCAAATTGACAGCAGGTTGAGCGGTTCGGGGTTCAGCGACGCCACCGGCCGCCCAGTCTGATCATGTAAGAAACATACTTTGACCGGCAAAACGTGACACATCGCGCTGCAACGGGAATAAATCGGTTAACCGACCGGGGCGCCTCGAACCGAGGCGCTTCGCCTAAATCGATCAGCCCGAGGGCCGGCAACCCGGTTTGGCGTCGAAGCCGCCCGAGCCCTTGGGGATGCCTTTAGCGCGGACGCATCCGGCGGACATCAATTTTTCGATATCCGGACAGGCGCACGCGGGACAGGCCGGGGGGGTATCGGTGGCCGTCAAGGCCAGGTATTCGAAACAGTGGCAGCATCCTTTACACTGGTATTCATAAATCGGCATACGACAAGTTCCTTTTGTTCAGCAGAAGAAGGTCAAGTATTTCTCATTCGCTATTTTAATAGTGACCCTTGGGAATAGACCATTCACTGCGCAACGGTTGAAAAAATATTACGCACCGGGGCGGGCCGCAAGGGCGAAGCCGCTTTTTCAGGGTTTCCAGCGTACGGGCAGCCTGAGGGCATCGGCCCGGGAGGGTTCGCGCTGTCTTTTCTCCTTTTCCCGGTCATCTTTCCGCGAGCGCCAGCGGTACAGTGCTTCCCAGATCTGAAAATAGGCCTCCTGTCGCAAGTGGTCCCGGGCGGGCACGATGCCTTCCTTGACCGACAAATAGTCTATCTGGAGCGCGCAGTCCGCCAGATAGGCCGACCAGGCCTGTTTGGCAATTTTGACGCTGTAGCGGTAGGATGCGCCGAAGTTTACCGTAATCTGTTCCGCGTCGCAATACCCGTTCAAGCGTTTGACTAAACGGTAGATATCCTCGCGGGCCTGGGACCTTGCCACCAGTTCGTCCGCGCGGCAGGTTCTGTCCCAGACAACCGAAAAAAACCCCTCACGGGTAAAAACCCACATGATATCAATCCCCTTGCCCGTTTGGCGGAATGAAAATCGATTCGCCGCCGGCACGCTTGAACATCAGTTGGTGCCATCCGCGATCTTTTTGGGCACTTCGGAGTGTCCAATTCATAAATGAGGAGTTGTTCGCCGGGTAAGGCCGCCAAAAGGGTTTTCGGCGAGGCGTACTTTATGGACGCCGCAGCCGGAAACCCGCCGCGACCGGCCGCCAAGCGGGAAAAGACCATTTATGGATGGACACCAGTTCATTCCGGGCGATGATTATTGTAAATTGTATTTTTTATTCTTATGGTATATCACAAACACCCTCATCACAACCCAATTGGGGGTTGAGATTGTTAATCGGCGATCGGTTCCGAATCGACGCCGAATCATCTACCGGCCCAGAAGAAGGGCTTTTTTTAATTGAAAGGAACTTTATCATGATGTCCGGAAACCGATTTTTTGCCGCGGTGATCCTGTTCGCGGCGATCCTGCTCGTTGCCGCCCTGCCGGCCGGAGCACAGAAAGCCACGCCTGAAAAGGCCGCCCCCCAAAAAGCTGTGACTGACAACGCCACACCTGAAAAAGCGGTGCCGGCAAAGGCGGCGACCGTCAATGGCACCGTGATTGCCGGGGAAACGCTCGAGCGCGAGGTAAAGATGTTTACCGATCGCATGGTGCGCCAGGGCCAACAGGTGCCTGACGTCCAGGTGCCGGTTCTGAGGAGCGAGATTTTGAACAGCCTGATCGACCAGGAGCTGCTCTATCAGGAAAGCAAGAAGCAAAAGATCAAGGTCGACGCGAAGACCCTTGACGATAAATACGAGGAAATCAAGAAGCGATTCAAGACCGAGCAGGAATTCAAGGATGCCATCGCCAAGATGGGGGTTTCCGAGGCCGAGATCCGGTCTCAGCTCGACAAGGGCCTGGCGATTGACGATCTGCTGAAATCAAAGGTCGTGAATGATATCCAGGTGAGCGAAGCGGAAGCGAAAAAATTTTATGACGAGAATCCCGACCAGTTCAAGCAGCCCGAGCAGGTAAAGGCCAGTCACATCCTGATCCAGGTTGCGCCGGATGCCACGGACGAACAGAAAGCCGAAGCCAAAAAGAAGATCGCCGCCGTTCAGGAGAGGCTGAAAAAAGGTGAGGATTTTGCGGCCGTGGCCCAGGAATCCTCCGAGGGACCCAGCAAGGGCAAAGGCGGCGACCTGGGCTTTTTTCAACGCGGCCAGATGGACAAGGCCTTCGAAGATGCCGCGTTCACGCTGGAGCCCGGCAAGGTCAGCGACGTGGTGGAAACGCGGTTCGGCTATCACATCATCAAGGTCACCGAAAAAAAGCCCGAGACGACCCTGGCCTTCACCGATGTGAAAGACGACATCGAGCAGCACCTGAAACAGCAGAAAACGCGGGAGAAGGTCGAGGAATACCTGGAAGGTTTGCGCAAGAACGCCAAAATTGACAAGTTCATCTGACGTGCGGGCGGCGGCTTTGCCTGGCAAATGCCCCTGCGCTCGTCACTCTTTGGTTGCGGAGCCGCCCTTACGGGGCTCCCGTAAGGTTCGAGGCAATGCGTCAAAGATTCACCACAGCGGCAGGGTCTCGGCTCAACACGCCGGCGGCGCTGGCAAACGATGCCGAAGCCCTGCCGAATTATGTGGAGCATAAACTTCTTGAACACATCGGCGAAGAACCGCTGTTTTCCGAGGACATCCTGTATTCCCCACGCGCATCCGCGGTGTTATTCCTCCTTGCACGAAACTCGGCCGGTGACAACGGTGGCGATACCGGGCCGTACCTTATTTTAAACAAGCGCTCGCGCCACGTGGTGCAGCCCGGGGACCTGTGCTGCCCGGGCGGCGGCATCGCCCCGCGGCTGGATGTGAACCTGGCCCGGTTGCTGCGGCTGTGGGGATCGCCGCTGGTGCGCTGGGCCGGTTGGCCCGCGTGGCGCAGCCGGCGCCCGCGGGAAGCCTTCAACTTGTCCCTGCTGCTGGCCACCGGCCTGCGCGAGGGGTTTGAGGAGATGCGGCTGAACCCTTTCGGCATCCGGTTCCTGGGCTTTTTGCCGCCCGCCCGGCTGGTGATGTTCCAGCGGACGATCTACCCGATGGTCTGCTGGATTTCCAACCAGGTGCGGTTCACTCCCAACTGGGAGGTTGAAAAGGTTGTCGCCGTGCCGGTAAGCCGTCTGCTGCAGGCGGACCACTACGCGCGCTGCGTCTTTCACATGGGCGGTTCCAACGGCAACCGGCCGGCGCCCGAGATCAGGGAATTCCCCTGTTTCATGGATCGTCGGGCCGGACGCACCGAACGGCTCTGGGGGGCCACTTTCAGGATCACCATGAGCTTTCTCGACCTCGTCTTCGGGTTCACGCCGCCGGCTGTCGGCAAACTGGCGGCCGTCGAGGCAACCCTGGACCGCCATTACCTGTCCGGCCGCCCGGCAGCGACCGCCAAGCCTTCCTGACCGTGATGCTTTCAAAGACGCCCCTTCCCGCGGCGGCCGTTCGCGACGGGCACCCGGCACAAAAATTTCAGGCCGGGCAGATCCTTTCCCTGTCCATCTGCCATTTCATCCACGACGCCTATTCCAGTTTTCTGGCACCTCTGCTGCCGCTGCTCATACAGAAGCTCTCGCTTTCCCTGACCGAAGCCGGTTTTCTGACCACCGTCATGCAGCTGCCGGCGTTGCTGAACCCTTACCTCGGCACGCTGGCCGATCGCATCAGCGTGCGCTATTTCATCATTTTGGCACCGGGGATAACGGCCGTGAGCATGAGCCTGATCGGCGTGGCGCCCGGTTACGGGGCCCTGTTGATCCTGCTGCTGATTGCCGGCGTCAGCGTCGCCATATTCCACGTTCCGGCGCCGGTGATGGTGGCGCGCCTCTCGGGGTCGAAAAAGGGGCGCGGAATGAGTTTCTTCATGACAGGCGGCGAACTGGCGCGCTCGTTGGGGCCGCTGGCAGCCGTCGGCGCGGTGTCTTTGCTGGGCCTCGAGGGGTTTTACCCGATAATGCTGGTGGGCATCCTGGCTTCGGTGTGGCTTTTTCTGCGATTCAAGGACGTTCCGATCCGGACCACCGCCGCCCGGCGCATGTCGGTTCCGGATACCTGGCGGGAAATGCGGCACGTCTTGCGGCCGCTGAGCGCAATTTTGTTTTTTCGCGGCTTCATGCATGCATGCCTCACCGCCTTCCTGCCGACATTCATCAACCAGCAAACCGGCAATCTGTGGCTGGCCGGAATCGGGCTGACCATATTCGAAGCCGCCGGAGTGGCCGGTGTGCTCGCCGCCGGTTCTCTCAGCGATATTTTCGGCCGTCGACGGATCCTGTTGATGTCCTTGCTCGGGGCGCCGGCCAGCCTGTTCCTGTTTACGGCCATCGGCGGCTGGCCCGGCCTGACGGCCCTTATCCTGGTGGGCTTCACCCTCCTGTCGACCACGCCGGTCATGCTGGCCCTGGTCCAGGAGCACGCCCAGAACAGCCCGTCGGCTGCCAATGGTTTTTTTATGATGATCTCTTTCATCGCCCGCTCGGCCGTGGTGGTGGTGGTCGGTTTTCTCGGCGATAAGATCGGCCTCAAGGCGACTTATTTCGTCAGCGCTTTACTGGGACTGGCGGCCGTGCCGTTTGTGTTGAAGCTGCCGCGGGAGTGACATCCGGCCGGTGCGGAAGAAGGTGATCAATTGTGAGGAAGGGGCGGCCCGGTAGGTCTAAAACATCCAGACCAGCAGGGCCCAAACGATGGCCCAGGCCGGAAGCGCAAGGACGATGCCGTTTGCCAGGCCGGTGAAAAACCGGTTGGGTTGAAGGAAATCCGTCATCAAGCCGGCAGTGGCCGGGTCGGATGCGGGGTTGGCCTCGGCGGAATCGAATAACGGCACTTGGTCTCCTGACGTCGGGCAATACTCCTTACATCGTAAAGCAAAATCAATGCCACAAAATTAAATTATTGTAATCATATGAAATTATGGTTATAGGCCTAAAAAGCACCTGTTGATCGCAGGGTATTTCATTCACTTTCAGGCGGTATTCGCAAAAAAAGGCCAGGGGCGGGTCTTCAGGGCAGGGCGACGATAGCCTTGGCGGGAATCAGGCCGGTGGCGCTGGCCGAGACGATGTTGCCGGCCACGCCCGGTCCGTCGCCGGCCACGTACATTCCCGAAATCTTTGTCTCAAGGTGCTCGGTGGTGTCGACCTGGGTGGCGAAAAATTTTATTTCGGGCGCGTAGAGCAGGGTCTCGTCGTTGGAAACTCCCGGAATGACCAGGTTGAGCTTGTCGAGGCCCTCGAAGATGTTGGTCAGGATCCTTTCGGGCAGGGCCATGGCGATGTCGCCGCAGACGACCTCGACCAGGCTCGGCGCGATGTAGCCTTTCCGGACGCGGTTCCAGGTGCTGCGCCGCCCGCGCTTCAAATCGCCGAAGCGCTGCAGGATCGGCTTGCCGCCGCCGATCAGCGACGCCAGGCTGCCGATGGCTTCCCCGTAGGCCTGGTTGTCGGTCACCGGCTCGGTCAGGACGACCTTCGACAGGAAGGCGAAATTGGTGTTGTCGGACTTGCGGTGGCGGAAGGCGTGCCCGTTGACGCACACAAACCGGCTGTAGTTCTCCTGGGTGACGAAGCCGCCTTGATTGGTGCAGAAGGTGCGCGTCTGGTCGTCGTACTTGCTGGTCTGGATAAAAAAGGTCGGATCGTAGATCACGCTGCAAAGATCCTGCATGATGTCGTTGTGCACCTCGACCCGCACGCCGACCTCGATGCCGCGCTGGGTGAGGCCCAGGCCGTATTTTTGCGCCAGCGTCCCGATCCAGTTGGCGCCCACGCGGCCGGGCGCCAGGATGACCTTTCCGGCGCCATACGTGCCGCGATCGGTCACCACGCCGGTCACGCGCATGTTTTCGACGATGACATCCCTGACCTCCTCGGAGGTGTGAAACTCCACGCCCCTGGATTTGACATAGTCGCGCATAGCGGCGATGTGTTCCGGCAGGCAGTCGCTGCCGAGATGTTTTTGACGGATGATCAACAGGTCGATGCCGTGGCGCTTGGCCTTCTGGCGGATGTGGCGGGCCGCGGCCATGTCGGTCGGATAGACCGGACCGTCCATTCCGAAGCGGTTGAAAATCGTTTCGGTCTCTTCGATCAGGGCTTCGGCCGCGGGGCGCGGCATGAACTGGGTCAAATCGCTTTTGCCCAGCTTGTGAATGTAGTTGAGCTTGCCGTCCGAAAAAAGACCGGCCCCGCCGATCCCGGACAGGATGTGGCAGGGCCTGCAGCCGAGGCACTCGCGGTTGTCGCTCATGGGGCATTTCCGTTTGAGAGCGTCCTGACCCATTTCGATCAGCAGCACTCGCAAGCCCGAGTGCTCGCAAAGGTGGTAAGCCGCAAACAATCCGGCCGGACCGCCGCCCACGATGATGACGTCATAGCCGCGTTTATCGTTTTCGCTGCGGGCACCGGACATGAGTCCTCTCCTGCGGTTGATCAACGACCATTTTCGATTTTCACATTCCGGGAATGGATAAGCGACGCTGCGACACCACCCTTCACTCCCCCGGCGGCACGAACACCCTTGATTCCGCCGCCGGCGTGACCAAACGGTCAATACGGGCTCAACGGGCTAAACCGGCTAAACCCGTACAGTATAGCACCGACAATCTTTCACCGGCAAGGTTGAATCGGGGTTGGGGTGTCTTATCATGCGTGCGGTCGCCCGCGCTTTATCCTTGAATAGCGTCCGGGTTTATTTTACCCTGCATAGTCTTAACGATAGAGATTTTGGCCGCCGGCAGCGGTCGTTGGCGTATTCCAATACAGCCGCCCTATGACCTTGCCAATATCTTTAACGTTAAGACTATAGTCCCTTAATTTTTTATAACAGAACCGCCAGCGGGCGGGGAGAATCGATTCACATGCCGACCAGCGACTATTACCGCCTACTGGGCGTTGAGAACACCGCCACGGCGCAACAGATAAAGGAAGCCTATCGCAAGCTGGCCTACCAGTTCCACCCGGACCGCCATCCGGACGATCCGCAGGCGGCCGAACAGATGAAGGGGCTCAACGAGGCCTATGCCGTGCTGGCCGACGCCGGCAAGCGGCGCGAGTACGACGGCCTGCGGCAGCGGTTCGGGGACACCGCCCACAGCCGCTTCCGGCAGAGCTACAGCGACCGCGACATTTTTAGGGGCTCGGACATCTACCAGGTCTTCGAAGAGATGGCCCGCTCCTTCGGCGTGCGGGGGGTGGAGGACATATTCAAGGAGTTTTACGGGCCGGGGTTCCGCACTTTCCAGTTCAACCGGCCCGGCATGTTCGCCCGCGGGTTTGTCTTCACCGGTTCCGGAGGACCCGGCACCCGGCACGGTCCGGCGCTGCCGCAAGGCGGGGTGCTCGGTACGCTCGCGCGCCGGCTCCTGAAAAATATCAGCGGCGTCGAGCTGCCCGAAAAGGGCGGGCCCGTCCGCGATACCATCATCATCGGGCCCGAGCTGGCCCGGACCGGCGGTCCCTACGCCTATTTTCTGCGTGAAAAATCGAAAAAGCTGGTGGTGAAGATCCCGCCTGGCATCCAGTCGGGACAAAAAATCCGCCTGGCCGGTATGGGCCGAGACGGCAAGGGCGGGGAACCGCCCGGCGACCTTTTTCTCGAGGTCAAAATTCGCGAACCGCTCCTGGGCAGTCTTAAGAACAGGCTGGCGCGATGGATGGCGCCGGCGGACCGCGCACAGTAGAACCGCCGCTGAAAGCGCGCCTATGTGCCTGCAGATCCGGAACCTGACCCTCAAATATCCCGGTTCCCCGAATGTCGTCTTCCGGGACCTGTCATTCGATTTGACGGAACCCGGATTCAATGCCCTTTTCGGTCCCTCGGGTGTCGGCAAGACCTCGCTGGCCAGGGTCCTGACCGGCGACATGCGCGGATTTTCCGGGGAAATCGCCCGCGAGGGAATGAAGACCTTCCTCTATTCCTACAACACCGAGCGGCTTCCGGGCTGGTCGGCGGTCGGCCGGCACCTTGAGAAGGTCACCCCCACCGGCCGCCGGGCCCGCCTTCAGGACCTGGTCCCGGTTTTCGGCCTGGAAGACTGCCTGCGGCAGCGCTTTTCCCAGTTGTCCCTGGGACAGCAGAACCGCGTCAATCTGCTGCGCTATCTTTTGCAGGACTTCGATCTGCTGATCATGGACGAGAGCCTGGCCAATGTCGACGAACTGACGCGCGAGAAGATCATCTTGCAGGTCAAGGCGCTTTATCCCCGGCGCCATTTTCTCTACATCTCGCACAA
>JBAPWQ010000447.1:0-11810 GCA_049283795.1 Desulfobacterales bacterium | reverse complement strand
CAGAGACCGTTCAGGCCCGCACCCGTCCGGTTATCATTATCACCTCCAACGCCAAAAAAGATTTGTCGGACCCCTTCCTGGGCCGCTGCAACTTTCACCACATCGCCTTTCCGGAGCCCAAGATGATGCGCAAGATCATCGCCGTTCATTTCCCGAACCTGGATGACGAGTTGATGGAAAATGCCATCACGGCCTTTTACCGACTGCGCGACATGGAGGGGATCGAAAAGAAACCGGCCACCCGCGAGCTGATCAACTGGGTGCGGGCGCTCAATGCCGACCCCGATTTCACCCCCCGGAAGTTGGCCGGCGGCGACATCCCTTATCTCGGGGTTTTATTCAAGAAAAGCCAGGACCTGCAGCGGACAGACGAGGTGCTCCGCCGCAAAAGGCTGTTCTGACAAATGTTTATCGACTTTTTTTATACCCTCAAGAACATCGGGATCCCGGTCAGCCCGACCTCGTTCCTGACGCTCCACCGCGCCCTGCGGACCGGGCTGGTGAATTCCCTCAACGATTTTTACACGGCCTCGCGCTCGATCCTGGTCAAGAGCGAGCGCTATTTCGACCTGTATGACCAGGCCTTTGCGCACCACTTCGAGGGCGCCGAGCTGCCGGATGTCTCCGGCATCGAACTGGACGACATTGCCCGGGCGCTGCTCGACCAGTGGTTGAAGGATCCGCGCGCCCTGGCCCAGGCCCTGGGCATCGACGAATCGGAACTGAGCCGTCTGACCCCGGATGAGCTGATCGACTATTTCAAGGAGCGGCTCAAGGAGCAGACCGGCGAGCACCACGGCGGCAGCAAGTGGATCGGTACCGGAGGCACCTCGCCCGTGGGCCACTCGGGTTATCATCCCGGCGGCATGCGCGTGGGCGGCGTTTCACGCAACAAGTCGGCCGTGAAAGTCGCCATGGACCGCCGCTACCGCGACTACGCCCTGACCGGCCCGTTGACGCGGCCGATGGTGGGAGAGGCCCTGAAGCGGCTGCGCAATTTGATCCCGGCCGGCCCCAAGGATCGGGTCAACATCGATGACACGCTGTATCAAACGATGAAAAATGCGGGTGAAATCGAAATTGTTTTCGAGCGCAGCCTAAAGGATCGTCTGAAGGTGATCCTCGCGATCGACAACGGCGGGTATTCGATGGATCCCTAAATCTCCGTCGTGCAGACGGTTTTCGATCACGCCCGGTCCCAGTTCAAGGACCTGAAGACCTATTTTTTCCACAACACCATCTACAGCACCCTCTGGACCGATCCGGCACGGTATCGCAAGCCGAAACCGATTGCGGAATTTGCCGCGGCCGACCCGCACACGCGACTTTTCATCGTCGGTGACGCCAGCATGGCCCCCTACGAACTGATGGTCACCGACGGGTCGATCCACATCGAGGACAGGAGCGGAACGCCCAGTATTCAGTGCCTCAAGTTTCTGGCCGACACCTTTTCACACGCGGTGTGGCTCAACCCGATGCCGGCAGATATGTGGAAATACACTCAAACGGTGAACACGATCGGCCGGATTTTTCCCATGTTCGAGCTGTCGATCGACGGGCTCGAAAAAGCGGTGCAGTACATGATGGCCAAATGAGGAATTTAGAGGGGAAAAATTTGGGAGGGGGGCCGTCACGGGTCAATGCCATACAACCGGCAGGTGTTGTTCCAGATGGTTTCCGACACTATGGCCGGGTCTTCCCGGCGGACCTCGGCCAGTTTCAGAAGCACGGAGCGCACGAAAGCCGGCTCGTTGCGGCGGTGGTGGTTTCTTTCGGGCGTCGGGGTGAGATAAGGGGCATCGGTTTCGATCAGCAGGCGATCGGCCGGTATGGTGGTCACGAGTTCGCGCAGGGCCGCGCCGCGCTGCCTGATCGTCAGAATGCCGGTGATGCCCACGTAAAGGCCTAAATCCAGATAGCGGACCAACTCCGCGCGGCTGCCGCCGAAGCAATGAATCACACCTCGCAGGGGAACTGCGGCGTGGGCGTTCAGCAGTTCGATGAACCGGCCCTTGCTGTCGCGTTCGTGAAATATCAGCGGCAGGTCCATCTCGCGCGCCGTGTCGAGCTGGCGCACAAACCAGCGTTCCTGGTCGGCCTGCGGCGAGTACATGCGGTTGAAATCGAGGCCGATTTCGCCCCAGGCGCGAACCTTTGCGGACTGAGCCAGTTGGCGCAGGCCGGCTATGACCGCATCGCTGCAATCCTTGGCGTCGTGCGGGTGCATGCCGACCGAGGCCCAGCAGCTGCCGTGCTCCCCGGCCAGGCGGGTCGCCCGGCCGGAGCTTGCCAGGTCGGTGCCGACAATCATCAGGGCGGCAACCCCGGCATCTGCCGCCCGCCGCAGGACCGCCTGCCGGTCGGGGTCGTAACAGCGGTCATCGAGGTGGCAGTGGCTGTCGAATATCTTCATCCGCAGGTTTTCGCAAATCCGTCGGGAGTGCCGACGGTATTTTTCCCGGTAAGGAGATGGTTGGCGGCTTAAATAAGGGCCATGTCGGCCGAAGCATCAAAACGATGATGACAATCTCGGGGCTGGCACCATCGCTTAAACCAACAACAGTATTGTCTGCACCTCCGAAATCATCGAGGCATAAAAAAAATAATTAGCACAAAACAGGAGAGAATTTCAATCTTCGTAAAAAAAGAGGTGTATTTAGAGCGCAGGTATGTTATGAGCATATGCTTATTATTAAGCATGAAAACATCGGTTCGGTTTTTATAGGTGGTTCTGTGACACAACCAGACAATAGAAAGAGGTTTGAGAAATGTTTAAAATCGTGAAACGTGAAGAAATGGCTGAAGGGACCGTCGTTTTGAACGAGATCGAGGCCCCGCGGATTGCCCGCAAGGCCCGGCCGGGACAGTTCGTGATTCTCAAAGCCGGCGAAGAGGGTGAGCGCATCCCTCTGACCATGGCGGAGACCGATCCGCAAAAAGGAACCATTACCATTATCTACATGGTTGTCGGCAAATCGACCGCGCTTTTTAAAAGCCTGCAGGTCGGCGATGCGTTTCAGGACGTGATCGGTCCGCTTGGCAAGGCGACCGACATTGAAAAGGTGGGCAACGTGGTCTGCGTCGGCGGCGGCACCGGCATCGCCGTCTTGCATCCGATCACCCGCGCCCTCAAGGAGGCCGGAAACCATGTCACCGCCATCGTTGGTGCCCGCAGCAAGGACCTGCTGATCATGGAGGATCACATGCGCCGGGCATCGCACGACCTGTTGATTTGCACCGACGACGGTTCTTACGGTCGCAAGGGATTTGTCACCGAAGCCCTCAAGGATGTGCTGGACAAGGGCGACACCCAATTGGCGGTGGCCATCGGCCCGGTGCCGATGATGAAGTTCGTCTCCAAACTGACCGCCCAGTACGGGGTCAAGACCATCGTCAGTCTTAACCCGATTATGGTCGATGGGACCGGTATGTGCGGCGGATGCCGCGTCACGGTGGACGGCAAAACCAAGTTCGCCTGCGTCGACGGCCCCGAATTCGACGGCCACAAGGTCGACTACGACGAACTGATGCTCCGGCTGCAGGCCTATTGCGAGGACGAAAAGCGCTGTTTCGAAGACTATTGCATGCTGAAACCGGACTACGCCCGCTGATGGGATGGATGTCGCCAGGCAGCAGCGGATTGACGTTTCACTGGTAAAATTGACGGTCACTTTGGAGGAAAATTATGGCGGAGAAAGCGGCAAAAGCTGAAAAAATAGAACGGGTTCCGATGCCTGAACAGGAGCCTCACATCCGGGCCCGGAATTTCAAGGAAGTCCCCACGGGGTACACGCGGGAAATGGCGATGGCCGAGGCCAGTCGCTGCCTGCAATGCAAGAAACCGGGCTGTGTCGAGGGCTGCCCGGTCAGCGTCGATATTCCCGGTTTCATCAGTCTGATTCGGGAGGGGGAACTTACGGCGTCCATTCGCAACCTGTGGGGCAAAAACAGCCTGCCGGCGGTTTGCGGCCGGGTCTGCCCGCAGGAGATCCAGTGCGAGGGCAAATGCATCGTCGGGAAAAAGGACAAGCCGGTGGCGATCGGCAACCTGGAGCGCTTTGCCGCGGATTACGAAAGGGAGCACGGCACCGGTGCCCTGCCGCCCAAGGCCGAGCCGACCGGCAAGCGGGTGGCCGTTGTGGGCTCGGGACCATCGGGACTGACGGTGGCCGGCGATTTGATCGTCAAGGGGCACGAAGTGACCGTTTTCGAGGCCTTTCACAAGCCGGGCGGCGTTCTGGTTTACGGCATTCCCGAATTCCGTCTGCCCAAGGCGATCGTGGCCCAGGAGATTAACTTTCTGGAACGGCTGGGGGTCAAGGTCGACTGCAACGCGGTGGTGGGGCGCACGGTTTCGCTGGACGAACTCTTGGGCGAAGAGGGCTTCGATGCGGTTTACGTGGGCGTCGGGGCCGGTTTGCCGCGTTTCATGAACATCCCCGGCGAAAACCTGATCGGCATCCTGTCGGCCAACGAGTACCTGACCCGGGCCAACCTCATGAAAGCCTATCTCTACCCCGAGGTCGACACGCCGGTTCCGCGCGGCAAGAACGTGGTGGTGCTGGGCGCCGGCAATGTCGCCATGGATTCGGCGCGAACGGCCATGCGCCTCGGTGCGGAGAAGGTGCGGATCGTCTACCGCCGGTCACGCGAGGAAATGCCGGCGCGGGCGGCCGAAATCCACCATGCCGGGGAGGAAGGGATCGAGTTCATGCTGCTGACCAATCCGACCCGCTACATCGGCAACGATCAGGGGCGGCTGGTGGCCATGGAATGCCTGAAGATGGAACTCGGCGAGCCGGATGACTCCGGGCGCCGTCGCCCCGTGGCGATCAAGGGCTCGGAGTTCCAGTTTGACTGCGACCTGTGCATCGTTGCGGTCGGCTCCGGCGCCAACCCGCTGCTGACCAGCTCGACGCCCGACATGAAGCTCAACAAGTGGGGCTACATCATCACCGATCTCGAAACCGGCAAGACGACCAAAAAAGGGGTCTGGGCCGGCGGCGACATCGTCACCGGGGCGGCCACCGTCATCCTGGCCATGGGTGCCGGGCGCAAGGCGGCGGACTCGATGCATAAATACTTGACCTTCGGCTGGTAGAAAAAAGGTATGGTCAAGAGTCCACCGACCTTTCTATCGGCCGCTCGCAATCGCAACGCCAGTGTGTCCGCTCCATAAACGGCTCTTTTACGCGAAGTCCCGCCTGGGTGGCGGGACTTCGCGTAAAAAAGACTTGTCCGGATGGTCCTTCACTCGAGGGTGCGCTTGAAATTAACGATCCCTTTTACACTTGATATATCCCCTCTGGCTGTGGTTTAAAGTATCGGATTATGTAAACATTCCTTCGTTTTTCATGCCACGGGACAGGCGCGGTATCGTTCAGAATTCACATGTTATTTTTTCGCAAAATCTAAAGAGAGAAATACGAATACATACTCCCCCGCATTGATGTCGATCGTCAAATCGCCACCCCTTGATTCCGCATAAACAATCCATGCCGGCTTGTCGCTCTTTCCACATTCGAGGTTAGGGTAGCCTTCACCAGTTTTGCTCTGGTACCAGGACAACAGCATCGGGTCGCCGCTGTGCTCTCTGGCTGTCCGTTTGGCAATGTCCTTGGCTTCGAGGAAATCAAGGTCAGCAGAATCGGTTGTGATTTTTACGAGTCTTCCAAGATAATCCATGCCAGTTGCGACCTGTCTCTAAATGATGGCGAAGTGCGTAAGCCGCGAAGATACAGCTTGATCTACCGATATTTTTACAAAATAATAGGATAGATAGTCAAGAACGGTTTGCAAGTTCCGATTGTGATCAAGGGCGTTGGACTGCAGCAGTCGGATCAGCAGAAATTAAAAAGGAGGCGCATGGCTGAACCGACTTTTGATTTCGATTTCATCATTATCGGCTCCGGGTTCGGAGGCAGCGTGGCGGCGCTGCGTCTGTCTGAAAAAGGCTATCGGGTGGCCGTGCTCGAGAAGGGCAAACGCTGGCGGAAAGAGGATTTTCCCAGGACCAACTGGAACATCCGAAAAAATTTGTGGCTGCCCCGGTTCGGCTGCTACGGCTATCAGATGCTGACGCAGTTGAAGCATGTGCTTATCCTGCACGGGGGCGGCGTCGGCGGCGGGAGTTTGGTATACGCCAATCAGCTGCTGGTGCCGCCGGAGGATGTCTTCGAAAACCCGGAGTGGGGCATTGCCGACTGCAAGTCGCAGCTGATGCCCCATTACGAAACAGCCAGGAAAATGCTTGGGGCCAACCCGAGCCCGCAGATCGGCATCGCCGACAAATACCTGCGTGACGTCGGTCTTGAACTGAGGGGCGAGGACACGTTTCACAAGAACGATGTCGGCATCTTTTTTGGCACACCGGATAAAACGGTTCCCGATCCCTTCTTCGACGGCAGGGGCCCGGAACGCACGGGTTGCACCTTCTGCGGCGCGTGCATGGTGGGGTGCCGGGTGGGGGCCAAAAACACGCTGGACAAAAATTATCTGTATCTGGCGGAAGGCCTGGGAGCAAAGATTGTGCCCGAAACCGAGGTCACCGGCATCAAACCCTGGCGCGGCGGCTATGAGGTCATCTCTTGCAGATCGACCGGATGGCGGCATCCTGAAAAGAGGTATCGGGCTCAGGGCGTGGTATTAAGCGGCGGGGTCATGGGATCGGTCAAGCTGCTGTTGAAGTGCCGGCATGCGGGATTTCTCCCGCGACTATCGAACCAGCTCGGCCATTTTGTCCGGACGAATTCCGAGGCGATTTTGGGCGTAAGATCGAAAGATAAAACCGTCGACTGGAACGATCAGATCGCCATCACTTCCGGCATTTATGCCGATGAGGCCACGCACATCGAGATGGTGCGGTACAACAAAGGCTCGGATGTCCTGCTGAACCTGCTGACGCTGATGACCGACGGGGGCGGCCGCATCCCGCGCGGACTGAGATATCTGGTCAATATTCTGCGCCAACCGTTAGAGTTTATCAAACTCCTTTGGCCCCTGGGAAAGGCAGCGACGACGACGGTCGTTCTGGTCATGCAGACGGATAAAAATTATCTTCGGCTGGATTACGCTCCGCGCTGGTGGCGGTTGGGCCGGCCTAGCCTGAATTCGAAGCTGCCCAAAGGGATGCTCAGGGCCCCGGCCTACATACCGATCGCCAACGAGGTCGCCCGCCGGCTGGCGGTTAAAATGAATGGCATCCCTTTGAGCGGACTGCCGGAGGTTATTTTCAATGCGTCCGGCACGGCCCACATCCTGGGGGGCTGCTGTATGGGCCAATCGTCTGAAAGAGGCGTTGTCGGGCTTAACGGTGAAGTATTCGGATATCCGAATCTTTTCGTCGCGGACGGCTCCGTGGTACCGGCCAATCTGGGCGTCAACCCGAGCCTGACGATCACGGCGCTTTCCGAATACATCATGTCCCAACTGCCGGAGAAGCGGACCTGAATATCGTCATCCGGTGTTGGAAAAAGATTACGTCATCGATTCATGAACCAGATGTCGGCGAGAATTCCATTGATCATTGTGCCGGTCCGGCTGTCGCAAGGAATGTCAAGGCTCGCGATTCGATCTGCGCCTGGAAGCCTGGTTTTACAGCCTGCCCGTCACCGGCGTGAACCGTCCCGACTCAAGGGTTTTAGTGGCTGGATGTCAACTTTAGAAGACGACCGTCGGACCCGTCTTCGAGTATGTACAAAGCTCCTTCGGGTCCCTGTTCGACCTCGCGAACTCGCTCACCCCATTTAAAGCGTTCGGCTTCTTCGGCAGTGTTTCCTTTTAAATCGACATGAATCAGGGCCCTTGATACAAGTCCACCGATAACCGCATCGCCTTTCCAGTCGGCAAACATGTCACCGTCATAAATAACAAGACCGGACGGTGCAATGGAGGGCACCCTAAACGTCCGGGGGGCTTCGAATTCAGGTCGGGTGTCATGATCGGGGATTGGCGCACCCGAGTAGTGGTCACCGTTCGATACGATCGGCCAGCCATAATTTTTTCCAGCAACAATCAGATTCAACTCATCGCCGTGACGCGGACCCATTTCGTGGACCCACAAACGTCCGTCGGCATCAAAATCAATGCCCAGCATGTTGCGGTGACCGACAGTCCAGAATTGCTTGGCTATCCCGCCACGACCTATCCAAGGATTGTCATCGGGCACCGTTCCGTCGTCGTTTAGGCGCAGCACTTTGCCAAGATTGCCGTCAAAATCTTGGGCCGGTGCAAGTTTTTGGCGGTCTCCGGAGGTGATGAACATTTTACCGTCGGGGCCAAACGCGATGCGATGGCTATAATGTCCTTTTCCCGTAACTTTTGGCTCCTGAACCCACAGTTTTTCGACAGAAGCGAGCTTGAGTGGGTTGATTTTTAGATCGAACTTCGCGCGGACCACAACTGCACCGAATGCGTTCTTATCATCCGCGCGTTCGGCATAGGACAAATAAACCCAGGAATTGCCTTCGAAGTCGGGATGCAGCACCACATCGCCCAAGCCGCCTTGGCCGCCATATGCGACTTTCCACAAGCCCTGAACTTCTGTTTTCAGTCCGTCGGAGGTAACATACCACAGCACCCCTTTCTTCTCTGTGACCAATAGAGCGCCATCGGGCAGGAAAGCCATGGCCCAGGGCTCATCGAAAGCAGCAATTCGCGTGGCCGCAAGCTCGGTGCCTTTCGTGCCTTTAATTAGAAAGTCCCCGGCTGCAACCGGCACGGCAATTGTGATGTTAATCAGCAAAAGGATAATCAAGCGCGAAGGTGCACTAATCGACGCAACGATGTCGGCCCTGGCAACTGACATGAGACTCTCCAAATTGTTGAGTCGTACGGAAGGAATGAACGATGACAAGTTTGCAAATAGAATCAAGTTTGTCAATTATTTATAGATGTTAAATGGAAATTTTCATAACCGGATATTATGATACACATGAGTTGCCGCAACCGAACACCGTTTTATATAACTAGAATTATTGACAAAATCGTTTTCTTCTGAGAGTAAATCAGAGTACGAATTCACCTTATGTGGATTTCAAATCTGATTTTCGATTGGTAGGGCGCTAAGAAATGATGACACTGCTAAAGATTTAAGATTACTTTTATGCCGTCCCAATCATTCCCGCAGGCGGGAACTATTGCCGAAACAATCCGGGGAATCGTTGACCGGGTCACGTATCACAATCCGGACAACGGCTGGTCGGTGTTGCGCGTCTTGCCGTTCAACAATCCCCATCAGCAGGAAACCGTTATCGTTCACCAGACCAAGGTGTTTGCCGGGGCCACGATGGAATTTCATGGGGCCTGGACCGATCATCCCAAATTCGGCCGTCAATTCAAGGCCGTTAAAACCGTCGAGAGAAAGCCGGCCACCGCCGCGGCGCTAGAAAAATATATAGGATCAGGGCTCATTAAGGGCGTGGGGCCCAAGACAGCCGGGAAAATCGTCCGACATTTCGGCAGCAAGACCCTCGATGTATTCGAAGGTGAGATCGGAAGGCTCACCGAGATAAGGGGCATCGCTCAAAAAAAGCTGGAAATGATCCGGGATGCCTGGATTGAACATCGGGCGATCAGGGAAGTGATGATGTTTTTGCAATCCCATGGCATCAGCACCCTTTTTGCCGTGCGGATCTACAAGGAATACGGCGACAACGCCATCGCATACGTTACCGAGGACCCCTACCGGCTGGCCGGCGATATTTACGGCATCGGTTTTTTTTCGGCGGATAAAGTGGCTCAAAGCATCGGCCTTGCCTTGGACAGCCGGCAGAGAATCATGGCCGCGATAAAGCATGTTCTGGCGGCAAGCCGCGAGTTCGGCCACTGTTACCTGACGCAATCGCAGATCAAGGCCCAGGTCAAAGAGCTGATCGACCTTGATCTCGGGAACCGGCTGCCGGTTCTGCTCAAAGAAATGGAAAAAGAAAAGCTGGTAATGGTTCGGGAAATCAAAGCCCCGGCCGGCTCGATCGAGCCGTGCTACTATTCCAAGTCGCTTTATTTTGACGAGATGTCTGTCGCCGGGAAAATTTCGGCCATGGGCATCCCGCCGAAGGTTGACAAGGAGAGAATCGACCGCTGGATTGACCTTTACAGCCGGAACAAGGGCATTTTCTTAAGCGATGAGCAGGCCGCCGCCGTCAGGGGCATCGTCGGCCAGCGGTTCTCGATATTAACCGGAGGTCCCGGCTGCGGCAAGACAACGGCAACGCTCGTGCTTGTCAAATTGCTTGAAGCCATGAATAGAAGCGTCCTGCTGGCGGCTCCCACGGGCCGCGCCGCGCAGCGAATGATGGATGTGATTGGCAGGGAGGCTAAAACGATTCACCGCCTGTTGCAGTGGCAGGTCGGCAAGTTCAACAAGAATGAGGAGACCCCCCTTGATACCGACTTTCTCATAATTGACGAATGCTCCATGTTGGACATTACTCTGACGGCCTCATTGTTAAAGGCCGTTTCGCCCCGAACCCAGGTCCTTTTCATCGGAGATGCGGATCAGCTGCCGTCCGTCGGTGCGGGTAACGTGCTGCGGGACATGATAGCGGCCGGGACGATTCCCTGCTATCGATTGACCGAGGTTTTCAGGCAGTCAAAAGAATCGCTTATCATCCGCTGCGCCCATCAGATCAACAGGGGCGACATGCCCTACATAGACTCGCCCTTCAAAAAGCCTGAAACCTGGAAAGACGGAACCGATTGCCTGTTTTTTGATTCGGATGAAGCCACTATGGACCAGCTGGGGTTTATTGGAAGGGTCAAAAAATACCATAAACTGAACATCGAACAACCTGAAAACGAGTCGGATTTAAATCCATATGAATTCAGGGTCAATGAACCGCTGATTCCTTACGAAACCGAATTGTCGATCCCAAAGAAATTCCAATATGTGGATATCGAGAAAATATGCCGGGCACAAACCAGGGTCGACGAATTAATGGCGGTATTAAAAAAGGTGCACCCGTGGTCAACGCTTCATTATGGCCTGTCGGCAACAGCGGTGGTTAAAAAACTCTATCTGGAATGGATACCGAAATATTTTGGAAACGACATCGAAATTCAGGTCATCACACCCATGACCCGGGGAAGTTTGGGCACGATCAGTTTGAACAGGATGATTCAGGAATTCGCCAATCCGCAGAAACGCGGAAAAAGCCAACTGCAGGTGGGCGAAAGAATCTTCAGGGTCGGAGATCGGGTGATTCACCGTAGAAACAACTATGATCTGGGGGTGTTTAACGGGGATATCGGGGTAATCGAGGAAATCGACAGCGAAGAGCTGACCTGCGTGGTATCGTTTTTTCCCGACAAGCGATTGGTGGAATACAAGCGCGGCGACATCTCCGAACTCGACCTGTCCTATGCCATCACGATCCACAAATCACAGGGCAGCGAATTTGGAGCGGTCATCATCCCGGTCCTCAGCCAGCATTTCAAGATGCTCTTTCGCAACCTTATATATACCGGTCTGACAAGAGCCAAAAAGCTCGCCGTTTTGGTCGGCACCCGCAAGGCACTGGCCATGGCGGTCAAAAATCAGGACACCAGTCAAAGGCAGACTTATTTGAAGGAACTCCTGCGGGGATATTGACATCGTTCATTGTGTCATTGACACAATTCGAGAGAACCCACAAATTCACAAACAACTAATAATACTAATAAAAACTGGTCGGGGCGAGAGGATTTGAACCTCCGACTCCCTGCTCCCAAAGCAGGTGCGCTACCAGACTGCGCCACACCCCGATTCCGGCCGCTGAATACCATGGTTGATAATTGGAAGCAAGGCTTTGGTGCTGCCTTCGATATTGAAT
>JBAPWQ010000446.1:0-2293 GCA_049283795.1 Desulfobacterales bacterium | reverse complement strand
TCAGGCAGGCCACCAGGTTGGTCTCGTCCTTGTTTGTCACCGCCAGAAGGATTTCGGCCGATTTGATTCCGGCTTCCGAGAGCACCACCGGACTGCTGCCGGAGCCCAGGACCACCTGCACATCGGTGGTTTCGGACACCCGCCGTAGCGCATCCGCATTCTTGTCGATGACCACCACGTCCTTGTGCTCGAGGGCGAGATGGCTCGCGATGTGATATCCGACCTCGCCGGCCCCGACGATGACAATTTTCAAACCTGAAACCCTTCCCCGCCCTGACGGGCCGCCTCCCGGAAGCGGCCGTCATCCCGATTTTTTATCTTCCGGATTGGAATGCGATCAAAGCCTCTTGAAAGTCGTAAATGGGCCCCAAATCGTTCACGCCATCGTATCCGCCGCAGCCGCGATGACGGCCAAAGGACGTCAACAGCGGCCCAGACTTACACCAGCAGCCCGTGCGTGTCAAATTCAAGCTGTCGAACACTCGAAAAATAACGGCGTGACACCGCTTCTTGTCGGCATGATCGATAAAAAAAACTGTGCGCCTGAGGCGCAGATATTTATTACTTCGGACAAGGAAAGCCATCAAATCAGCCACAGCAGTCCGATCATTATCACGACCCCGCCGAGGATCCACCCGTCGCACGCGCGAACGACCAACACCGGCTGAGTCCGTGACTCCGTGTAGCATCTGGCTTCCATGGCCTCGGTAAGCCTGTCGGCCGAGAGAAACAGGCGCCGCAGAAACGGGATCACGAAACGGGTCAGCCGGTAGATGGGATTTCGACGGGATTCGATGCCGCGCGCGCGCTGGGCCTCCATCGTGGCGCCGGCCTGCGAGAAGACCAGCGGAATGAACCGCAGCACCAGTCCGAGCATGGTGCCGATGCGCTGGGCGTAAGATTTCGGCAAGGGCCTCAGGAACCACACCACCGCGGCCTTGATGGCCGACGGGCGGGTGGACGCTATGAAGAGGAGCCCCAGGAAAGCCGCCACGAAGAGCCGCCAGGCGGTCAAGGCGCCTACCAGCAGTCCCTCGCGGGATACCGGCAGCCACGGCAGTTCCGCCAGCGGTGCACCGGGGGTCGAAAAGGCCCGTGCGGCAAACACCACCACCAGCAGCGGCATAAAATACCGCATTTCGGCGGCAATGCCCCGCGGTGACAGGCCCAGGCGCCGGGCCGCCACCGCCGACACCAGTGACGTCACGGCCAGCGGCACGGCGCCGCGGTTCAAGACCGTCAGCATGAGCATGAATAATATGCCGAATTTGACACGCGCATCCAGCTCGTGAAAAATGGTGTTTCCGGTCCGGTAGCCGGCCGTCATCAACTGAGCCACGACTGCGCCTCCAGGCCGAGGCGCGATGCACACGGCGCCCGCACGCCGAAACACTCGATTTCCCCCATGATGCCGGCCGGCAAACCGTCCCGGACGATGCGGCCGGCGCTCATCACGATGAGCCGGTCGGCGTGATAGACGATTTTTTCGAGGTCGTGGGTGGCCACCAGCAGGGTATGGCCCGCCTGGTGCAGCCGGAGCATTTCGCTCAAAACCTGCCGGGTACCGGGATAGTCGAGGCCTGCAAAAGGTTCATCGAAGACGACAATCCGCGGGTGCATGGCCAGTATGCCGGCGATCGCCAGCCGTCGCTTCTCGCCGCCGGAAAGGGCCTGCGGCGGCTGATCGGCCAGGGCCGTCATTCCCACCGCTTCAAGGGCTGATTCGACCCGCAAGGCGACCTCGGCCGCCGACAGGTTGAGGTTCTCGGGCCCGAAGGCGACGTCGGCGGTCACGGTCTCGCCGACGATCTGACTGTCGGCATCCTGGAAAATCATCCCCACCAGCCGGCGGGCGCGGCGCAGGTCGCGCGCCACCGCCACGCCGTCGATCAGAACGCTGCCCGACCGGGGCAGCAGCAGGCCGTTGAGGTGCTTCAAAAGGGTCGTCTTGCCCGACCCGTTGGGGCCGGTGACGACCACCAGCGCGCCTTTTTCGATTTTCAGGCTGATCCGGTCGAGGCCGGGGGTGCCGTCAGGGTAGGTAAAGCTGAGGGTGTCGATGTCGATGATGGGCATGGGAAACGGGTTGCGAGTTGCGGGATTACGGGTTACGGGTTACGGGTTGCGGGTTACGGGTTACGCGTTGCGGGTTGCGGGTTACGAGTTACGGGTTACGCGTTGCGGGTTGCGGGTTGCGGGTTGCGAGTTACGGGCGGCGGGATTGCGGGTTCACGATATCTGAATTAAACCTGTTGCCGTGCGCCGTGTGCCTTTCGCCTTTTGCCTTACACCC
>JBAPWQ010000445.1:0-8047 GCA_049283795.1 Desulfobacterales bacterium | reverse complement strand
CCTACAAACAGCCGGTCATCCGCAGCGACGTCGAGCACATCCGCGGGGTGGACTGTGGCGGCGTCATCCGGGTCCTGCTCGAACGCAATCTGATCCGGGTCCTCGGCCGCAAGGAAATACCGGGACGCCCGCTGATCTACGCCACGACCAAGCGGTTTCTGGAAGTATTCGACCTGAAAGACCTCAAGGACCTGCCGACCCCCAAGGAAATAGAGGACATGGGCCAGGCCCTGGCCGACCGTTCGGGTGTCGTCACTACAGACGATATGACTGAAGAAACGCGGGCGGAACAGCTCGAGCTTGAATTCGAAACACCTGACGGCAGCCCACCCGCGGCACCTGCCGACGCGGCCGACGGCGGCGCCGGATCGCCCGGTTCCGAAGTGGAAAGCGACCCACCGGATGACGCAGCCGACGACGGTGTCAGGCGGGAAACCTGACAAACCGGCCATTTGACGCCAACCACCGGGAAGGGCATCCCGGTCGCGGCGCGCGCATGATACTGGCTATAAGATAATGATTTTGGCAAAGCCAGAGGGAGGCGGCTGCTAGTGTAATACGCCAACGACCGACACCGGCAGCCAAAACCTTTGTACAAACCTTACATAGGCCTCAAGATAAAGGTTTTGGCAAGGATAGAGGGAGGATGGCTGTATAGGTCATACGCCGACGACCGATACCGGCAGCCAAAACCTTTGTACAAACCTTACATAGGCTTCAAGATAAAGGTTTTGGCAAGGCTAGAGGGAGGACGGCTGTATAGGTCATACGCCGACGACCGATAACGCAGCCAAAACCTTTATCTTGAAGCCTATGGAAAAATCGCTTGACTTCAACACCCATAACCCTCTATGAATGAAACCGTTTTTTTCTCTTTCGATTACCGTCGCGGGCTCAGGCGAACAAGAGGCTGAGGAGAGTTCATGAACAGGTCGGAAATGATCAACGTGTTGAAGGACGAGGCGGACCTGAGCCGCAAGGACGCAGAAAGAGTGACGGATCTTTTTTTCGACATGATCGAGGAGACCCTGGCGAAGGGGGAAAGGGTCGAAATCAGGGGCTTCGGCAGTTTTACGGTCAACCACTACAAACCCTACACCGGGCGCAATCCGAAAACCGGCACCCAGATCAACGTGCCCTCCAAGAAACTGCCGTTTTTCAAGGTCGGCAAGGAGTTGAAAGAACGGGTCGACGGCTGACATTATCGGGCGGTTAACTCAGCGGGAGAGTGCTACCTTCACACGGTAGAAGTCACTGGTTCAAATCCAGTACCGCCTACCACAAATAAAAAAAGGGCTGCGGTTTTAAACCGCAGCCCTTTTTTTATTGATTGCTGCTTCCGGAGGCGGTCACAAATAGTACACTGCCAAAGACTTCTGGTGGCAGGCGATACTATAGGCTTTAAGATAATGATTTTGGCAAGGCCAGAGGGAGGCGGCTGTATAGTCATACGCCACTGACCGATACCAGCAGTCAAAATCTTTATCTTGAAGCCTACAGGTACCTTTTTAATCCCACGCTGCTATTAATTTCTTAATTTTGGATCTGATCGGTGTCAGCCCGAAGTCATCCGAACATATAAAATCCCAGCGCCCGGTCCGACGGGTCGGAAGGATGAGATGAAGTAAAGGCCACCCCAAGTTCCGTCCCGAATATTTTCTTGATTTCGACTTCTTTCTTGATCAGCGAATGGTTGGCATCATCCAGGTGAAACTGGAGGTGCAGTTTATCCCCCTGGCCGAACCGCCCCTTTTCAGTCATGTTCAATTTCAATCCGGTGCGCGACAAGTCCACTACTTTCATGGAACCCCGGCCCAACGGTTTTCCATTGACGTAGTGGGTGTAGGTCCCTGGGAAATTAACCGGCTTGCGATACTGCCGCCGCCGCTCGATCAGGGCCGGGTACTTGTGACCACAATGCCGGCAGGTGACGCGCAGTTTGTCGGTCTTCTCCAGTTCCTTGTGATCGGCGACCCTGACCACACGCGGCTGCCGACAGGCCGGACAGGTGAAAGTGATCATCTGGTCGCTGGTCACAAATACTTTTTGAAACATGCGGGCTCCGTAACCTGTGTAAAAAAAGAGTTGATTCGTATCAATTACAACGAATTATAGGCCAGTTTCGGCCAAAAAGCAACTTCTCTCTCCGACCATTTGAGCAGGACGGTGCCAGGCTTCCCGACCACCTGCACGCCGCCGACCAAACGGGGGGTCTTCAATTTCGACCGCCGGCAGCTGCCGGTTTGCCATGGAAGTCGACCGTTATTTTTAACAAGCTGTCACCGCCGAAGCGGCCTGTCTCCCGCCGATGACCGTCCTGGTCGTCCAGGCCGGGTATCTTGAAGACTGGTGACCGACGACGGGCCATTTTACCGCGCTTTAGCAGTCCGCTGTTCGCGCAGCTTGCCTTAAAGGGAAGCAAATGGTAAAATATATCCGTTTGCGTAGACGTGACCGCTAACCACATCAAGAGGGGACATCATGGATCTCATCAACAGCCATCTTATCAATGCTGCGCTGGGCGCGCTATCGCTTCTTATCGGAAGTATCCTGCTGGTCAGGGTCCTGATCAAATCTTTCAAGGAAGGCGGCCTCCTGCACGGCCTGCTCGGATTGCTCACCGCCGGGGTCTATACTTTCGTGTGGGGCTGGCTCAGATCGCGCCGGTTGCACATGACCACGGCGATGCTCCTGTGGACGGCCTGCATCATGGTCGGCGGCGCGCTTGTCTATGTCACCGGTCCGGTTCAACTGCTTCAATCGGTTCCATGGGCGGCGGAACTCGGCCTGGTGGCCTCGCAGCCGGTGAAGAAACCGGCGGCCAAGGCAATCCGCAAACATGTGGCCCCCGCCAGCCACGAGCAATCGGCCGGCGACCCACTCAAAGACGCCGACTGGAACACGCAGGCGGTGGCCTTGTGGAAAGACGCCGGTTACATCGATGTGGAAAAGGCGGTGGTTTTGCTTGAGAAAGCCGTTCAGGAAGACCCGAATTTTGCCGAAGCCTACAACAACCGTGGCAATGCCTACCGGGATACGAAACAGTACGCGCTGGCGATGCAGGACTACAACAAGGCGGTGAGCCTGAATCCGAACCTCGCGAAGACATACAACAACCGGGGCAACATCTACTTCGATCAAGGCAATTTTCAGATGGCCATCGCAGACTACGAGAAGGCGCTGGCGCTGGATGCAACTTACAAACTGGCGCATTTGAATCGCGGACTGGCTTACCACGAATTGAACAAGGACGAACTGGCCTGTCCCGACTTCCACCGGGCCTGTGAACTCGGCGACTGCGACGGCATCGACTGGGCCAGGAAAAACGGATCCTGCCCCTAAAAAAAACCAGGGGTTCGAAAAATTACGGGGTCAAGGATTCAAGAATAAAAAGCGAGGAATCGACGCAACGGGCAACCCCCGCGCCCCCAGCGTCGCATTTTCGATCACCATGGGCGCCCGTCAATCCTTGACCCCGCGCCCTTTTTTCACCTTACCCGCACTTGTTGAACCCGCAGAAGTGACAGATCATGCAGCCCTCCTCGAAGCTGATCGTCTGACCGCACTCGGGACAGGTTTCTCCCAGCAGGGCATTTTTGCGATTGGCCCGGCCGCCGGAAACCGTCTCGGTCAGGTAGCGCTTTTCCAGGACCCGGGCGATGGCATCCGGAATGGAAAGCACCAGGCCGCCGTGCTGGAAAACGGGGTGCTCCCCCCCGATGCCCTTCAATTGGTCCACGATGGCGCTCACCTTGACACCGGCCCTTAGAGCCAGAGACACCAGGCGACCGATGGCCTCGGTCTTGGCGGTCGTCGACCGGCCCGATTTGCCGATGGTGGCGAACACCTCGAAGGGCTGCCCGTCAAACTCGGTCACCGTGACGTAGAGCTGGCCCAGACCGGTCTTGGTCTTGGTGGTGAACCCCTCGAGCGTTTCGGGACGTTCCTTGACGGCGGTCATAAAGCCGCTGCTCCCCTTTTTGTCCTTCTCGGAAAAAGAGAGCACCTGGTTTTCCTTGCTGCCGTCGCGGTAGGTCGTAATCCCCTTGCACCCGAGTTCGTACGCCAGGTTGTACACCTTGAGGACGTCTTCGGGCGTGGCCTCACGCGGCAGGTTGACGGTTTTCGATACGGCATTGTCGGTGTATTTCTGGAAGGCGGCCTGCATCTTCACATGCCATTCCGGGGCCACGTCATGGGCAGTCACGAACACCCGGCGCACCTCCTCGGGAATATCCTCCAATTCGGCAATGCTCCCCCGGCCGGCGATCCGGTTCATAAGCTCGGAACTGTAGAACCCCTGCGCCTTGGCAACCTCTTCGAACAGGGGGTTGACTTCGAGCAGTTCGTCGTTGTCCATGACGCGCCGGATGAAGCTCAGCGCAAAGAGCGGCTCGATGCCGCTGGAACAACCGGCGATAATGCTCAAGGTGCCGGTGGGCGCGATCGTGGTGATCGTCGCGTTGCGGTAGCGGCAGCCCTTCTTGTTTCTAAAGACGCTCTTGTTGAAATTTTTGAAGGTCCCGCGCTTCCGGGCGAGTTCCTGTGAGGCTTCGCGCGACTGCCGCTGGATGAAATCCATGACGGTTTCGGCCAGTTGCAGCGCTTCCTCGGAATTGTAGGACACGCCCATCTGGTAAAGCAGGTCGGCAAAGCCCATCACCCCCAGCCCGATCTTGCGATTGCCCTCCACCATCGCGGTGATTTCGGGCAGCGGGTAGCGCGACATGTCGATCGTATTGTCCAGAAAGCGCACCGCCAGCCAGACGATCTCCTTGAGCTTCTCATAGTCGACGGCCGGCTTTCCGTCGATGGCGGTGACGAACTTCGCCAGGTTGACGGAACCGAGGTTGCAGGCTTCGAACGGCAGCAGGGGCTGCTCGCCGCATGGGTTCGTGCTCTCGATTTCGCCCAGGGCCGGGGTGGGATTGTCGCGGTTGATACGATCGAGGAAAACAACCCCCGGGTCTCCGTTTTCCCAGGCCTGTTCCACCAGGTGCAGATAGACTTCGGCGGCGTTCAGTTCGCCGACTTTCTGTTTGCTCTTGGGATCGATCAGATCGTAGGATGTCAGCATCTTGACCGATTCCATGAAGGCGTCGGTGACCCCCACCGAGATGTTGAAATTGTTCAGATCGTGATGGTATTTTTTACAGGTGATGAAATCGAGAATGTCGGGGTGATCGACCCGCAAAATCGCCATGTTGGCCCCGCGGCGGGTGCCGCCCTGTTTGACCTGTTCGGTGGCGGTGTTGAAGATCTTCATGAAAGAGACCGGACCCGATGCCACCCCGCCGGTACTGCCGACCCGGCTGTCCTTGGGACGCAGGCGCGAAAAGGAGAACCCGGTCCCACCGCCGGACTTGTGGATCATGGCCGCATTTTTCAAGGCCGAGAAGATGCCGTCCAAGCTGTCGTCGACCGGCAGCACGAAACAGGCCGCCAGCTGGCCCAGCCGTCGCCCGGCATTCATCAACGTCGGCGAGTTCGGCAAAAAATAGAATTCGGTCATCATCCGGAAGAAGAGTGCCTCCATCCTGGCGGACTGCTCGCCGTCACCGTAATGTTCCTCGGCCTGCGCGATGTAGCGGGCCACGCGGCGGAACATGTCCTGCGGACTTTCGATCACCCGGCCCTCGCCGTCTTTTTTTAAATAGCGACGTGCCAGCACGGTCCGGGCATTGTCGGTCAGCACGAGGTCGTTCTTGACGAAAATCGATTTGTCGAGCTGCACCGACGCGCTCGACCCCACCCCGTATTCGTTCATTTTGGCGCCGATCAGCTTCTCGATAACGGCTGAATTGATGGTATCCTGGTCCATGCGGTCGATCTCCTCGCGCAGGAAGCGACTGATGGTCATGGCCTGCTCGCTGTTGAGCGCATTCTGACGGGTCAGCAGATCGGCGAACCGATCGTCGTCCCAGCGGTATTCGTTCAAATCGAAACGTCCGTCCGTCGTAATCAACACCTTTGCCTGGTGGCGCATTGATCCTCTCCCGATCATCCGGCCGGGACCGGCGGATGATGTGTCAGTATTTTGGCTGAAATTAAGGGCCGCCGGTCTGTGCGGCGTGGCCGGAGAAAAAATTTCCGATTGGGCCCGAGTGAAATAAAACCGTTGAATACAGCAATATCACACAACATGTAGTGTGTCAATTCTTTATCGACACCAATATCTGGAAATCATGACCCAGGGCCCGTTGGTGGCAACCCGCCCTGCTGGCCCCTTCCGTCACCGCGGCCGTCGGAATATCAGACGCACGGCATCGCCTTCTGGCGATCCGAAGACCCGGCTGGAAGATGGGCCCGGCACCTCGACCCACCGCCGTAAAATCCGACCGCACTGATGCGGTAAGGGGGCAATTTTCCGTATCTCGAACCTTGTGCTCAACACCCGGCCAGGCCTCACCTCTTAAACGCCAGCAGAGAAACGACGATGGCGCCCTGCCAGACCCGCGCCTGGCGAACAACCCGCAGGCGATGGGTTCCGATCAACGTCGCCAGACCGCCACTGGACATGAAGTGGCGATAGTTGCGGAAATGCTCGCCGCCGGCGGCCAGTTCGGCGCAGAACCCGAGCAGCTTGAACAGCCGCCCCCAGGGAAAACGGACCGCACCGCCGTGATAATCGATCACCAACAGTTGCCCTTCGGCCGCCAGCAGCCGCCACGCCTCTTCGATCACGGCCGATCGCGTGGCCGGGGCCATCTCGTGCAGTGCCATGGTGAAGGCGATCAGGTCGAAGGCCCGCGCGCGAAAGGGGGTTCGGGCGGCGTCGCCGAAACTCAGACCGGCGCCGGCACCGATCTTTTTCCCGGCCTTGGCCAGCATGGCGGCTGACCGGTCGATTCCGAACGCCTTAGCACCGCTGCGGGCGCAGTACGCCAGAAAGGACCCGGTGCCGCAGCCGATATCGAGCACGCGCTTGTTTTTCAGGGGGGGTGTCAGTGTCGCGCCGACCCGACGCAGACCACCGAGCACCGGTTCCAGGAGGACGTCGTAAACTGCGGCAATCCGCCGGTAGGGGTCTTTTCTGTTCACCTTCTGTCAATCGCCGATAATCACGCCTGCGAGTTCGTCGGCACCTTCTTTGAAAATCAGTGCCGCCACCGGACAGGCGTCGATGCAGCGTCGACAGGCGGCACAATCGCGCCGGGAAACATCGTTTCGATCGAAAAAGCCGACGACTGTGCCGATGCCGCGTTTGACAAAGGTCAATTCCGGCCGGTCGTGCGCTTGGCGGCAGACCGCGACACACCGGCCGCACAGGACGCACCGGTTGGGATAATAATCGAGGCAGGGATGACGGGTGTCGACCGGCGGCTCCTTCAGGCGGCGCGGCCAGGCGCCGGGCCTCAAACCGATCCCCAGCAGGCGGGCCAGGTCCTGCAGGGCGCACCGGCGGTTGGCGGGGCAATTTTTGCAGTCGACCGCGTGCACCGACAGGAGCAGCCTCAGCGCGGTTTTCTGCAGCCGCCGCACGGCGGGCGCATCGGTCCGCACCACCATCGCCGCCCGAACCGGCACGGTGCAGGCGGCGACCGGGTTCCGGACACCCTCGATCTCGACCCAGCACAGCCGGCAGGACGCCGGCTGCCGGTCGCACCCTTCGAGGTAACACAGATGGGGCACGGCGATGCCGTTGTCCAGGCAGGCCGCGAGCAAAGAGGTGCCTTCCACCACTTCAATCTCTTTGCGGTCGACCACAATCGACACCATCACGCTTATCTCCCAAAGCCTCTAGGTGGTTCTCACCGCTGTGAATCATCCTGCGGCGACTTCGGCGGCCGCTCGATGACCGGCGCCAGATGCGGCGGCGACACTTTCAAGACGGCCCGGTACTCCGGCGGGCAGGCCACCTGGCACTCACCGCATTTGACGCACAGCAACTGGTCGATCCCCTTTTTGCGATTGGCCGTGGTAAACACCGCATCCACCGGACAGCACCCCACGCAGGCATCGCATCCGCGGGCGCAGCGGTCCAGGTCGATGTAAAAGGCGGTCAGCGGCCGGCACATCATGGCCGGGCAGCGCTGCTGTTCCACGT
>JBAPWQ010000444.1:0-5717 GCA_049283795.1 Desulfobacterales bacterium | reverse complement strand
TTTCAATATCGTTGTCGTAGACCTTGACTGTGATTTCCTTCAACTATCTCGCCCCCTTTTGTCCATCGAACGGCACGTTGCGCGGCAGTGCGAATCGATGACTTGTCATTTTGCCCAAGTCTTTAATAAACAAGCTCGTATACCTCAAAGGTTTGTGATGCGCAAGAAAAAAAATGACGGCTTGACAGACCCGCGGGTTTCGGGTCATATGATGCCCACCGTCGCCGGTCACAGCAAGGAGGCCGGTTCGATTGCCGCTGACGCAGCCGCCGGGCAAGGCCTGCGGTTCAAACCGGATGGGGGTTTTTTCCCGTTGCCCTGCCATCGGATGGACGGAGAGGGAAGCCGTCCGGCTATCGACGATCACATCACAACGACCACATTAAAAGGAGGGAAACGATGCGTCTTATTTTATTGGGAGGCCCCGGAGCGGGCAAGGGGACCCAGGCCAACTACATCAAGGGAAAATACCAAATACCGCAGATTTCCACCGGCGACATGCTCCGGGCGGCGGTCAAGGCCGGCAGCGACTTGGGCAAGAAGGCCAAGGCGGTCATGGATTCCGGCGGCCTCGTGCCGGATGAGGTCATCATCGGGCTGGTCAAGGAGCGGATCACGCAGCCCGACTGCAAGAAAGGCTTTCTGTTCGATGGTTTCCCGCGCACGATTCCCCAGGCGGACGCCATGAAGGAGGCCGGTGTCAAGATCGACGCCGTGGTCGACATCGATGTGCCGGACCAGGAAATCATCAAGCGCATGAGCGGGCGCCGGGTCCACCTGGCCAGCGGCCGCACCTATCACCTCGTCTTCAACCCGCCCAAAGTGGAAGGCAAAGACAACGAAACGGGCGAGCCGCTGATTCAGCGCGACGACGACAAGGAGGAAACGGTCCGCAAGCGTCTGGAGGTCTACCACGACCAGACCGAACCCCTGATCGGCTACTACAAGAAATGGGAGGCCGCCGGTGGTGCGGGCGCACCCCAATACATCCGGATCGAGGGCATCGGCAAGGTCGATGAGATCCGTGACAAAATTTTCAAGAAGTTGGATGCCGTCAAGTCCGCTTAGTACCGACTGTGTCCGCGAAAAAGGTTTCTTCCCGAACGAAGAAACCTTTTTTTATGGACTGACTGCCGCCAAGGTTGGTATTACCGCCTAAGTTGGCGCCCCGAATACTAGAATTTTACCCGCTTGACCCTGTCACCATCAGCCGTGCGCCCTTTGCCTTTAGTCCTTGGCCCTTAGCCCTTAGCCTTTGGCCCTTTGCCATCAGGCATGTGGCTGCACCGCCGTGTGGATCAGCGCCGGCCGGCCGGTCGGTCCTGCAGAAACTCTTCGGCGCGGCCGATCGCCTCATCTTTGGTGTGCAGGCGCCCGGCGAGACGCTCGGTTTCGATGCGGGTCAATACGGACTTGAAAAGGGGTGCGGGCGTCAATCCGAGAAGCTCCACCAGGTCCCGGCCGGTCAGAAGCGGCGGCGCGGCGCGGCGGGGCAGAAACTCGGTGAAATAGCGGTGCAGCGCATCGCGCGCGAAGCCGGCGAAGGCCTGGCCCGGCCTTTCGCCGTCGCCGGCGGCCGCATCCGCCGCGGCGTGAAAAAAAAGGTCCGGTGTTCGTCCGCCGCCGGCCATGAAAAAGCGGGCAAGCACCCGGTCCGACAGCCGTCGGCGCCGGTAAGCCTCGAACAGCCAGGGCAGCCGCCGGTGTCCGCGGGTGATGACATCCAGGTAGCGGGCCTGTCGATTGGAGAGTTTCAGCCGCGCGCAAATGGCGGCCACGGCATCGTTTTTTACGGCGGGTTTACCCAACCGGCCGCGACCTTGCCCTTCCGGTGACGGCCGCCCGAGTTCGTGCAGCAGGAGTGCCAGTTTCAGGAGACCGGCCGGGATGGCGGCCGGCGACCAGATCCCGGGGGCGATGCCGACCGGGATGAGGGCCTGCGGCCGGCCCAGCAGGGTTTCGAGTTCGGCAATGGCCATAAGGGTATGCGCCATGCGCCCGCCGCCAAGCGCCGCGAGTTCGGGAAGCAGGGCCGGCAGCAGGCCGCAGGCCGCCATGCGGGTCAGCGCATCGGCCGCGAGAGCCGTGTCAAGAATCTTCAGCAGTTCGCTGCGGACCCTTTCCGCGGCCGGCCTCGTAATGAGCGCGGCCTTCTCGCCAACCGTTGCGGCGGTTTCCGGGTCGATGGCAAACCCGAGAACGGCCGCCATGCGGAAGGCCCGGATCAACCGCACCGGGTCCTGCTCGAAGGCAGCGGGCGACACCATCCGGACCCGGCCGGCTGCCAGGTCGGCCCGGCCGCCGCAGACATCGATGACTCCGCCGCTGGCCACGTCGACGGCCAGGGCGTTGATGGTGAAATCGCGGCGGTTGAGGTCCGCGGTGATCCCGCCGCCGGCGATGGCCGCAATATCCACGACCCGCTGCCCGCACACGACCCGGTAGAGCATCAGCTCCGGTTTGCCCAATGCTATCAGGCGGCCGCCGGCCAAATCCGCCAGGCGCCGGGCGAAAGCGGCCGGGTCGCCGGCCACGGCCAGATCGAGATCGAACGGCTGCCGGTCGAGCAGAAGATCTCTGACCGAGCCGCCGACGAGATAGGCTTGGTGCGGCCCGACCGTGGGAAACGCCCCGCGGTCCCAGGGCAATTCAAGTGTGGCGGCGGATGATGTCATAAGGAATGGCCGTAGAATAATTGTGGTAAATTCCGTCACTGGCGACCATAGCGCACATGGGGGGGCAAAGACAAAGTTTTTGACAAGGCGGCGCCAAGGAAGGATGCGGTGGCGGGGTTTCCATCGGGGGCCGAGTCGCCCGGCGTCTTACAACAAGGATTTCGGGACCGAAATCGACGGAAAAGCGATCGAAAAAACTTGACACTCACCCGGATGTGATATACAAATACAAAGCAAAGGTTAAACCCGCCAGTTGGAGAAAACTCATAGCCGTTCTTCAATAACTATCACTCAATATCCTCCAGCACTATCGATAGGTCCATTTCCGTGTTTTTCCGGTACAGGACTCGTGTATAACCCAGCAGGCGTCCGGCCCTTTTCTTGACCACGTTTGCCTTGCGTCACAATTCTTATGAGAAAACCCTGCTCGGGAAAATCCGTCGTTTCGCTTCCGCCAGCCGGGGACTGGTCAATTACAATGTATTACCAATGAGTTGTATATCAATCATCACGACAATAACGGGGACCCGAATTAATGAACATCGCAGAGTTGAAAGAGAAGAAGATCAGTGAACTGGCCCGGATGGCCAAGGAATTCAACATCGAAGGCGCCGCGGGCATGCGCAAGCAGGAACTCATGTTCGCCCTGCTGCAGCGCCAAATCGAGAAAAACGGCCTGATATACGGCCAGGGAACGCTGGAGATACTGCCCGACGGTTTCGGGTTCCTGCGCTCGCCGGATTACAACTACCTGCCGGGACCCGATGACATTTACGTGTCGCCCTCCCAGATCCGCCGCTTCAACCTGCGGACCGGTGACACGGTGTCGGGGCAGATCCGGCAACCCAAGGAATCCGAACGCTATTTCGCTTTGCTCAAGGTCGAGGCCATCAACTTCGAAGATCCGGAAGTGGCCCGCGACAAGATTCTGTTCGACAACCTGACCCCGCTGTACCCCAATCGCAAGATGGAGATCGAAGACGGCGCCGACAACTATTCGACGCGCATCATGGATCTGCTGACGCCGATCGGCTTCGGCCAGCGCGGCCTGATCGTGTCGCCACCGCGTTCCGGCAAGACGATGCTGCTGCAGAACATCGCCAACAGCATCATCGCCGCCCACAAAGAGGTGGTGCCCTTCGTTCTCCTGATCGACGAGCGTCCCGAGGAAGTGACCGACATGGAACGGACCGTCAAGGCCGAGGTCATCAGTTCCACGTTCGACGAACCGGCGGAGCGCCATGTCCAGGTGGCCGAAATGGTGATCGAAAAGGCCAAGCGGCTGGTTGAACATAAAAAGGACGTGGTCATCCTGCTCGACAGCATCACCCGCCTGGCGCGGGCTTACAACTCGGTGATGCCGCCCAGCGGCAAGATTCTCTCCGGCGGCGTCGACTCCAACGCCCTGCAGCGCCCCAAGCGGTTCTTCGGCGCGGCGCGCAACATCGAGGAGGGCGGTTCCCTGACGATCGTCGCGACGGCCCTGGTCGACACCGGCAGCCGCATGGACGAGGTCATTTTCGAAGAATTCAAGGGCACCGGCAACATGGAAATCGCGCTCGATCGGCGCCTGGCCGACAAGCGCGTGTTTCCGGCCATCGACATCAAGAAGTCCGGCACCCGCAAGGAAGAGCTGCTGTTGAAGGAAGACATTCTGAACCGGGTCTGGATTCTGAGAAAACTGCTGTCCTCTCTGAACCCGGTCGACAGCATGGAGTTTTTACTTGAAAAAATGTCCGGAACCGCCGATAATAAAATTTTCCTGGCATCGATGAACGCCTAATTAGCACGATAGGGGGTTGAAATTAATATGAAAACAGACATCCATCCCGACTACTTCCAGACGACGGTCAAGTGTGCCTGCGGCAACGAGATCCAGGTCGGCTCGACCAAGCAGGATATCCGGGTTGAAATTTGTTCGAAGTGCCATCCGTTTTTCACCGGCAAGCAGAAACTGATCGACACCGCCGGCCGGATCGAACGTTTCCGCAAGAAGTACGCTAAATTTCAGCAGGACACCAACGAATAAGACGCGACCTTTTTCTCAAGCGATTTTCCTGCGTTTATCAAAACCACGAAACACACGCTGCTGGACCGGGGTATCGCGGACGCCTGTGCAAGGTGTCGGCGGGGTTCGTGTGATTCGTGGTTTTGTGCGTGGTCTGTCGTAAAGTGAGTCAGCTTTTTTGGCGAGCCTTAAATGAGGGATGCGCCAGAGGAATTTAAGAACGATGTTCGAGAATCTCGCGGGTGTCGAAGAAAGATTCAAGGAAGTCGAAAATCTTTTGAGCAACCCTGACATCATCAAAGACCAGGCGACCTACCAGAAGCATGTTCGCGAGCACGCCGAACTGAACAAGATCGTTACGGCCTACCGGGCGTACAAAAAAACTGTGGCGGACATCGAGGAAAGCCAGGCGCTGCTGCGCGACGGGGATGCCGACATCAAGGAACTGGCGCGCGAGGAGCTTTCCGAGCTGCGGCGCCGCGAGGAAGAACTCGAGCAGGAACTGCGACTGCGCCTGCTGCCGAAGGACCCGAACGACGAAAAGAACGTGGTGCTGGAAATCCGGGCCGGGACCGGCGGAGAAGAAGCGGCCCTTTTTGCGGCCGACCTTTTCCGGATGTACAACCGCTATGCCGAGAACAGAAACTGGAAGGTCGAGGTCCTCACCCATCACCCCACCGGCGTCGGTGGCCTGAAGGAAATCATCGCCCTGGTGCAGGGCCGGGGCGCCTACAGCGCCATGAAGTACGAGAGCGGCACCCACCGGGTGCAGCGGGTGCCGACCACCGAAACCCAGGGCCGCATTCACACTTCGGCCGTGACCGTGGCGGTGCTGCCCGAGGCCGAAGAGGTCGAGGTGGCGATCGATCCCGCCGACCTGAAAGTCGACGTTTTCCGGTCTTCCGGTCCCGGCGGCCAGAGCGTCAACACCACCGATTCGGCCGTGCGCATTACCCACCTGCCGAGCGGACTGGTGGTGACCTGCCAGGACGAAAAGTCACAATTGAAGAACAAGAACAAGGCCCTGAAGGTCC
>JBAPWQ010000443.1:0-2181 GCA_049283795.1 Desulfobacterales bacterium | reverse complement strand
GTTCAATCAAGTCGCTATGGTTTTCCAATTCGCTTTTCGGCCGATAGAAATTGACTTTTCTAACGCTATCAAGGCCCCCCTGATTGTAAAGTTGAAGATATTTGGTCACGGCATTGTCACAAACACCCGCTAGTTTGGAAATCTGTTGGTGGGACATCCCTTGGCTTTTAAGCCATAAAACTTCCATTCTTTGCCGGACGCGGGGTACTGGATGATTGAAGCGTTCATGTTTAATGATTTCCAAATCCTGTTCAGAGATCCTGACTTTGATCATTTTTCACTCCCTGGTCATTGAAGGTTCAATGGCTCCAGGGTAGTATGGAAAAATTATAACCATTTGTCCAGATCAAAGTTTAAGCTGGGCTAAAATATTCCAATTTTTTGCCCGGACGCAGTATATCATTTTAATACCCCCCTGACCATTACAGGTGCGATGGTTCCAGGATAGCATGAAAAAATTGGATCGATTTGTCCAGAACTATATTGAAGTTTCCCATTTTTTTGGGGTGTTGAGCGGCGGGCAGGTGTGCGCGGTAAATCAATATATGCTATAATAACAGGTAGTTATGAAATTCGCGCCGATACCTAACTTATTGATATCATTGCATATATTTGGCCGCGCTTTTTGCCGAAAAGTTATGAATTTGTAATTATTTCTGCGGGTTAGTGTTGATTGCGAGGCCCTCCTGTGGTATGTTTGTTTTGACGAAACCAACAACCACAAAAGGAACCTCGCATGCACACCCTACAGGATATCCTCGGAAAACTCAAAAATGAATTTGCCCATTCCCGCAAAGCAACCGAAAGGGGAATCTGGTTTGTCTACACGCTGGTTGCCATCCTCATGCCCTTCACCTCTTCCAGGACCTCCAAAATCCTGCGCTGCCTCAACACGCTTTTCGGCTTTACCGGCATCCGTAAAAAACGCTTCTACACCTTCATGGCTTCTCCCAAGATCCCCTGGAAAGGATTATGGCAAAGGCTGTGGAAAATGATTCCCGGTCCCCTGACAGACGGCCGGGTGCTCTTGGCTTTAGACGACTGCATCAATCCCAAAACGGGAAAGAAGATTTTCGGCTGCGACAAGGTCTTCGACCATGCCGCCAAGCAGAATCAGTCAAAATATCCGTGGGCCCAAAACATCGTTGCCATTGGCCTGTTAAAAACCGTCAAGGGACGGTGGGCTTGTCTGCCGCTGAGCTACCGATTTTATCACCTGAAAAAGAGCATTGAAGCCATCAATCGGACTTTTAGCCGGCACAAGGTCGCATTCGAGACCAAGCTGGCCCAGGCCGCTGACATGATCACCGAAATTGCCGGGGCCTTTGGTACGGCTCCCATCATAGCGATCACCGACTCATGGTTTGGCAACAACGGCCTGTGGAAACCCCTGCATCACGGGCTGGGCGATCGGTTTCACATGATTTCCCGGCTGCGCGCCAACAACAACCTTTTCGATCTGCCCGGTGCGCGTCGGAAAAAGGGAGCGGGGCGACCCCGCAAATACGGCAGGCAGTTGGGCAATGCCTCATCGCTGGCGGTGGACTTCAAGGTGTTTGCCGGCGAATACCTCGTCAACCTATACGGTCGCAAGCGGGGCGTTCTTGCCTGCGACTGCGTGGTGATGCTCAAAACGCTCAAATGCCCGGTCAAGGTCGTATGGATCTATCGCAAGACCCGGTGGGTGGCCCTTTTTTCAACCGACCTGACGCTCTCCGTTTCGCAGATCATCGAATACTATGGCGCCAGGTGGAAGATCGAGGCGGCTTTCAAAGAGCTGAAACAGGATATCGGCAGCGCTGAAACGCAAAGCCGGCATCCCGTTGCCGTGATGAACCATCTGCACTTTTGCATGATGGCCACATCGGTTGCCTGGATTTACGCCAGCGGTTTGGCAAAAACACCCAACCGCCGGCATGTCGTGAAAGGTCGCAGCCATTTCGCCTTTTCCGATGTCCGCAGATCGGTGGCTAAAGCCGCCATGGATGATAATTTTGGTGTGCTTTTCCCGGTACCCCACAAATCCACCGTAAATTCTCTCGTGGCCGTACTGCTGCGCTTGGCGGCGTGATGCTTTTTTAGGAAACTTTAGTTCCGATATAATCTCGTTATTTTATAAAATTATTTTTGCTTAAAACAACAGCAAAAATCTGTACGGGTGTTAATTCGGAAGGGGAATAG
>JBAPWQ010000442.1:0-45426 GCA_049283795.1 Desulfobacterales bacterium | reverse complement strand
GCAGGGGGTGCACGACGCCCACGGCGGCGCGCGCCAGCGGAGCCAGGTAATTGGTGCTTTCCCGATCGGCAAGCACCTCGGCATGACCGGAGGGCAGGCTGTAGCGGCGCTCCTGCGCTGAGGCCTTTTCATCATCCACATCCAGGATGCCTGCCACAGCCTGTTCTTCAAGCCATTCGCGGACGTATCGCTCGCTGGTATCGGTCCGGGCGGCCAACTCACGGGATGTCAATGCCTGCTGCCTGCCGGAGAGCGACCGGTAAAGCCCCATGCGAATTCCCAGGTAAATGGTGTACACCGTAAAGAAGCCGTTAACCGAGTCCAGCACCTGGCCCATAAAGGCATCCCGCTGATGGTCATTCCCGTGTTCCCTTGTTTGAATGAGAGTATTCATCTTATGCTCCTTTCCTTGGCGATTCATTCGCCATCTCATTTGCGGGCGCAGGTGCTTGCGCCCCGCCGCCTTAGATAACGTGATTCTGTTTATTTGATCGAAATAGCCGTTTCCGCTGCCGCCATTTTGGTGCCGGTATTGCCCATGAAGCGTGAAGCCGTCAATTGCACGTCCGCGCGCTTCCAAGCAGCGTTGAATCTTACTTCGATTGCGGCCGCCATCTCTTCATTGCCCTGAGCGCGGAGGCTTTGCATCAGGCCGAATAAGGACCAGCCGTTTTCTCGATTCTGCTCGAGGTCTTGCCAGTAGACGGCTTCGGCCTCGGCGGGTCTTCCGGCACTCAACAGCACCGCACCCAGCGATTGACGCACCGGGACATGCCAGTCAGGCGGCTCATTGTAGATAAGATTGTCCTCGAGCAGGGCCGCGCGGTGAAGCCTGGCAACGGCAAGGTCGTACTCTCCCCGTTGGGCGGCGAGTTCACCTGCGAGCACGTCTACGGCGATGTCCAGGATCGCTTTCGCTCCATTTCTAGAAAATGTCACCCGCAGGCCGTCCAGGGATTTTTCCATTGCGATTTTTTCCAGATTTTTCAGTTCATCGGCGGCTTTGTCCAAATCACTCCCGGCGCTGTAAGCCAGCCCTCGGGCGTAGTGCCAGATACCCGCCCAAAAAGGGCTGTCCTGCGGCGGCCTCGGTTCGCTGAGAATCAGATCCCACTCCCCAAAACGCGTGTACGCCAAGAGAGGGGCAATCAGAAACTGATGCAAGAGGGACACCTGCCGCCACGCGCCATCCGGGATTTTATCCGCGGATTTGCGGGCAGCGTCAATGGCCACCTGGCTGCGCCCCTCCATTGTGGCCGAATCCCACAAAAAATGAATGTTGTGCGGGTAATAGGCCAGCGGATACACCCCTTGGGCCCGGCACTGCGTGATGTAGTCTTCGTCGGCGGCAATGGCATCTTCGTTGCTTTTAGAGGCATCCTCGTAGCGGCCGACGCGTCGGAAGATATGCGAGGGCATATGAACGAGATGGCCGGCACCGGGCGCCAATTTCCAGAGCCTTTCGGCTCCCGCTTCGGCGAGTTCCGGACGCGCGTACTCGACCGTATGTATATACAGGTGAATGGCAAGTGGATGATTCGGATCGCGCTCCAGCACATTCTCCAGCACCGCGAGAATTTCGCGCGTCTCCGGATAAGGCTGTTTGTCGCGGGCCCAGTAGTTCCAGGGCCGCAGGTCCATCACCGCCTCCGCGTAAAGTGCAGCTGCGTCGAGATCTTCGGGATACCGCTTGTGCAGCTCGAGCATGGCCGCCGCGTAGGCGCGGTCCAAAACGGCCCGATCGGGATTTTCCGTGCCGGAATATCGTGCCGACAAGGCGTCGATATAGGCCTGCTCTTTTGCGGAGGCACTGTTTTTCAGCTCGCGGGCCTTGGAAACAAGGTTATACGCCTCGGGTTCGGCGTCCGGGGGCATTGGCATGTTGATGTTGGGCCCGAGGACCAGGGCCATCCCCCAGTAGGCCATGGCACAGTCTGGGTCCAGGCGCGCCGCCTCGCGGAACGATCGAGCGGCTTCGGCGTGATTAAAGCCGTAGGTCAGCATCATCGCTTGATTGATGAACAGTTGTGCGCGGGCTGAATTGGTCGTGACAGGAAATTTATAATCCCCCAGGTTCTGCAAACGGGGAGCGATTTGACCGTGCAGCGCAGTCGCATCCACGTCATCCCGATTGTTTTTCTCTGCGGCAGCGAGATTTTCAATGAGTATGAACCCGGTCAGGATGGCTATTGCCAGGTATAATATTCGAATGGTTTTTTGTGAGCTTGGTTTCATTGTCGTCCCTCCTCGTTCGGAAGCCTTTCCATCGATCGCAAGAACTTCGTTATTTTAAAACCGGAACCGGGCGCCAGAAAGGGTGAGTGACTTGTTTACGGCCTTGACCGTGCTTTCCGGCCGGCTCGTTTCTCGGCAGCCGGAAAGCACAGTCTTTGTTATCACTTCGCCAGTTGAACCTTAACCGGAACGGCCCTGGTTATGGTGTCGAAGACAGGTGAATAGGTCGGCCCCAGCTTAACAATCTCTTCAAGCTTTTCCGCTGGTGCGTCGGCATCGATGTTCACAAACATCCGGATCTCCTTATAGCCCCGCGGCACGTCGTCTCTTAAGCCTAAAAACCCCTGCAGGTCGATATCGCCTTCGAGCCTGGATTCCATCGAGCGGATCGTCACGCCCTTGGCGGCCGCATGGTAAACAATGGAGGTCGTGACACAGGCGGCCAATGCGGTCAGGGCATACTCCACCGGATTGGGGCCGTGGTCATTGCCTAACAGAATGGGAGGTTCGTCGGCATCCAGCACGAACGGCTTTTTCCGTTCGTGCTCCTGCTGCGTTCCATAGAAGTTTCTGATCGTGGTGCGGTTGTGGCCGCCATCGATCCACTCGTTGTTCGCCCGGAATTTGAAGGTGGCGATCACCGGAGCCTTTTTGACGGCATCGATGGTTCCAAACAATTCATCGACATTGACACCGTTCACGGTATTTTGAGTTTCCATTTTCTTCGTTGCAGGTTCCATTTTATGATCCTCCTTTTAGGGTCTTTTTATAGTATCGCAACCTTTCGCTGCGGTTGACCTCTAAAAAAGCATAAGGTGTGCCAAATCGAGTCAACCGCCGTCTTTTGCAATGAAAACAACATGATAACATCCCGGAACGGCGGAATTTCGGGGCGGCGAATTTTCGTTGGCAACGAAATTCCGCGCCTCGAAACGTCGAGATTTCGGCGGGACGGGATTTCTTGGCAGATAGATCCCGAGCGGGAAACTAACGAGACCGTTTTATCCCCATCGCCTTCATGCGGGATTGAAAGGTAGACGGCGGCATACCCACGAGCCGCGCCGCCCCCTTTTGGCCGCCAATCCGCCACTGGGATTTTTCCAGCGCCAACAGAAGATTTTCGCGCTCCTGTTGCTGCAGCTGAAAGACGGTTTTAACGACGGTGTCCAAAGCGGTCTGGGTTTCAATATGTTCGGGCCTGGGAAGCTCCGGCAGGGCGTGGTCGAGATTGAGGCGTCCCTGCCGCGCCGTAATCACGCCGCGCTCGATCACATTTTGCAGCTCGCGCACGTTGCCGGGCCAGTCGTAGGCCATCAGCCGTTGGATGCTCTCGACACTGAGCGGGTCGATCCTGCGGCCCATGCGCGTCGAGAATCGAGCGACGAAGTGCTCGGCCAGCAGCCGGATATCATCACCGCGCTGCTTCAGCGGCGGGATGGTGAGGGGAAACACGTGCAGTCTGTAAAACAGATCGGTCCGGAAATTTCCTTCCTGAACGGCCATCGAGAGATCGCGGTTGGTGGCTGCAATCACGCGGACATTCGTTCGGCGGGTCTTTGAACTGCCTACCGGGGTGAACTCCCCTTCTTGTAATACCCGCAGCAGCTTTGCCTGCAGGGCCTTGTTCAGCTCACCCACCTCGTCAAGAAAGATGGTGCCGCCGTCGGCCAGCGCAAAGCGTCCTTCCCTGCGCTGCGTGGCGCCCGTAAAGGCCCCCTTTTCGTGGCCAAAGAATTCACTTTCCATAAGTGCTTCCGGAATGGCCGCGCAGTTGACGGTGATAAGCGGGCGATTTTTCCGCGCACTGGAAGCGTGGATGGCGCGGGCAATCAATTCTTTTCCAGTGCCCGTCTCCCCATAGATCAGAACGCTGGTGTCCGTCGGTGCCACCTCGGCGGCAAGCCGAAGTGTTTCAAGGAAGGGTTTGCTTTTCCCGATTGTTTCGCCCGGGTGGTAAAGCGATTGAATTTCATCTTTAAGGTATTCTGCTTCGTCACGCAGAGATTCGATCACCCTCCGGGATTCGTAACGTTCCCTGACGTCCCTCAATATGAGCACGTAACAGGGTCTGCCGGAGATCTCGATCAGCGATATCGTGGCTTCTGCCGGGATCTTTATCTTGTCGTCGGTCAAGACGACCAGTCCCTCGGGCACCCAGACACTGCGCTCATCTTTCGGCCGGATCTCCAATTTTCGGACAATTTTACGGAGCCGGTCAACGTCGCCGGAAGTGGAGAACTGGCCGAAGGCTCTTCCGAGGCACTGACTGCGCCGGCAGCCGAAGATACGCTCGGCGGCCGGATTCATCATCAGCATGTTGAAATCCTCGTCCAACTCGACAATCGCGTCCATTGCCCCGTTGAATAATCCCTCCAGCTGCTCCTTGTGTGCCCGCACCTCGAGTTCGGCCTTCAACCGCAGCAGTTCAGCGGTGGCCCGGGCCGCGAATATCTGAAAGACCGCCAGGTTCAGAAAAGACCCCGGCATCGGGTGGGTGTCGAGGACGGCCAGATTGCCCAGCACGCTTTGCTCGGGGCTCAGCAGAGGATAGCCCATGTAGCTGACGGCGCCCATTTTGGGTAAATCTTGATCGCCGGGAAACAGCTCGACGACATTTTCCGGTATGTGCAGATACGTCTTGTTGCGGATAGCCGGCTCGCAGGGGGTGCCGGCGATGTCGTACTCGTAGTCATCGATGTACTCTTCGCCCAGCCAGAAGGCCAATGCCCGCAGCCGATGCGCCTCCGGGAGGTATTCGGATACCCAGGCGCCGCGGGTCCCCAGGGCATGACTGATGTTTTTAACCAGGACCCGGAAAAACCGCGTGCCCGTTTCAGCGGCGGTTCCTTCCACCAGGAAACGCAATAAACGGTCTTCATTTATGCTGGCCTCGATTAAGCTCATTTTCGACAATCCCAGGAGGATGAGCAGGGCGACGACCTAGAAGCCGGCTATGGCCCTGGCACGTCTTTCATTTGCTTGAACCGGCTTGACAGCGCGGGTGGGTTGACAAGCGTCTGGAATATGACGCAGTAACGCTCCGTGAGCTGGACCAGCTTTTCAAGCCTCTTCGGATCGGCGGAGCTGTCGATTTCGAAGGTCAGCCCGATGTCTACGAGCCCAACCGGCGCACTGCGGTCGACAGCCAGGGTCCCGCCGGCATTCCAGGTGCCCTCGGCGATCACCCTGGCCCGCCTGAGCGGAATACGCATGGCGGTGGCAACCGCCTTGAACGTGACCCCGGCGCAGGCGACCAGCGCCTCCAGCAGCATGTCCGCCGAACAGGCCGTCGTTCCGTCGCCGCCGGCGGCCGGATGCAGGCCGGCCACCGCCATACCCGCGAAGGTGGGTACTCGGCAGGCGATGTCCCCCTCGCCCTCGATCAGCGCTTCGGCCCGCGCCGGGATCATGGCGCTGCCGGGAGACTTTTTGTAGCGCTCCTTGAGCGGTGCCTGAAGCGCGCGCAATTCATCGGCGTCCATAGAGATGTCCTTTCCCGCCTTTTTCATTTCGATCTGTTGTGGTTTTCCCTTCCATCGGTTCCGGCTTTGTTTCCCTACTGGCCTTGATTGTTCTGTTTCGTGCGGAGACGTCGCTTTTCGGCACGTGCGGTGTCAAAAGCCCGTTGATTTTTTGAACTTCTTTTTTTTGTTCAAAGAGATGGAAGCGTCAGCCCGAAACGGCCGCAAAGGCCCGGGATGTCACGCTGACGCCTCCCGATTACTATTGAATGTTAAAAATGTTCGTTAAACTGAGCCGGGCTGGTTCCTTCCTGTGAACAGCGCCACGAACCGCAAGCAGGCAGGGCGCCGGGGTGCCATTCATCTAACTCGTGTGGGTTTTGGCCGGGATCGTGCTTTTCGGTTACTCTGCCGGCGCGATGTTGACGGCCCCGGCGAACATGTTGGATGGGTCGTGCTGCGCCTTGATGGCCCGCAGACGTTGCAGGTTGGGGCCATATGCCCCTTGCAGCAACCGATCTTTGTCTTCGATAAAGCCCGGGAAATTGAGATAGTCACCGCCCCGGGTGAAGAGTTTCATATCCTCGAAGACGGCTCGGGCCCAGGCGATATTCGCCTCCGTATCCGAGCGATTGTCCCAGTTGGCCTCAATGCCGATCAGGTAGGGGGCATCGCGCTTGTAAAACGAGGTGTCGGTGGCGTCGACCCGGCTCATGGCGCGGCCCAGAGTCCAGACGTCGATCGAGGACAGCGGCGACGGCCGCGAGGCGGTGTGACCGGAGAGCACCTGTATGACATCGTCGTCCAGGCGATCCAGGTAGATGGACTTCCAGTAATAGAACGCCCCGTCGGGATAGTCGGCATCCAGGAATTTCTGAACCTCGGTCCAGCGCATGGGTCCGCTCAAGTCCGCAATCGGGGTTCCAATTTTTCGCAGCGGGGCAATGACTTCTTCGCCCCGGTCAAAGGGGCCTGTAAAACAGCTCAGCAGGATTACGACCGGGGAGCCGTGGAACCGCTCCGGCACCTCCGGAACCTCCGGAGCGCTCCAGAAAACACCGAGTGCCATGAGATCGTCCGGTGCCTGTTCCAAGATGTCGCGAAATGCCGGTAGCACCTCTGCGGCGCGGTCCAGGGGGTAAATCGGGACGGACATCCAGACCCGCGGCCCCACCGGGTGAAGCTGAAATTCGAATGACGTCACCACCCCGAAATTGCCGCCGCCGCCCCTGACGGCCCAGAAGAGATCGGCGTTTTGATCGTGGTTCGCCTTCTTGAGCTGGCCGTCCGCGGTGACAATATCCACCGACAAGAGGTTGTCGATCGAAAGTCCGTGCCTGCGAAGCAGCCAGCCGATCCCGCCGTGCAGCGTGAGGCCGGCCACTCCCGTGGCCGACACGACACCCACGGGAGCGGCCAAGCCGAAAGCCTGGGTCTCGTGGTCCAGGTCGCCCAACTGCGCCCCGCCCTGGACCCGTGCCGTTCGCTTCTCGGGGTCGACCCGAATGCCGCGCATGGGCGAGAGGTCAATGGTAAAACCGTTGTCCGCGAGGCAGGCCCCGGCAACGTTGTGCCCGCCGCCCCTCACGAATACAGGCAAGCGGTGCCGCCCTGCAAACCGCACCGCCGCCATGACGTCCGCCGTCCCGGTGCACCGGATCATGAGGCCGGGCTTTTTGTCGATCAAACCGTTCCAGACCGACCGCAGGCTGTCATAGGATTCATGACCGGCGGTGACGACCTCGCCGCGAATGTCGCCGCGCAGTTCCTCCAAGGCGTCGGGAGAGATGTCAGTCAGGCTTCCCGAAGAGTTTTTCAGTTTCAAAGCACTCATAACAGACCTCCTGCATATGGCTTGCATGGTTTTCGTAATTCCGGATGCGTGCAGACGATCATTTGCCGCCGGAGGTTGAACCATCCGTGTTTGCGGCAGTCCGATCGAAAAATCGTCGTGTTATCCGGATATGGCCTCGATATATCTCCGAGCCGACTTCCTCACGATTTCGGCGGCATCTTGCGCCAGCTCCCTGTCCCACCAAGCGGAGTAGAGCCGATCGAATATTAGCGGCTCGACCTTGCCCACGATTTTACGAACCGCAGCGGCGGGCAAGGGGATCAGGTTGGGGTAGCTGTACATGAAGCTCACCGTCTTGCGGTCCATGGCGACCATGATGGTGTCACCGGCCAGAAGGGCTCCCCGGCCGCCGGCCCCGCCTTTGAAGTGCAGCACCGAGCTGCCCGGGAAATGCCCGCCGCATTGAAAAACGGCTATCTCCGGATTAATGTCAATTTTATCCTCGAAGAACGATACGACGCTATCGGGTCGCATGATCCAGTGCCGGTCCGCTTGCGGCAGATAAACGGGGACATGGTCGAAGGCATGGCTCCATTCGATCATCGCGGCATAAAAATGCGGGTGCGACACGGCAATGGCCTGGATGCCACCCAGAGTGTGCACTTCCTCGATCGTGCGGCTGTCCAGGTAGCTGACGGGGTCCCAGAGGACGTTGCCGTGCCCGGTGACCGCGAGCAGAGAGCGCTGCCCGATGCCGAAGTGGGGTTTGGTGCCGATGCCGAACAGGTGCGGCTCGACCGGCCGGATGACATTGGCGTAGTCGGCCTGCCACATGTCTTCCAGGGTCGTCCATTTCTGGCCCTGCCAGCCGACATACTGGCGGTCATCTTCGCATATCCCGCACGCCGGCGGCGGTGTGTCGCTCGGCGCATACTGAGTACCGCAGGTGACGCAGATATAACTTTTCATCGTGTTTTTCTCGGGGCAATTTGGCTCGGGCCGGGGCAAGTTCCGAGTTTAGGGTCTCGGCAACCAATAATTTCACATCTTGCTTGTCTTTCGGCCCATCTGCCGCGGTACATCAAACGAGACACATCTCGATATGCGCGGTTGGATGAGCCTTGTAGAGATTGCCGCCGGCAGATCGTCGCTCGTTTATTTCCCCATTTTCATTTAGCATGCCAAAACATTAAGTTAATATGTATTTGAATTTATTTGTTTATTTAAATCAGGGCGATTGTCGGCATCTCAAAATATTGAGCTTATCAAAATAATGAGCACTTTATCTCAAAGTATTGAGGATAGGGACCCGCGACGATGTTTAGGTACAGTGGAGGGACGTATGACGGCCGTAAAGATCGATGTGAACCTGAAATCACTGGAAAAGAAATGCCGGATACTCGAAAGCCGGTGTTCGGAGTATGTCAAGGCGCTTGAAAAAACGAACCAGCGCCTCGAGCGCGAAATCAGAAAACATAAGGCGACCGGAATCAGGCTGAAGGTCAGCGAAGAAAGATTTCGCGGCATTTTCGAGTATGCTCCGTTTGGAGCCGCCATGATAGATGCGAACGGAAAAATCGTTTTGGCCAACAAGGCACTGTGCAGCATGCTGGGTCATGAGAAAGATGACATCGAAAAAATGTCGATGGCCGACCTTACTCATCCGGACGACATCGACCTGGATTTGCGACTTTTCAAGAAGCTGACCGGGAAAAAAATCGCTCATTACGGCATCGAGAAACGGTATCGCTGCAAGAACGGAAAAGTCATCTGGGGGAATGTGGCACTGTCACTGGCAAAAAATACAGCGGACAAGGATGATTTGATCATCGGGATGGTGGAGGACATATCACAGCGCAAAAAATACGAGGATGAGGTCAAGCGTTCGCGTGACGATCTTGAAAGAGTCGTCGCGCAGCGGACGGCCGAGATCCACCGTTTGAAAGACCGGCTGCAGGCCGAAAACGTATTTCTCAAACAGGAACTGGCCGACACGCAATCCTACGGCACGATCATCGGCCGGAGCCATTCGATTAAAAGCGTCGTCTCGCAAATCGAACTCGTAGCGCCCACCGATGCCAACGTTCTGATTCAGGGTCAATCCGGCACCGGAAAGGAATTGATCGCCCGCGAAATACACAAGCACAGCCATCGCGGCGACCGGCCCCTTGTGAAAGTCAACTGCGCCGCCATACCCAAGGATCTGTACGAGAGCGAATTTTTCGGCCATGTGAAAGGGGCCTTTACCGGGGCGGTCAAGGACCGGGTGGGCCGGTTCGAGGCCGCCGATGGCGGGACGATTTTCCTCGATGAGGTGGGTGAGATCCCGCTCGACCTGCAGAGCAAACTCCTGCGGGTGCTTCAGGAAGGGCAATACGAGCGGGTCGGCTGTGACAAAACGCGACGTGTCGATGTCCGCGTCATCGCGGCCACCAACAAGGACCTCAAGACAGAGGTCCGGGCCAGGCGCTTTCGCGACGATTTGTTTTATCGCCTGAATGTCTTTCCGATTCATGTCGCGCCGCTCAAAGAACGCACAGACGATATCCCGTTGCTGGCGGCGCATTTCATTAATAGGTTATCCAGGGAGATGAACCTGCCGACGCCGAGGCTGACAAAGGCCAACATAATGGACCTCCAGAAATACGATTGGCCGGGCAATGTTCGCGAGCTGGAGAATGTCGTCGAACGGGCCCTCATTCTCGCCCGGTCAGACACGTTGAGATTCGACCTGGGGCCGGAACTTGACACCGGCGCCGCGAAAGCAAACCGGAACGGCGCCGGACAGCCCGATGCCACCGAAACCGTGTTGTCCTCACATGACCTTTATGAATTCGAGAAAAATAATATCTTGCGCGCTTTAAAGCGATGCAACTGGAAAATATATGGCAGCGACGGTGCGGCGGCCTTGCTCAAAATGAAACCGACGACGCTGATCGAGCAAATGAAAAGAAGGGACATCAAAAAACCGCGCTGAAGCAAACATTTTATTCGCCCATTTTTCTTCCCCACCGCCGGCTGCAGCCAGCAACCTCCCACTACCCACCTACCGGGAAAGGCTAAAACGAACCTCAATATATTGAGAACTTCAATCAATTAATTGATAAGACTCAAACGGTTGAGGTTTGCTATGCAGCCGGGATTGTCGATGCAGTGCCCCTAACATCATCTTGATCGGGTGTCATCTTAATTGGCACGATACTTGATATGTCTATGAAGCAGGAACATCATTGCTGCAGTTCCGGCGTGGAAACGAAACGGTCAATTGTACATCCAGTTTCTGAAAATCAATCGGTCGCATCGGGACGGATGCAAGCGACGCCCGAATCACCGGAATGATCTATTTTTCAAGGGAACGGTCAGAAGATAAGTAAAACCATTATTCATGAGTTTCAAGGAGGTCCGCCATGAAATCTTACAGGCCGATCGTTCAGTGTAATAAATTATTGTTTGGTATGATTTTTCTATGCATTATGGTCTTCGCTTTCAATTGCGCCGCCGCCGTTTTTGTTGAAACGGTGTCGACCCAGGCTGATTCGGGGCCAAGGGTGTCCTCCTGGGCCAGGTTGGATGCAGCCGATTTAGTCGTGGAGGCCGGAGTGACGATACCGTTCGAGTTGCTGAAAAGTCCTCCCGAGCAGCCCGGCAAAGGTCCGGCCAACGCCATTGTCGTTTTACCCTTTCCCGAAATCGTACGGAAAAGCACTTTTCTGAACCATTTCGAGTTGAATTGGGAAAAGCACGGCCACGAACCGCCGGTTTTCAAGGTGCCGCATTTCGATTTCCACTTCTACAGCATCCCGCCCGACGAGGTGATGAAAATCGGCGCACAAGACCCCCTCCAGCCGGCAGAGGACCTTATTCCCGCCGGTTACATCTATCCCGGACGCGATTTTTCGGTTCCGCAGATGGGGGTGCACGCCGTTAGGCCTGCCGATCTCGACCGGCAATTTTCGGATGTCTTGATCTTCGGCTTTTATGGCGGTAAAATGATGTTCATCGAGCCGATGGTCACGCGCGACAGGATGCTGGAAAAGAAAGACCTCACCTACGACATCCCTGTGCCTCGTTTTGCGGGCCATGCCGCACGCTATCCGACGAAAATCGACATTCGTTTTGACAGTAAGGCCAATGCCTATCACATCACGTTCAGCGGCTTCATTGCCAGCGGGCCGTCGAGTTCGCCGCAAGCTGTACAAAACGACCAAACCGGTAAGAACGGAGAAAACAGCCCCACAGTAGAGGCTATGAGGTAATGGCTTGAGGACGCTCATCAGTTTCCGATCTAGAAATGCGCCATATTCTGCAAGTTCAGGGAAATCAGCGGCATTGCGCGAAGACGTTACTGGATACCGCACAAGCAATTCCGCAGGGATTGTCACGTCCCGGGCGTGATGAAGCTTAAATTGTAAAAAAGGCCATTTCTGGGCGGAAACAAAACAGGACTCATGAAGCTTTCGGTCATCATCCCGTGTTACAACGAAAAGGCGACGATCCTGGACATCGTCTCGCAAGTCAGGGCGATAAATGTCAGCGATCTGGAAATCATCGTGGTCGATGACGGGTCGGTCGACGGGACCCGGGAACTTCTCAAGACCAAAGTAGAACCGCTTGTTAAAAAGGTTATCTACCACCCGAACAATTCGGGCAAAGGCGCGGCCCTGAACTCCGGGTTCAGTGAAGCCACCGGCGATGTGCTTGTCGTCCAGGACGCCGATCTCGAATACGACCCACGCAACCTGCCCCGCATGTTGACCCTCATCGAAGAAGGAAAGGCGGATGTGGTGTTCGGTTCGCGGTTTATGGGCGGCAATCCTCACCGCGTGCTGTATTTCTGGCACTATGTCGGCAACAAGTTCCTGACCCTGCTGTCCAACATGTTTACCAACCTCAATCTCACGGACATGGAAACCTGCTATAAAATGTTTCGTCGCGACGTTATTGCGTCGATCAACATCGAGGAAAAGCGGTTTGGCGTCGAACCTGAAATAACGGCCAAAATCGCGCGCGGGAAACGTCGCATTTATGAAATCGGCATTTCCTATTTCGGCCGAACCTATGCGGAAGGTAAAAAAATCAGCTGGAAAGATGGCTTCAGGGCGGTTTACGCGATTTTGAAGTATAACCTGTTTCGCCAGGCAAAAGTCTAGCACAGCGGTCCCTTCCCGTGCCAGTTGAGATTGGCTGATTTTTACGGTGCGACGATTTCCAGTAAAAAAAGTAAAATGCGATATCTGCGCAGTCAAAGCCAGTCTGTCAATCCGGCTGCCGTGGCCCTTTTTCTGTGCTTTCTGGGCATGGGGATACGGGCGTATTTTTACGGGATGAACCGGTCGCTGTGGTTGGACGAGATTAAACTGGCCCTTAACCTGGTCGACCGCTCTTTTCACGGCCTGCTCGCACCGCTGTCCTACGATCAAGGCGCGCCGATCGGCTTTATCCTCATCGAAAAATTTTTTGTCAGCCTGTTCGGGACCTCGGAGTATGTCTTCAGGCTTTTTCCTTTTCTGGCCGGAATTGCGTCGCTGCCCCTGGCTTACAAGGTTTCGCAACGGTACACGAAGGGACCGGCACCGCTGGTTGTCCTGGCGCTGGTCGCGCTTTCGTGGAAACTCATTTACTACGCAACGGAACTCAAGCAGTATTCCAGCGACGTCTTTTTTGTCTTGCTGCTGCTGCTGACGGCCCACAAATGCTTAGAGCAGGGCGCCAGCCGAACGGCAGTTTACCTGCTGGGCATCGTCGGGCTGCTGTCGATCTTGAGTTCCCACCCGGCTGTTTTTATCCTGCCTGGAATCGGCATCGCGCTGGCGGCACAGGTTTGGAAGCAAAAAGAGTATCACCGGTTTTTTTTGCTGGCCGGTGTCGGGATTTTCTGGATCGCTAACTTTGGGCTCCTGTATTTTTTATCGCTGCGGCATTTGACTTCGAGCAGCGAGCTTGTCACCTTCTGGAAGGTCGGCTTTGCGCCACTACCGCCATGGAGTGATCCCGGCTGGTACTACCACCTGGTGGGATTCATCCTCCAGAACCCGGTCGGACTGCCGGCCACCTCTGTCACCGCCGGTTTACTGATTGTCGGCGCGCTGTCGCTGCTTTACCGGAGGTGGCCGCTTTTTGTGATCCTGATTTTGCCTTTTCTTCTGACCCTGGCCGCCTCCGCCCTGAAGAAATACCCCGTCAGCGGGCGCCTGATGCTCTTTGCCGTGCCGCTCGTTTTCATCGTTGCAGCAGAAGGCATCGATCGCATCTGGTCGGTGTCGCGTGGGATAAACAAGGCCGGCGCTCTTTGCATCGCCGGCCTTCTAAGTCTTTATCTGATATACGGGCCCGCAGTTCAGGCCTATCAGCATGTCAAGTCACCGCCGATGGGTGAGCACATCAAGCCGGTGCTCTCTTACCTGGCCCGCAACTTAAAAGAAAAGGACATCATTCATGTGTATTACGGGGCTCGGATGGCGTTTGAATTTTACGCTCCCCGCTGTAAATTGACCCGCGTTGATTACAGCGTGAGCGTAAAGGCGCCGGAGGCGCCCGGCAGATACCTGGCGGCCATCGACGAATTCAAGGGCCGCGATCGGGTGTGGTTTGTTTTTTCGCACAATTGCAGCTGGTGCCAGGTGGATGAAGAAAGGTACATCGTTGGGCACTTGAACCAAATCGGCCGCATGATAGACCATTTCTCCGCCGATGGTGCCGCCGTGTATCTATACGACCTCGAGTAACCGGCACGGCCAGTGCGGCGGCGGCATGCGGCAAACCGTCCTTCAGCCGCGCTGGGCGTACTCACGACCGTAACTGCGGACGACAAAGACCGGAATATCCAGCGAATGACGCACCGCGGAGACCGTCTGGCCGAAGACCAGGTCGTCTATCCCGCTGTGTCCATGCGAGCCCATGATCAGCAGGTCGATGCCGGCCTCGGTCACGGCCCGGGTGATCTCTTCGGCGGGGCGGCCGTGCAGCAGCAGGTATTCCACCGCCAGGTCGCGTGCTTCGATTTCGCGCGTCAGGCTTTCGAGATAGGATTCGTCTTCGGCGCCGTGACGGCTCCAGCTCTGGTGGCCCAGCACCATCGTCCCCGGTGCGTCCACCACGTGCAGCAGCGTGATGCGCGCCTTGTGGCTTCGAGCCTCCGTGACGGCGGCCGAGACGATGACCGCGTCTCCGGCCGCATGCTGCAGCGCCACACCGATATGCTTTATCTGCAAGGGCTGGATGGCATCGGCCACCAGGTGGGCGTCGGTCGTGATGGCGCTCTCCCAGATGCGGCCGGGGCGAAAAAACGGGTGGAAAGTAATATAGGCCAAAGTCCCGAGCAGCAGGCTCAGCGGCAGCGTGGCCACACCCCACATCCAGGCCGGCCCGCTGCCGAGCCAGCCGGAAAGCTCGTCGAACACCAGTTTGAGATTCAGGGCGACGATCACCACCGCGATACTCCAGGCGCTGATCTTGACCCAGGTGCGGTTGGCGAAGACGCCCATCTTGCGGCGGTCGGATGTGAAATGGATCAACGGGATCGTGGCGAACGGCAACTGGAGGCTTAAAATGACCTGCGAGAGGATCAGCAGGCGGTAAAGGCCGTTGTCACCAGCGGCGGTGATCACGATCACGGCCGGAACCAGGGCGATGCCGCGCGTGAGGAGCCGCCGCAGCCACGGACGCATCCTCAGGTTGAGAAACCCTTCCATGACGATCTGGCCCGAGAGCGTACCGGTGATGGTCGAACTCTGGCCGGCGGCCAGAAGCGCCACGGCAAAGGCGACCGGGGCTAGGTTCGTGCCCAGAAGCCCGTCTAACAGGCTGTGAGCCTGCTGGATTTCGGTTACGACGATGCCGCGGCTGTGAAAGTCCGCGGCCGCCATGACCAGGATCGCGGCGTTGACCACAAAGGCGGCGTTGAGGGCCACCGCCGAATCGATCAGGTTGAACCGGCAGGCTTCCCGCTTGCCGGTGATGGTGTCGGACACGGCGCGCGACTGCACCAGTGAGGAATGCAGGTAGAGGTTGTGCGGCATGACCGTGGCGCCGATCATGCCGATCGCCACGAATAGCGCCGACGGGGGAAGGTGCGGGATGAAGCCCGAGGCGATGCCGCCCCAGTCTGGCTTGGCCAGATAGACCTCGATCAGGAAGCAGCCTCCGATCGTGGCTACCAGCATTACGATGAAGGCCTCCATCTTGCGCAGGCCGAGGCGCTGGAGCGCGAGCAGCAGCAAGGTGTCGAAGGCGGTCACCGCGCAGCCCCAGAGCAGCGGCAGGCCGAACAGCAGGTTCAGGCCAACGATGGTGCCCAGCACCTCGGCCAGGTCGGTGGCGGCGATGGCGATTTCGGCCAGCAGCCAGAGGAATAAGGTCAGCGGCCGCGGATACTCGCGCCGGCAGCCCTGGGCCAGGTCCAGGCCGGTCACGATGCCCAGGCGCGAGCACAGCGCCTGGAGCAGGACCGCCATCAGGTTCGACATCAGAAGGACCCAGATCAGCGTGTAGCCGAAGCGGGCGCCGGCCTCTATGTCGGTCGCCCAGTTCCCGGGATCCATATACCCGACGCTGACGAGATAGGCGGGCCCCACAAAGGCGAAAAGCCGGCGCAGCGTACCGCGCTTTTTCACATCTATTTTGGGGCCGTAACCGCTTTCATCGGCCCGGTTCGATGAGCCTGCCGCTTTCATTGAACTGTCTTTCCTCCTGCCTGATAACTTCCTAATTGATCTGCGTTTGGGGTGATTGTCAAACAAAGATTTTTATCTTCAGCCCTGAAGCTGGATTCCCAGATTTATTTCCGCCGCAACCCGGATCAATAAACCGTCAGGGTGATATATGGAAACCGCAGCTGAGCCCCGACGCGTTTTTTCCTGGCATTTGCCTTGATAAATCATTAAACTTTTATCATATTTTTATTGCTGCAGAATGATGGGGTAGACTCATGAAACGGGAGATTGCCGCGCCGGCTGCCGGGCATGGGCTGATAAACACTCAAAGCTTCGCGGAAAAGGTGCTCAATGCCTCGCTGAACGGCATCTATATCTATGATGTCAGTCTCGGCCGCAACGTGTTCATCAACGACCAGTACACCACCCTGACCGGTTACACGCTCGCGGACCTCAATCAACTGGACAAGGCCCAGTTCCTGGCGCTGTTTCATCCGGACGATCAATCGCTGGTGACCGGGCATATGGAACGGCTTGCGCGCGGCGGCCACGAGATGCTGGAAAGCGAGTATCGCTTCAAGACCAAAGACGGCCGCTGGATCTGGTGTCTTTCGCGCAACGGCGCCTTCGACCACGATCGGGGCGATGGTTCGGTCTCGCAGTACATCGGCACGTTTCTCGATATCACCCAGCGCAAAGAGGCCGAGCAAACGCTGGCCCATCAGCGTGAACTGCTGCAGGGCATCTATGACACCATCCCGGTCCTTTTCGTCCTGTGGGACCCGCACCTTCGGACCTTCACTCTCAATCACCACGCCGAAGGCGTCTTCGGCTGGACCACCGCCGAGGCGAACCAGGGCGACTTCATGGCCATGGTCTATCCGGACCCGGCCTATCGCGCCGAGGTCGTCGCCTATATGCAGTCTCTCGAACCCGGCTGGCGCGAGTGGATGATAATGACAAAGGACGGTCGGAGCGTGCCGATCGACTGGGCCAACATCCGGTTGTCGGACGAGACCATGGTTGGCATCGGCGTGGACCAGCGCGAACGCAAGAAGTCCGAAGCGGCTTTGAGGCAAAGCGAGGCTAAGTTTTCGAAGGCCTTTTATTCCAGTCCCACCTTTCTTTTCATCAGCGAACTGGAAACCGGCATCTTCGTCGAGGTCAATAACGCCTATTGTGAATTGACCGGCTACATGCGTGAGGAGATGATTGATCGGTCATCGGTGGAGTTGGGCATCATTTCCGCCCCGCAAAGATTTGAGCTCGTCCGGCGGCTCAAAGAAGCCGGACGGCTGCAGGACATGGAACTGCAAATCGTCACCCGGGCCGGCGAGGCCAAGATCTGTCTTTTCGCCGCCGAACCAATGGAATACCGGGGCCGGGACTGCCTGATCTACTCAGGCTTCGATATCACCGCGCGCAAACACGCCGATGGGATTCTGCACGGATACCGGGAGCAGCTCGAGAGGGAAGTCAGGAACCGCACGGCCGAAATCCAAAACCAGTACGCGCAGCTGGAAGAGCTGAACCTGCTCGTCAAGCAGATGGCTCAACATACCATCCGGGCCATGGAAAACGACCGCCGGGCGCTTTCAAAGGAGATCCACGACAGCATCGGCGGCAGCCTGGCGGCGGTGAAATTCATGCTGGAAACCAGGCTGCTCGACTTTGACCGTTCGCCGCCCGACGGCATCATGTCGATTGAAAAGATTATCGGTCACCTGGCCGAGGCCATCCAGGAAAGCCGGCGCATCTCCTATCAAATGCGTTCCCTGGTTCTCGATGATTTCGGCCTGGCTGCGGCCCTGTCGGAAGGCATTAAAAAATTTAAGGAAACTTACCCGAAGATCGATATTGTGTCGAGAATCGATATTTCCGAAGCGGGCATTTCCGATGAAATCAAGACCGTCATCTATCGTGTCGTTCAGGAAGCCTTGAACAACATCGGAAAGCACAGCGGCGCCGACCGCGCTTCGATCGCCTTGTCCGATTTAAAAGGGCGGATAACTCTCAAAATCGATGACAACGGCTGCGGATTCGATTTTTCGAAAATCATGAGTTCCCATCAATCGCTGCAAGGATACGGGATGCACAGCATGAAGGAACGGGTCGAGATCTGCAAGGGGACCCTTGAGGTCATCTCAGCGCCCGGGATGGGAACCGCTTTGACGGCTTCAATACCGAAAACCGTCCTTTAAAACCGTCTCTGCACCTGCCCGGCCTTGCCGATCCGGCACCTTGAAACCCGCAAAGCTTCCTCCTGATTCCATTAAAAAAGGAGGGAAAAATCCCTCCTTTTTCAGCTGATCATTACTGTTACTAACGGAACGTCGCGATGGAATCGAATGCTTCCGTTAGTTCATGGTTACACCCGTCCGCCCATGACTCCCGGCTGTTCAACGCGGTGCTTGGTCCAGGAGGGGCTGCTGGGGCTCGGTGAGTTGAAGGGCTGCGAAGAAATGCTGTCCTGGCGCTCTTCCTCACCTTCCCGGACGCGGTCACGGCATTCGCCTTCGCAATTCCCGGTTATATCTCTTTTCGGCATCTTGCTGTCCATTTTATATATCTCCTTTGAAATGCACATTTTTTTTAAAAGAGGACTGCCTTATCGTAATCTAAAGGGCGGGTTAAAACGCGTTTTTTAAAGAAGGCGATTCTTCCCGCGACAGCCATCCATACCATTACGATGTGACCCCTTGTGCAAAAATCAAGGGTGTTCATTGAAATTTTTTAGAAAATTTTTCCATTTAGAAAGAGAGCCTTGTAGAGCCTGGTCAGGGGTATTATTTTTTTTCCATTGAACCGTGGCAGATAACGTGACCGGCAAGCGGCTTTACCACGCGATAGGCTTCAAGATAAATATTCTCGCTGCTGGTATCAATCGTTGGCGTATGACCACACGGCCGCCTCCCTCTGGCCTTGCCATAATCTTTATCTAAAAAAAAAGGGTCAAACGTCGGGGTGCCACGGCAACGCCGATGGCTCAGGAAAGGGGGGTAATCATGCTCACGAAAAGACGGCTTGGAAGGCAAGGATTGACGGTGTCGGCCTTTGGACTGGGCTGCATGGGGATGAGCCAGTCCTACGGTGTGGCCGACGAGAAGGAATCGGTCGCCACGATCCACCGCGCCATCGATCTTGGCGTTACGCTGTTCGATACCGCGGAGGCTTATGGCCCTTTTGCCAATGAGGAACTGCTGGGCCGGGCGCTCAAAGGGCGGCGCGACAAGGTGATTATCGCAACCAAGTTCGGTTTTCTTTTCGATAAGGGAAAGATCGCCGGCCTCGACAGCCGGCCGGAGCACATTCGCGAAGTGGCGGAGGCATCCCTGCGGCGGCTCGACACGGACACCATTGATCTGTTCTACCAGCACCGCGTCGATCCCGCGGTGCCGATCGAGGACGTTGTCGGCACGCTGGCGGATCTAGTGCACGAGGGCAAGGTGCGCTTCATTGGCCTCTCGGAGGCGGGGGAAGACACCATCCGCCGCGCCCATGCCATCCACCCGATTTCCGCGCTGCAAAGCGAATATTCCCTGTGGGAGCGCAATCTGGAGCCGCATATTATCCCGCTCCTGCGGGAACTCGGCATCGGGTTGGTGCCTTTCAGCCCGCTGGGCCGCGGTTTCCTGACCGGAAAGGTGCAACGTCCCGACGAGTATTCGCCGGACGACTTCCGGCGCGGCGACCCGCGCTGGCAGGGCGCTCATTTCGATGCCAACCTGCGGGCGACCGCCGTCGTGCGGGAACTGGCCGTGCAAAAGGGCGCAACGCCTGGGCAGGTCGCGCTGGCGTGGCTGCTGCATCAGGGCGAGGATATCGTCCCCATTCCCGGCACCAAGCGGCGCCGTTACCTGGAAGAGAATGTTGCCGCCGCTGCAGTGAAGCTCGCTGATGACGAGATTAAACGGCTGGATGAGGCTCTGCCGCCGGGCGCTGCGACCGGAGCGCGTTACAGTGAGCAGATGATGGCCCTGGTTGACCGCTGAAGGCCGGTGTGCGCACGAATTACGGATGACGGGCTACGAGTGGCGAGTTTCGAGTTTCAAGCATCAAGTATCGTTTTTTCTTATCGACCGGTAGGCCCGCGCCGGCCGAAAATGAGCCGGCTCAGCAGGACGGTGCCGGCAAAGAACACCAGCAGCAGGGCTGCTTGCGGCAAAACGCTGCGGAGGCTGCCGTTGCGCGCAAACACGTCGACCAGGGCGTTCAGCCCCCAGGCCAGCGGCGAAAACCGGCTGATCTGCTGCATCGGTTGGGGCATGGCATACACGGGCACCATGATGCCGCCAACGGCGGCCGCGATCACCACTGATACGGCGCCGAACATGGAGGCCTGCTCGTAGGTGCGGGCGAGTGTCCCCAGCAGGATCCCGCAGCCGGCGGCGGCCAAGGCGGCGGCGATGACGACGACGGCGATGGCCAGGGGGGCCGATCCAATCTCCAACACCGGCGCTCCCAGGAGCGGCAATACGAATTTTCCCACCACTAGGATGAGGGCGAACTGGATGCAGCCGACCAGCACATAGGCGCAGACTTTTCCGGCCAGAATGGTCAGATAGGACACCGGAAGACTCATCTGGCGCAGCAGCGTGCCCTCCTGTTTCTCCCTGATCAGGGCCCCGCCCATCGGCACCACGATAAAAAACATGCCGAAAAGGGCCCAGGCCGGCACGTTCTGCTGAACCGAGGAGGGTAGCTTTACGGTGTTCCCGCTTGCCGCCTGCCGGGCATCGATTTCCATCACCCGCCGGCGGCCCCACTCCGGGGTCGGCTGGGGCAGCGCCGGGCCAAGTAGCGGCGCGCCCCTTGGGTCCGGCGAGTTTGGCAGAATGGGCGACACCTGTTGCGCCATGATCTCGGAGACCGCCTGCGCCTTCAGCTCCAGTTCGAGGGTGAGCAGGATTCTATAGAGTGCGTTGGTCACCGAAGCCCGAAACGTCCCCTGCACCAGCGGATCGAAGAAAATGGTCACGTGCGTCATCCCGGAATCTTCGCCGTCGACGCCGTCGCCGGGGCCAAAGGCGGTCGTAATCTGCCGCTTGACCCGACTTTGCACGGCCACGGTGGCGCCGGCGGGGATGACCACCGCAAACTGAAACTCGCCGTCCTGTACCGCGGCGCGGGCGGACTCTTCGTCCACCGGCCGCCCGCCCACTTCCTTTTCGATCGCGAAGTTGCCCGAGCGGCGCAGCTGACTTTCGATGACCTCGGCCAGCAGCTGCCGGTCATGGTCGACAAACAGGACCCGGATGGCGGTTTCGCCGGTCACCTTGAGAATGTTTTCCTGGACCAGCGAGACCACGATGACGAGCACGGCCGGCATGAGAAAAAGAACCAGCAGCCCGGCCCTGTCGCGGCTGAGAAGCAGCAGTTCCTTCACTATGGCGGCCGGCAGCCGTGTCATTGATATTCAATCCCTCAGCTGTTTGCCCGTGAGACGCAGAAAAAGCCCGCCCAGGTCCTTGCAGCCGGGCTGCCGAGCGATCAACTCCGCCGGCGGACCCTGATCGATGATCCCGCCCTGGTCGATAATCGCCACCCGCGAGCACAACCGTTGGGCTTCCTCCATGTAGTGGGTGGTGTAGATCATGCCGGTTCCCTGGCGGGCGAGCCCGGCCAGCATCTCCAGGATCATGTGGCGCGACTGGGCGTCAATGCCGACCGTCGGCTCGTCCAGAAACAGCAGTTCGGGATTGTGCAGAATGCCGGCGGCGATGTTGGCGCGTCGTTTCATGCCGCCCGAGAAGGTGGCCACGCGTTTGCCGGCGCCGGCCGTCAGGCCGACCAGTCCGATGCACTCCTCGATGCGGTCATTGAGTGTGCTGCCCTTCAAACCGGCCAGTCGGCCGAAAAAGCGCAGGTTCTCGCGGCAGGTCAGGCTCGGGTAGAGGGCGATTTCCTGCGGAACCAAACCAAAATGCCGCTTGGCACGCCGGGTCTGTTTGAAAATGTCGATGCCGCAGATCGTCACCTCGCCGCTGTCGGGCCGCAGCAGGGTGCTCATGATGGAGATCGCCGTGGTTTTGCCGGCGCCGTTGGGACCCAGCAGGCCCAGGACCTCGCCGGTATCCACCTGCAGGTCCACATCGTGCAGCGCCGGCGCGGTGTCGCCCGGGTAGGTCTTTCGCAGCTGCCGCACGGCGAGCGGTCGCTCCGGCCGTTTTTTCGACATGAATCAAGCTTTCAGCGAGGTTGATTTTTCGGATCGGGACATGTAAGAAGGTTTTTTTTGTGTGTATATATAACCTAACGGGGATCAACGGGAAACAAAAAAGATCGGTTGAGCCCGTTGGCCCGTTAGCCGGTTGAGCCCGTTAGTCCCGCCCGGGGCGGGATTGCGGCAGTCGAATCGGTGAAAGGATATTATCGATTTTATGAAAATACTGCTTGTGAATCCGCCCAACAGCGGCCGCAGCATTCCGGAGGAGGCTTACGGCATCGACTCGATCAAGATGATCTTCAGGGGCGAGCCGCTGGCCCTGGAAACCATCGCCGGAAACCTGGGCGGGCACGAGGTGCGCATCGCCGATCTGAAGGCCGATCCGCAGGCGCTGACAGACGAGCTTGACGGGTTTGCGCCGGATGTGGTCGGCATCACCGGGGTGACCTGCGAGGCCAATGCGGTAGTGAAAATCGCGGCCGACGTGAAGCGGCGTTTCAACCCGGTGGTCGTCGCCGGCGGGCATCATGCCACCTGCGATCCGGACTACTTCAACCGCGATGGGATCGATTATGTGGTCACGGGGCTGGGTAAGTTGAGCTTTCGCGACCTGGTGGACGCGCTTGCGCAGGGTGCCGCGGGCGGGGGTATCCCCGGTGTGGCCGCCACCCGTCCCGGGCGGCCCCTGTCTTTTCAGGCGCGAAACTACACGGCCGCGGACCTGGTCGATGACGCCGCCCCGCGCTACGACCTGGTGGCGCGGCACCGCGACAAATACGTGATGAGCGGCGTCGGCGGGAAAGTGGGATTCGTGGCCACTGCCTTCGGATGCACCCACCGTTGTTTTTTTTGCTCGATTCCGGCCAAGACCGGCGGCCGCTACCTGGCGCACGGCATCGAGGCCGTCCTGCGTGACATGCGCCTGCTCGAAGACGTGCCCCTGATCCGTCTGGTGGACGCCAACACCTTCGGTGATGCGGCCATCGCCGAAGCGCTGGGCCGGCGGATCATCGCGGCCGGTCTCAAAAAACACATCGTGGCCGACGTGCGCGCCGACACCGTTGTCCGGCACCCGGATCTTTTCCAACTCTGGCGGCAGGCGGGCCTGGCGGCGGCGGTCATCGGCTTCGAGGAGATCAGTGACGAGCGCCTCGCGCAGCTTAACAAGCGCACCAGGGTCGCCACCAATATCGCGGCCATGGCGATACTCAAGAAGCTCGGCATCCGCATCATCGGTGATTTCATCGTCGCGCCGGACTATTCGGCCGCGGATTTTGATGCGCTCGAACACTTCGTCGATTCCCATGACATCGACCTGCCGCTGCCGGCCATCCTCACGCCGATTCCCGGAACACCGCTCTACGAGAAATGGCGCGCCAAAATCACCGTTCACGACCTGGATTATTACACCTTCACCAACGCCGTGATCCCCACGCGGATGGCGGAGAAGGAATTTTATCAGGCCTACGCGGGCCTGCTGCAGAAATTCATCGGGCATTTGAAGAACTGAAGAAGAAAGGCTTTCAATGGACGTCTTTATCAACGACATTGCCGCATTTCTACCCAACGAGCCGGTCGACAACGATGCCATCGAGGATGTCCTGGGCCGGATCAACGGTGCGGCCTCGCGGGCCAAGCGGATCGTGCTGCGAAACAACAAGATCGAGACGCGCCACTATGCGCTCGATGCCGCCAGCCGGCGCCTGACCCACACCAACGCCGAGTTGACGGCCGCCGCCATCCGCGGATTGAAACCTTACGCCGGCTTCAGCCCGGCGGACATCGAATGCCTGTGCTGCGGCACCACCTGCCCCGACCTGCTGTTCCCGGGCCATGCGCTGATGGTGCTGGGCGAATTGGGGATAGACGAATGCGAAGCCGTGACGACCGCCGGCATCTGCATCTGCGGCATGACGGCCCTGAAATTCGCCTTCATGAACGTAGCCGCCGGCCTGTCCGCCAACGCGGTGGCGACCGGCTCCGAACTGGCGGCCTCTTTCATGCGGGCCGAATTCATGGCGCCGTATCTCACCGAAGCCGAAGAAACCGATGTGGCGCGCCAGCCGATTCGCGCTTTTGACGCCGATTTTTTACGCTGGATGCTCTCGGACGGCGCCGGGGCCGTGTTTTTGTCCGATCGGCCGTCCCCTGAACGGCCAGCGCTCAAAATCAACTGGATCGAGCACTGTTCCTACGCCGGCCAGCTGGAAACCTGCATGTATTCGGGCGGCATCAAAACAGAGGATGGGCGCGCAATCGGCTGGCGGGAGACCGAGGACATCGGTCCCGAATCGAGACCCTATCTCTTCGCGGTGCGCCAGGACATCAAGCTGCTCGACAAGCATATCGTCGGCACAATGGGCCGGGCGCTCTCGGCCGTGGCGGCCAAACGCGGAATAACACCGGATGAGATCGACTGGTTTCTGCCGCACTACTCCTCGGCCTATTTCCGGCCCAGGTTCTACGAGGAGATGCAGCGCATCGGATTCGAAATCCCTTACGGAAAATGGTTCACCAACCTGGCCACCAAGGGCAACACGGGCAGCGCGGCCATGTTCATTATCCTGGAGGAGATTTTCCACGCGGGGAATTTACAAAAAGGGCAGAAGCTGCTGTGTTTCATCCCTGAAAGCGGACGTTTTTCGCACTGCTTCATGCTGCTGACGGTCGTGTGAGCACCGGCGCCGCCGCTGTTTCGACGGGTTTTTCCAGAGCCGGGGAGAGGGTCATATTTCCAGCGCCGCCAGCACCACCAATCCGCTGTCGCCGGCGATGCCGTGGGTGAGGCAGCCGATGTCCCGATGATCATCTCTCCGGGCTGCGCACAGAAGGGGTGTCTTTTGCCGTCGGCCGGCGGGATCGGGCGGGCCGTGTGGCCCGTTTTCGAGCAGGATCGCGGCCACGGCGATGTCAAAGGCCGATCCGACCGGCAGACGCCCGTAAAGGTGGGTAAAGGAGACGGCGGGCCGGTCTTTTTCGGGCTGCAGCGTGCGCGGGGCGCTGGCATTGACGATCAGCTTCGCCCCCGACGGCACGGTGATGGATTCGTTCCCCGGTCCACCGACCGCGGCGGAACAGATGCGGGCATAGCCCCGGGGGCCCGCCGGTTTTTTTTCGAGGACGAAAAATACGCTGCCCTCGCCGACCGGCGCCTGTGCGGACGCGGCGGCGGGATGATCTCCGTCTTTCAAGTGCTGCGAGTAATAGCCCATCGCCCGCGAGAATTCATCCGTCCCGCCCACCAGGACCGAATCGACCCGGTCTTCGGTGAGCCACTGGCAGGCCGTCAGGAATGCCAGCGGAACGGACATGTCGTACTGATTGATCGTGAGCGTGGGGCCGTGTTCGTTCAGAAAGGCGGAAATGTGGGCGGCCGCGGCACTGTGGACCGAATTGGCGAACCGGATCGGCGAGCGGCAGGGATCGTCTTCGTCGACGGTTGTGTTCAGAAAATCGAAAGTGTCGCAGGTGGACCCGTAACCGGTGGCGACGATGATGCCCATTCGGCCGCGGCGCTTCTCGTCCAGCCGGGCATCCGCGAGAGCCAGGCAGCTGCCGAGCAGCGCCAGGCGCGTGAAGCGGTCGATCCGCCGCAGCGCTTTTTTGGGGACAAAATCGGCCAGCGGGGCGATGTCCGCCAGCAAGGCGTCGACATCGGCCTGCACGTGGGCCGTGCGGACCTTGAACACCCCGGCCGGACCGGCGGTACCGGCGTGCAGGGCCGCGGCCAGCGCCGCCACGCCGCAGCCGAATCCCCCCACGGCACCGATGCCGGTTATAATCGCCGCCGCGCTCACCGAATCGTCGTCCCCAGAACGAGCGCCGAATTGGTGCCGCCGAATGCCAGGGTGTCCGAAAGCGCGATGCTGCCGGTGATGGCCGTCACTTCGGCGACCGGTGACGTCGGCATGTCGGGATCGGGTGTCGAAAATCCGGCGCTGGGCGGGATTTCCCCGCGCTCAAGGCAGGCGACGGTGAAAACGGCGTCGATGGCGCCGGCTGCCCCCAACGTGTGGCCGACCAGGCCTTTGGTCGAAAAATACGGTGCATCTGCAAACATCTCGTGAAACAGGTGGGCTTCGATGCGATCGTTGTCCAGGGTGCCGGTGCCGTGGGCATTGATAAACGCCATGTCGGCCGGCGCAAAGCCGCCGGCCTGCAAGGCCTCGGTTAGAGCCAGCCGCAGGCCTTTACCCTGCGGGTGCGGCGAGGTGAAGTGGTAGGCATCACTGGCCGTGCCGTATCCCAGCAGGTAGGCGCGCGGCCGCCGGACACCGCGGCGGACGGATTCTTCGGCTTCAAGGATCATCATGGCGGCGCCTTCGCCGAGGTTCAGCCCGTTGCGCCCGGCATCGAAGGGCCGGCAGGGCGCGCGGTCGGAATTCATCAAGGAAATGAAACCGTTGTAGGTTACCGGGTACAGCTCGTCGACCCCGCCGGCGATGACGGCATCGCAGATTCCACTTCGGATCCACGCGGCCGCCAGACCGATGGCATCGGCGCTGGCGGCGCAGGCGTTCACCACCGTCTGGCGCGGGCCGGACAGGTCGAACTCGCGGGCGATGTGCACCGCCGGGTTGCTCATGAGAAAGCGGTGATCGGGCGTGATCACGGGAACGTCCGCCGGCGGGACCGACTGCCGCAGCACGCGGCTGCCGATGGATTCGTCCACCGAAGAGCCGATGCAGACCCCCACGCGCTCGCTGCCCAGCCGCGCGCGGTCCCAACCGGCGTCTGCCAGCGCTTCTGCTACCGCCGTCAGCGCCATCTGGCTGTTGCGCAGGCGGCAGGTTTGCCGAAACCGGCTCGGGTGATAAAAAGGCTCCGTGATCTCGAAAACCGGATGGGCGGGCGGCGAGGCGATGGCCAGGCGCGTGGGCGGGGCCGGGTGCCGCCGGCCCCTGAACAGCGAGTCGACACATTGCGGCACGTCGAGGCCGGCGGCGCACAGGCACCCCATGCCGGTGATGGCGACGGGCCGCAGACGCTTCATGCCGCCCGTCTTTTTTCGATGAAGGCGGCCAGGGTGTTGATCGATTGTAGGGCCGGCCGCCCCTCTTTCATGTCGCGGATTTCGACCCCGAAATTTTCTTTGACCTGGTAGACGATTTCGATCGCATCGACCGAATCGAGCCCATACTTGTCGCCGAACAGGGGCTCGTCGTCGTCGATGTCCGCCGGCGCCACATCGATGAGGTCGAGTTCGGTCACCAGGATTTCTTTGAGCCGCTCTTTCAGGGCCATCGTGTCCATAGAGATGTTTTGTTTGGGTTCGGTATGCACCTGCAGGTCAGGAAACCGCCGCTCTCAACTCTTCGAACAGATGCTCTTCCCGGGAGGCGCAGTCCCTGAGGATGGTCGCCATGGCCGGATAGGTTTCGGCGTGCGAGGCGCGGTTTTTACAGATGCGCGAGCCGATGAGGGCGAATTCGCGCCACTGGTCGCCGACGTCCGTCATTTTCCGCGACAACGCCAGCAGCCGGCTTTCATCGAGCACCGGCGCGCTTTCCTGGAGAAAAGCCGCATAGAGAAAGCGGAAACCCGCGCCGCCGGTGCCGATTTCCTCCTGCATGCGGATGAGGTGGCCTATATTGAGGGCCGCCCTTTCCGGGCCCAGTTTCTGAGGCCAGCGCTGCAGCCTGTCGGCCAGGTAGCGGATGCCCTTGACGCCGATGAGTCCCAGCGGTGCCCGGGTCATGGCGTTGCACACCGCCTTGATTCCCTTGATGATCGCGCCGCGCAGGTCGATGCGGTCGGGAATCGAGGTTACGTAGACCATTTTGCCTTTGGGCGCCAGGGGGCCATGCGCGAAACGGGCCTTGCTCAGATCTTTTTTGGCGCAGGTGACCGGTTCCGGAAACACGGGATCGCTGATCAGGTAGTCCCCGTTGCTGCGGCCGTAGGCGACCAGGTTGTGCATGTTGAAATGAAAGCGGTAGCGGCGCGGAAAGTAGGTCAGCCAATAAGCCCCGGTCCGGCAGCCGACCGGCGTCCGCTCTTCGAGCTTGCGGTCTAGGGCGGCCATGGCGTTTTCAGGGCTGCGGAACTTTTCCCACTTGATCTTGACGTTCAATCGCGCAGCCACCCGGTTGATGATCCGGCCGTTTGCGGCTCGAAACGTGGTCAGGGGCAGGTGGTTGAGCCGGATGAACGGGAAATGGCCGAAGAAAAGCCCGCCGCCGATCCCGAAGGCCAGCGGTTCGCTGAGAGCCAGCCCGTAGTGGGAGAGCAGGTTGGCGGCGACGCCGGATTCGCAGTGCGCCGCCTGCCGGTGGGTGAAGGGAATTTTTATCTCGGTGTCAGTCCACATGCATCGATGATTCCGCGGCGTCGGGAATTTTCTGAAGCGCTTCGCAGGAGATGCCGAAGATGTCGGCATAGCGCGCAAGCAGGCCGCGGTCGAGACGCCTGAACCCGGCCGGCTTCAGGTGGCGGCGCACCCGCCAGCGGGGCAGCCCGGCATAGCCGGCCAGCAGGCCGACGTCCATCAGGTTGCGGACCATGTGATAGGCCAGCGGGCTGCGCGTGCCGGCCCGGACCCGCTCGAATTCCGTGGCGATCTCGTGCTGAATCTGCTCCCAGGCCTGCTGATTGGCGACGTTCTTCGGCTCCCACCCGAGGCTGGGGGCCTGAACATAGGTGCCGTCTTCATCGACCGCATAGGTGATTTCCGTCTTCCCGCGGTTGAGGCCGACGTCCTGAGGCACATCTTTTTTCTGCATGAGGGAAAAGTCCGCGCGGGTCTGCGTCTCCGATTTCAAGCGGCGACAAGGATAGTCGAAAAATCGCCTTGCCGTCAATGCCTTTTGTCGGCGGTCGGGGCCGTCCGGCAGGTGCGAGAAGCGTTTTGACCCCGCGTGCCGGCAATCAGCTCAGCACCGGCCGGCCGCCGGAGCCGGCATCCGGCGGTAGAGCGCTTCGCCCAGCGGGATGACCACCGCGGCCGCCGGGATACCGGCCGGGTGCTGGTTATTTTTCGCCGTAGAGGGTGATCTCGTCGTGGCGCCAGATACCGAGGATGCTCAATCGCTCGGCATCGGCATAGTGCAGCGTGTTGAGCCCGTGAAGCCTGGCAATCTCACCGAGGGCATTGGAATTGAATTCGGCATAGATGCCGTAACCGGAAACCGGTTCCTTGATCCGGATGATTTTTCCGCTGCCGGCGGCCTCGGCGGCCGGTGTCCGGTCGAGATCGCTCGTCAGGGGGTATTTGACGCGGGTGTATACGGCACCGACCAGAGCTGCATGGCCATTTGTGACGACGGCGCCGCACCCGGCCGACAGGAGCGCGGCCAGGGCGGCCAGGCACACAAAACCGAGTCGTTTCAACTCGAACATTTTCGCAACTTTGCGCGGTTCCATCGCTTTCGCCGGCCGGCGGTCAATCGCCGTAAACCACGATGCGCCATCGGGTGTAGAGGCCGAAGAGGACCTGCACGACTTCCTGGTCGGCATGATTCATGACCGTGATTCCTCCGTTCCGGGCGGCGGCGCTGTAACTGGCATCCCCCCAGGCCACCAGCCACAGCAGGCTGTACGCCTCGGCGGTCCCGGTTTTCGACCCCAGCGCGGTCCGGTTGAGATCGGTGTCGTAAGGTGTCCGGATGTTGACATAGGCGCAGCCCTGGAAAACCAAAAGCACCAGGCTAATCACCACTACAGCGGAGCGAAATCTCATCGTGCCGGCCTCCCCAAAAGAAACATCCGCGGCTCGGGCGGCCGATACCGTCCGGCCCACCCCTCCAGATTTCCCGTGTGACACCTTTGGCACCAAAAGCGCAGCCGGTCAAGGCCAAAAGCGATCCGCCGGGCCGGTAGCGGCGACCGTTGACACGCGCCGCGGTTTCACGGATACTGGCGGCCGATCAACATGGCACCATGCGCGTCAACACCAATGTCCCGACGCGGTTACGGCGCGGGCACCGACCGGTTCTCCGACAGCATGAAAACGAACAACGTGATCTTGTTTCAATCCCGGGAGCGCCTGCAGCAAAAAGCGCGCGCCTACATCGAAGACCCGCAGCGCCTGCTCGAGGATCGGAGCCAGGCCGTGCCGCTGCTTCTCCAGGCCCTCAAGCTGGGCGAACCGGACCTCAAGCGCGAGATCATGATGCTGCTGGGCGGATTCGCCGGGCCGGATGTCGTCTGGCCGCTCTTTCGCCTGTTGACCGATCCTAAGGAAGACGAAGATGTGCGCCACGATGCCGCCATCCAGCTCAGCGTGACGGCCTCCTTTCTCCGGGCGCCGCAGGAGCTGATCGAAAAGCTGATCGCGGCCCTGAAAAGCACCGACCCGGTGACGCGGGCCGCGGCCGCCTTCGCCCTGGGATGGCGGGGCAATGCCGCGGCCGCCATCGTCCTGATCGACTGTCTGTACGACCCGGACCCGCAGGTTCAGCAGGCGGCCGTGAACGCGCTGTCGAACCTGGAGGACGACCGCATCCTGGGTCTTCTCATTGACCGGCTCCACCACGCGTCCCTCGAACAGAGACGCGGCATTCTCTACAACCTGTGGCGGTTTGCGGACCAACGGCGGGTGGTGGCCGAGGAATACCGGCGCGTGCTGGCCTGCGCGACAGACGAGCTGCGGTCCGATGCCCTGATCCTGCTCGGGATGATCGGCGGGCTGCAGCATCACGAGCCCGCTTTCCGCAAACTCCTCACGGACCCGGACGCGCGCCTCCGCGAGCTGGCCTTCAAGGAGCTGGCGGGTCTCGCGTCGCAGGAACTGGCCGCTTTCAAGTGGGATATCGACGCCGGCCTGGCCGATCCCGAACCAAGGGTGAAGCGCGCGGCCCTGAAAGCGTTCAGAAAGATGCCGTCGCCGCAGGTGAAGCTGGCAGACTGGGAGGCCGAATAAAATGATTTGACAGGACCATGAATGTGGATAATTATAGCTATAACGATCTACATAAAGGCTGTGGTTATGAGAACTATTCAGATGACGCTCGATGATGACCTTGTTGAAGCGGTTGACCGCGTGTCGAAGCTGCTTCATACGAGTCGATCGGCGTTTACGCGACAGGCCCTGCGCGAGACGCTCGCCCGTTATAACCTCGAGCAATTGGAGCGCCAGCACCGTCGAGGATATGAACGACACCCGGTAGCTTCCGATGAGTTTTCGGTTTGGGAAATGGAACAGACCTGGGACGATGAATGAAACACGGCGAGATACGGTGGTACACGTTCGTACGGCCGGATAAAAAGAGGCCGGTTCTTATTTTGACCCGGGATTCCGTGTTGGAATATCTGGGTGAAGTCACCATCGCTCCCATTACGAGTACCATCCGTGACATTCCGTCCGAGGTACCGTTGTCGACCGCCGACGGCATGCCCCGGAAGTGTGCCGTGAACTGCGATCACCTGCAGACTGTTTCAAAAGTAAAGATCGGATCAGTGATCACGGTTTTATCACCGGCAAAGATGATCGACGTCGGAAGGGCCATCTGCTTTGCTCTTGATATTTACAAACGATTATCTCCTTGACCCATGACGCAATACCCATTATCTATATCCCTATTAATAAAACTTTGAATGTCTTCGGGAGCTTGGTGAAACCGGGCTGAGAGGGTCTCTGGGGCAGGGGGCCGACCGTCGAACCTGATCCGGGCAATGCCGGTGGAGGAAAAGGACAAAAACGCGTGCCGACCCCCACCGGGTCGGCTTTTTTATGTCGCAACGGAGGCACACAAACGAAGCGAGAGCACGGGCGGTGAGGGGGGAGCGGATGAACATCGAAGCGGTCAAAATCGAGGACAGGAACCTGGTCGGATTCGATTATTTCCTCTTGTGGGCCGGCGTGGGCATTTCGCTGGCGGAAATCTGGGCCGGCGGGTTTCTGGCGCCCATGGGCTTTTGGGCCGGTGTGGGGGTTATTCTTCTCGGGCACCTTATCGGCAACACTTTCATGGCCATGGGCGGCATGATCGGATCGGACCACGGCATCATGTCGATGGTGTCGGTGCGGCCGGCCTTCGGCATCCGTGGGTCCAACCTGGCGGCGGTTTTGAACATCATCCAGCTGATCGGCTGGGCCTCGATCATGCTCATCATCGGAGGCCGCGCCGGGGCCGTGCTGGGAGCCTCGGCCGGCGGGCTGCTGGCCACCGATCAGTTCTGGATCGTGGCGATCGGACTCGGCACGCTGCTGTGGGCGCTGTGCACCGGCAAGACGATCTGGAAATTCATGCAGACCGCCGCGGTGATCGCCCTGCTGCTGGTGCTCCTTCCGATGACCTGGCTGTCGGTCGGCGAGTTCGGCGCCAGGATTTTTACAGCCAAGTCGCAGGGGATGCCATTTATGGTCGGTCTGGACCTGGTGATCGCCATGCCAATCTCGTGGATGCCGCTGGTGGCCGACTACGCACGCTTTGCCAAAAAAGGGGCGCCGGCCTTCTGGTGCACCTGGTGGGGCTATTTCCTGATCTCCTCCTGGATGTACCTGCTGGGCTTGATGGCGGCGCTGGCGACCGGCGCGGTCGATCCGGCGGCCCTGATCCTGGAGATCATGGGGCGGGTCGGGCTGGCGCTGCCGGCCCTCGTCATGGTGATCTTCTCGAGCATCACCTCCGATTTTCCGGATGTCTATTCGGCGACCTGCTCGATGCTGAACATATCGCGCCGGTTCGGTGCGACGACCATCATGTGGGCGGCCGGGATTCTCGCCATCCTGGTGGCGCTGGTGTTTCCGATGGAGCACTACGAAAACTTCCTGCTCTTCATCGGCGCCATGTTCGTGCCGCTCTTCGGCGTCGTCCTGACGGACTACTTTCTGATCCGCAAACGGCGGCTGGATCTCAATGCCCTCTATGCCGTGGAAGGCGAATACTGGTACGGCGGCGGCTTCAACAAGGCCGCCATTGCCGCCTGGTTCAGCGGCTTCGCCCTCTACTGGCTGACCGTCAAGCTGACGAGCCTGGGAGGCTCGCTGCCGTCGATTCTGTTTGCCGGGATGGTCTACCTGGTGTTGATGCGCCGGGGCAGGCGGTTGAAAGCCGTCTGAGCGGCGTCGGTCGGCATAATCCCCCTTGACGGGCGCGGACCGGGGGGAGGATGTATACTCCGGGGGGAGTTTTCAATCGGGCGCCATGTGAGAAACACGGGCTTTCTCGGGCGAGCCCGGCTCAGCTATCCTTCAGCTTTTCATCGAAGGCGCGTTTTTTTTCCTCGAGGGCCTCGCTTTGGCGCTCGAGGTCTTCGAAAAGGCGGTCGATGGCCGCCCGGCAGGCGTGCATGGCCTGGGAAAGCGCCGTTATTTTCGTCCCATCGCCGCTCTGGCTGGCGGTCTGCATGTCCACCGTCAGCACTTCCAGCCGCTTTTCGTGCGCGTCGATCTCGTTTTCGATCCGGGCGGCCTCGCGCTCGATCGGCCGCAACACGCGGGCGCGCTCCGCCTGGAGTTCGGAGCGCCGCCGCCGCAACGCCTTCTTGTTGACCTTTTCGGGTTTGCGCTCCTCCGCGGGCCCGCCGGCGGGTGCCGGATCGGCCAGGGCCTCTTCCCGCCACCCGCCCCGGTCGAGGAAACGCGCGTAGCCGCCCTCGAAGGTTTCGATGCCCTCCGCCTGAAACACCACCAGGCGCCCGGCCAGGGCGTGCAGGAACATTTCGTTGTGCGTCACCATGACCACCGCCCCTTCGAAGTTGTCGAGCGCGGCCAGCAGCGCGTCACAGGATTCCATGTCGAGATGGTTGGTGGGCTCGTCCAGCAGCAGGAGGTTGACCGGCGTGGCCAGCAGTTTGCCGAGCATGACCCGGCTTTTCTCGCCGCCGGACAGCACCGCGATTTTTTTCAGGGCGGCTTCGCCCTCGAACATCATTGCACCGCAGATGTTGCGGGCGGCCTGACGGCCGATTTCCGGATCGGCATACAGGATTTCCTCCTCGACGGTGCGCGCGTCCACCAGCGTTTTCAGGTTGGTCTGTTCGAAAGCGCCGGGGATAACTTGAGGGTTGCAGCGGATGCTGCCCGTCTGGGGCGAGAGGGCGCCGGACAATAATTTGAGAAGCGTGGTCTTGCCGCGGCCGTTGCGCCCGACGACGCAGATCCGGTCGTTTTTAGCGATCGTGATGCCGAAGCCACGGATCAGGGGCGGCTGGCCCGGGTAGGCAAAAGAAAGATCCTGGGCGGTCAGCATCTGGCGCCCGGCAAACGGCCGGGCGCGAAAGGAAAAACCGAGCGACTTGATTTTTTCGAGTTTGTCGTGTTTCTCCATCTTTTGCAGGGTCTTGATGCGCGATTGAACCATGTTGGCCAGACGGGCCTTGGCGCGGAAGCGGGAGATGAACAGCTCGATGTCCTTGCGGCGCCGCTCGTCGTTGACCCTGGTTTTTTCGTGCACCTCCTCATCCTGGGCGATCTGGGCGTAATATTTTTCCGTGGCGCCGGTGATTTTACGCAGGTTGCGCCGGTGAATGCCCATGGTGTGGGTGACGATACTGTCCATGAAACTGCGGTCGTGGGTGATCAGCATCAGCTCGCGCGGCCAGGAGAGAAAAAAACGCGCCACCCAGCGGATGGAGGCGATGTCCAGGTAGTTGGTCGGTTCGTCTAAAAGGATCAGATCGGGTTCGGCCACCAGCGCCTTGGCGAGGTTGAGACGCACCTGGAAACCGCCCGAGAACTCGTGCGGGGACCGTTGCAAATCTTTTTCCGAAAATCCGAGGCCGGCCAGAATTTTTTCGGCCCGCCAGAGCTGGTCGCTCCCGTCGGCCGGCAAGCCGGTGGCGGCTTCTTCCAGGATGGTGTCGCGCGAAAAGTCTATCGCCTGCCGGACGTGAACGATGCGGTAGCCTTTGGGGATGTTGACCAGGCCCTCGTCGGGCTCCTCCTCACCGCCGATGATGCGAAAAAGGGTGGTTTTGCCGTGGCCGTTGCGGCCCACGAGTCCCAACCGTTCGCGGGAATTAAGCTGGAAAGCGACATCCTGGAAAAGGACATGCTCTCCGAATCTCTTCGAGAGATTTTCAACGCTGATCATCGTATCGACCTGAAAATTTCGGGCTCGAATTAAATTTTGCCGGCGCTTAAGGCCCCCTGGGGCCGTCTCGGGTTGTTAAAAAAAGTCTGCCGTCCTGTCGACACTACCGATTCGCCGGTCCGAGCGGCGTTTTGCCTTTAATGTGCCGGCCTGAAGAAATTTCCTCATGATAGCGCGTCACGAGACGCTCTTCAACCTTTAGAGGCGCATTTGAATGGCCATGGCACCAGGTTGAAACGGTGCCGATCGAGCCCCGTTCACAGATTGCTAACTTGACATAGCGCGGCTATCCATATATATATTTATACTTTATTTTGCCGCCAGTGTCTCGGAACCATCTCATCCACGGGCAGGAAAACTCTTGATGAACCGGACAGCATCCATCGCCTCACCACTGGCGGCCCTGGGCCGCTACTGCATCGACCTGGTGCGGGAGATGGGGGCCGTCATGATTTTTTTCGTCCAGAGCTTCGTCCGGATTTTTTCGCTCCCGACCATTTTTTCCAAAACAGCCCAGCAGATTTATTTCATCGGTTCGAAGTCGATTTTCGTTATCTGCCTGACCGGCGCCTTCACCGGCATGGTCTTGGGCCTGCAAGGCTATTACGTCCTGGTCAAATACGGCTCCGCCGGCTCGCTCGGATCGGCCGTGGCCCTGACGCTGGTGCGCGAAATGGGCCCGGTGCTGACGGCGATTATGATCATTGCGCGGGCCGGTTCGGCCATGGCGGCCGAAATCGGCATCATGCGGATTTCCGAGCAGATCGATGCCCTGGAGACGATGAGCATCGACCCTATCCAGTATCTTGTCAGCCCGCGCATCGCCGCCGCGCTGCTCAGTTTCCCCCTGTTGACCGCCATTTTCGATGTCATCGGCATTTTCGGCGGTTATCTGACCGGTTCCGTTCTGCTGGGGCTCAGCTCGGGCATCTACTTTTCGCGGGTCGAATCGAGCGTCGCCATGGTGGATGTCACCGGTGGGTTCATCAAATCGGTCGTGTTCGCCATGGTGGTCATTACCATCTGCTGCTATCACGGGTATTATACCCACCGCCGGTCGAATGGCCAGGGGGCGAAGGGGGTCAGCTATTCTACCACATCGGCCGTGGTCCAGTCCTGCGTGTTGATTCTCGTGACCGATTACGTGCTGACCTCTTTTCTGCTGTGAGAAAAAAATGGACCATCCCTTGATCCAGTTCATAGATGTCCACAAGAATTTTGGAGAAAAGCGGGTCTTAAACGGCATCAACCTGAGAATTTACGCCGGCCAGATCACCTCGATCATCGGCAAGAGTGGGGTCGGCAAGAGCGTGCTTCTGAAGCACATGATCGGTCTCATACGGCAGGATACGGGCGATATTTTTTTTGACGGCCGGCCGCTGGTGGCTTTCAGCAAAAAGGAGCGCGAGGCGTTAAAAAGGAAATTCAGCTACATGTTCCAGGGCACGGCCCTTTTCGATTCGATGTCGGTTTACGAGAATATCGCCCTGCCGCTGAAGGAAAAGACAGGCCTGCCGCGGGAAGAAATCCGACGACGGGTGCACCAGAAAATGGAGCAGCTCGATTTGCGGGCCATCGACGACGAATATCCTTCCCAGCTCTCGGGCGGCATGAAGAAGCGCGTGGCGCTGGCCCGCGCCCTGATCACCGACCCGCAGATCGTTCTCTTCGATGAACCGACGACCGGGCTCGATCCGATCCGCAAAAGCGTGGTCCACGGCATGATCGCGGATTACCAGAAGCGCTTCGGGTTTACGGGGGTCATCGTCAGCCACGAGATTCCCGACATTTTCTACATTTCCCAGCGCATCGCCATGCTGGAAGACGGCCGGATCCTCTTCGAGGGCACGCCCGATGAAATCCAATACACCAACGAGCCGGTGATCCAGCAATTCATCAGCGGGCTCGAAAGCCGCCGGGACGAACTGACCGGACTGGCGTCCCAGCAGGCCGGCGACCGCAAGTTCCACGAGGAGATGACACGGCTGCAGAGTCACCAGATCGCTTTTTCGATGGTGCTGCTGACGGTCCGCAACATCGACCAGATCAACGAGACCCTGGGCCGCAAGGCCTGTCAGACGTCACTCAAGAATTTCGCCCTGCAGCTGCAGCGCCACATCCGGATTACCGACACCTGCTCGCGGTATGGGCTGAACAAGATCCTGCTGGTCTTATCCAACACGACCAGCGATCAGGCCCGGGCCTTCTGCGCCAAACTCGGTCGGCAGATCAAGAGCGAAACGATCCTGGTATCGCCGCCCGGCGCCGAGGTCTGCTTCACGGTCGGTGTCGGCATCGTCGAAGTCCAGCGCGGCAATACGATGGACGGCATCCTGGCGACGGCCGAAGCCAACCAGGAGAAAATGTTTGATTTCCGCGTCTGCTCGCAACAGGAGGAAAGATGAAAAAGTGGTCCGTTGAGGTTGCTGTGGGTCTGTTCGTGCTCATCGGCATCATTAGCGTCGGGTATCTGACCATTCGGCTCGGCAAAATGGAAATCATCGGGGACAATTACTACACCGTCACGGCCCGGTTTCAGTCGATTGCGGGCCTCAAGACCGGATCCGAAGTGGAATTGGCCGGCGTTCCGATCGGCAAGGTCGAAGAATTTTCGCTGGACCAGGAGCGTTGGATGGCGCTGGTCCGGATGAAGATCCTGAAGGGCATCGTCTTGAGCGAGGACGTCATCGCGTCGATCAAGACCGCCGGCCTGATCGGTGACAAATACATCAAGCTTTCCCCCGGCGTATCGGATGTGCCGCTCAAACCAGGCGGGATGATAACCGAAACCGAGTCGGCCCTGGATATCGAGGAGTTGATCAGCAAATTCGTGTTCGGCAAGGTCTGACATGTCGCCGCGACAGCGGGGGTGGTGAAGGAGGAGGCGGCCGTGAAAAATGGGTTCTGGTATTGTTCGATCCTGCTTTGGTTCGCAATGACGGCGCCGGCGTTGGCCGGAACGCCGATCGATGCGCTGAAAGGTCCGGTTGACAAGGTGATCCAAATCCTCGAGGACCCGCAGTACGATAATCCGGCCCGGCGGGACGAGCTGCGCGAAAAGATCCGGTCGGTCACCAACGCCATGTTCGACTTCGAATTGATTGCCAAGCGAACCGCCGGCCGGTATCATTGGGAAAAAAGCCTCACGCCGCCGCAGCGCCGGGAATTTACGGACCTGTTCGCCAGGTTTCTGGGCAACAACTACTTGTCACGCATCGACGGAACCGTCAAAGGACTCAAGATCGACTACCTCGAGGAGGTGGTGGAAGACTCCGGCAAGAAGGCCAAGGTCAAGACCAGGATCCCCAGGAAAGACGGTGATGTCAATGTCGACTACAACCTGTGGCTCAAGGACGGCGACTGGAAAATTTATGACGTGTATGTCGAAGGCGTCAGCCTGGTCCAGAACTACCAGACCCAGTTTTCCGACCTGTTCAACAAAGAATCGGCCGCGCAGGTCATCGATCGGCTGAAGCAAAAGATCGATGAGCAGAAAAACCAGGAAAAAACCAATGGGTGACAGCGCGCGGCAAAATAATCCGGCGCTGAAAGGGGCGATGACCATCCTGCGGCGCAGCGGCCGGCCAGCACCCTGTGCGGGGGATTTCACCGGCGCCGGCTTCGCCGGCCGGACGCATCGGAGCCTCTTGCGGCCGATTTTATTCAAGCGCCCGAAACCGGGGGCTGTCGCCCGGGCGGCCGTGCGTGTCCTGGTCATCGCCATATTGATATCAAGCGGTGCGGTGCGCGCCCAAAACGACTACTCCGGCCCGGCGGCGACCGCGCCGGGAGTCTGGCCGGCCGCCGACCAGCAGGACGGGGCATCGGCGCCGGCAACCGATGATGAATTCGGTTTTTCCCCGGATGAGGCCCGGCCGGCGGTAAAGATAGCCGATCCCTTCGAGCCCATCAACCGGGTCGTTTTCCGGTTCAACGACCGGCTCTACTTCTGGGTGCTCAAACCCGTGACGCAGGGCTACAACAAGGTGTTCCGGGAAGATATTCGACAGTGCGTCGCCAACTTTTTCAGCAACGTGCTGACCCCCGTGCGCCTTGTTAACTGTTTGTTGCAAGGAAAATTCAAGGGGGCTGGAACGGAAACCGCGCGCTTTTTCATCAACACGACCATGGGTGTGTTCGGCTTCGGCGACGCGGGCAAAGAGATGTTCAATCTGGAAATCACCGACGAGGACCTGGGGCAGACACTGGGCTACTACGGCATCGGCAACGGGTTTTTCATCATATGGCCCCTCCTGGGGCCCTCCACTGTACGAGATACGGCCGGCTTCGCCGGCGATATCTTTCTCAATCCGATCACCTACCTCGAGCCGAATGGGCTTTCACTGGCCGTTGGAGGCTACCGGCGTCTGAACGACCTGTCATTTCGGATGGGTGAATACGAGGCCATTTTAGCGGCCGCCATCGAACCCTACGCGGCGGTCAGAGACGGGTATGTTCAATTCCGCAAAGCGCTGGTCGCCCAGTAAGGCTGGGGGGGAGAGAATAAAGGGTTAAAGGTTCAGGCTTCGGCGTTTCAATTATTGTTTCAGATTGATTTGGAATACCAATTTGCGCGTATCACGTATCGAGTTTCAAGTTTCTCTTCAGGTTTCCATTTTCTTAGGGATCAAGCAAAACGATTGGAGTCATCAACACGGGGGGAGAGTATGAAGGTACTGGTCAGTGACAACCTGGGTGAAGTCGGGATTCAAATGATGCGGGACGGCGGGTTGGTGGTGGATGTCAACACCGGACTGGCCCCCGAAGAAATCAAGAGCATCATCGGTCAATACGATGGCCTGGTGATTCGCAGCGCCACCAAAGTGACCGAGGATCTTCTGGAGGCGGCGACAAAACTGAGGGTCGTCGGCCGGGCCGGCATCGGGCTCGACAACGTCGACATTCCGGAGGCCACCAAGCGGGGCGTGGTCGTCATGAACACGCCGACCGGCAATGTGATCACGACCGCCGAGCACACCATCGCCATGATCATGGCGCTCAGCCGCAACATACCGGTCGGAACCGTCACGCTCAAAGCCGGCAAGTGGGAGAAAAAACGGCTGCAGGGCCGCGAGGTCTACAATAAATGGTTGGGCGTCATCGGTTTCGGAAAGATAGGCTCGATCGTCGCCGACCGCGCCCGTGGACTCAAGATGCGCGTGATGGTCCACGATCCCTTCGTTTTGCCGGAACAGATCGAGAAAGCGGGCTATAAAAGCGTCGGCCTGGAGGAACTCTACCGCAGCGCCGATATCATCACCGTCCATGTTCCCAAGGTGCAGGGCACCGAAAAACTGATCGACCGGAAGGCTTTTGCACTGATGAAGGACGGCGTGATGCTTATCAACTGCGCCCGCGGAGGCATCCTGGACGAAGAGGCGCTCGATGAAGCCCTGGCTTCCGGCAAGGTCGCCGGCGCCGCGCTGGACGTCTTCGAAAAAGAGCCGCCGGGCGCCTGCCGGCTGTTCAATCACGAGCGGGTCATCTGCACGCCGCATTTAGGGGCCTCGACCCTGGAGGCCCAGACGAATGTCGCCATGGCGATTGCCGAGCAGATCATCGCCTACCTCAAAGACGGCACGATCATCAACGCGGTCAACGTCCCGTCCATTACCGGTGAACTGCTCAAGAAACTGGGGCCCTACCTTACGCTGGCCGACCGCATCGGGCTTCTCCAGGCCCAGCTTTCCAGGGGGCCGGTCAAAAAAGTCGAGGTCATTTACGAGGGTGATTTCAACGGTCTGGACCTGTCGCCGGTGACCACCGCGATGCTCAAGGGGCTGCTGACCCCGATGGTCAGGGATGCCGTGAACTTCGTCAATTCGGCGGTGATTGCCAAGGAAATGGGAATAAAGGTCATCGAGAGCACCAGCGCCGAGTCGGACCATTTCATCAACCTGATGTCGGTGCGGGTGGTCACCACCGACATGACGACCTCGGTCGCCGGAACCATTTTCGGCAAGAGCGACCCGCGGATCGTCAAGATCAACAATTTCGGGCTCGAACTGATCCCGGAGGGCCACCTGGCCCTGATCTACAACCAGGACAAACCCGGGGCGATCGGCAGTATCGGCACCACCCTCGGCCGGCACAACATCAACATCAGCCGCATGCAGGTGGGTCAGGACCAGGACGGCGAGAACAACATCATCTTTCTCAGAACGGACACCTCGATTCCGGCCGACGCCCTGCAGGAACTGCGGGCCCTGCCGCAGGTCAACACGGTGACACCGCTAGAATTGTGACAGGCCGCACCGGTTTTGCGGAAGCGAGCCGATTCCGGTTTCTTGGGCACCATGGGAGTCAACTCGAAAAATAAACCTTTTTGCACACACAGTGAGGTTCAGAACGCCAAGGGCGTTTGACAGGAGGCCAACATGCCGGACGAAGAAAAAGGATTCAGCGTAAAAGACCGCCGCCTGTTTTCCGGCGAAGAAAGTGAAAAAACATCCAAAGAGGACATTCCCGAGGGCAGCCCCTCGGCCGGCGAGACCACGGGGGCGTCCCGGCCGGAGGCCGCCGCCCGGACCGGAGCCGAGGATCTCGAAGATATGCTGCTGCCGGCGGTCAACTTCCCGACCTTTATTCTTTCCCTGAACGCCTCGGCGCTGCTGCACCTGGGTGCCATCGAGGACCCGGAGACCGGCCGGCCGTCGAAGAATCTGCCGATGGCCAAACAAACCATTGATATTCTGAGCATGCTCGCGGAAAAGACGCGCGGCAATCTCACCCAAGACGAGGAAAACATGCTCAAAAACATTCTCTATGACCTGCGGATCGCCTATGTCAGGGAAAAATCCTGACAGGCTTTCCCGGTTGTGAAGACGCGCCAAAAAAAAATACCTCATTAATCCCGCATGCCCGCAGTGACCTGCCCCGTGACGCATTCGTCCAAGTCCGCCGGATCTGCGCCGCGGGAACACGGCCCACATGATTCGAATCAGCGCCCCGGCCAAGATCAACCTGTTCCTGCAGGTCACCGGCAAACGGTCTGACGGATACCATACCCTGTTTTCCCTGATGTGCCCGCTGGCGCTGGCCGACCACCTCCGGCTGGACCTCGGTGGAACCGGCATCCGGGTCATCTGCTCGGACCCGGCCATTCCCGTTGACGATGCCAATACCACTTACCGCGCCGCCGACGTTTTTTTCGGGAACCTGGCCCGGCGGTGCCGTCCGCACCGGGCCGGTGTGACGATCACGATCGACAAAAGGATCCCGGCGGGCGCCGGTTTGGGCGGCGGCAGCAGCGATGCCGCAGCGGTCTTGAGAGGACTGAATCGTTTTTTCAACTATCCGTTCCGGCGGCCGGAACTCCAGAAAATGGGGTTGACGGTCGGTGCGGACGTGCCGTTTTTTATTTTCGGGCAGCCGGCGCTGGCGACCGGCATCGGTGAGCGTCTGGAGGCTTTCCGGCGGTTGCCGCCTTATCGGGTGCTGCTGATTTATCCCGGCATCAGCGTATCGACGGCCGAGGTTTACAAAAATCTGGATTTAGGATTGACAAAGTGTAAAAAAAAACTTAAAGACTTCGATTTGAAACAACAACCCTTCGATGCGGCGCTGCACCTGTGCAATGACTTGGAAACAGTGACGCTGAGCCGGTATCCGCAGGTCAGGGCGGCCAGAAAAGCCCTTGAAGGACGCGGAGCGCTCGGCATTTCAATGTCCGGCAGCGGTTCGAGCGTCTTTGCGCTTTTCGCCGATGACAAAGCAGCCCGCCGCGCCCGGCGGGGCCTCGAGGGACAAATCGACGGCTCGTTGTTTCTGACCCGGCTCAGGACGCCGGCAGTCGGTAAGATGATACCGGAAGGCGATCGGAGAGACCAAGCGTAACCTTTCCAGCCGCCGGCATCATTTTATTTTTTGGGGCGTCGTCAAGCGGTAAGACACAGGACTTTGGTTCCTGCATTCGGAGGTTCGAATCCTCCCGCCCCAGCCAAAATCCTTTGCTGTCGCCGATAGCACGGACAACCTTTTTCCACGCGACGACCGGACGGCGGGTTTTCGGCGGGGAAGCTTCAGCAAAAAAAAACGGTAGCGGTGATGAGAGATCTGGTCATATTCAGCGGCAATTCCAACCTCGACCTTTCCGGGAAGATCTGCCAGTACCTCGACCAGCCGTTGGGTGGAGCCAAAGTAAAAACGTTCAGCGACGGCGAAATTCAGATTGAAATCGATGAAAATATCCGCCAGAAAGACGTTTTTATCATCCAATCCACCTGTTCGCCGGTCAACCACAACCTGGTCGAACTGCTGCTGATGATCGACGCCTGCAACCGCTCTTCCGCCAAAAGGATCACGTCCGTTCTGCCCTATTACGGCTATGCGCGCCAGGACAAGAAAGTCGCCCCGCGCGTGCCGATCAGCGCCAAGCTGGTGGCCGACCTGCTGACGGTCGCCGGCACCAAGCGCGTCATCACGCTCGATTTGCACGCCGGGCAGATCCAGGGTTTTTTCAATATTCCGGTCGACAACCTCTTCGCGGCGCCGGTGCTGATCGACTACATCAAATCATGCGTCTACGACAAGCTCGTCATCATTTCGCCGGATGCCGGCGGGGTCGAACGCGCCCGCGCCTTTGCCAAGCGCCTCGATGCCGATCTGGCCATCATCGACAAGCGGCGCTCGGCCCCCAACAAGGCCCAGGCGATGGCGGTCGTCGGTGACGTCCGCAACAAGGTGGCCGTGATATTAGATGACATGGTCGATACCGCCGGAACATTGACCGAAGCCGCGACTGCCGTCAAGAATGCCGGGGCCAAAGAGGTCCACGCCAGCTGCACCCACCCGGTGCTTTCGGGTCCGGCGATCGAGCGCATCGAGTCATCGTGCCTGAAAAGTCTGGTCGTCACCGACACGATCCCGCTCAAGCCCAATGCCGCCGAGTGCACCAAAATAAAGGTGCTGACCATCTCGACGCTGGTGGGGGAAGCCATCATCCGCAGCCACAACGGCGATTCGGTCACATCACTTTTTATTTAGATTGCGTCAATAGAAAAAGGAGCCCAAGCTTTGGAACAACTTCAGTTAGCGGCAACACCCCGGGAGACCACCGGCAACGGACCGGCGCGCGTGCTGCGCCGCAGCGGCCGGATACCGGCCGTGCTGTATGGTCCCGAAACAGATGCGCTTATGTTATCGGTGAATATACACGAATTTGAGCTGATTCTCAAAAATCACAACATCAACCAGATGGTCCTGAACCTCGTCGTCCAAAACGGCGAATCTTCGACCCGGCCGGTCATGATCAAGGAACTGCAGGCTCATCCGGTGTCAAGAAAGCTCATTCATGTCGATTTCTACGAAATCAGCATGACCCGCAAAATCTGGGTCAACGTTCCGGTTGTGGTTGAAGGAAAATCGATCGGTGAAGAACGCGGCGGCATCGTTCAGGTCGTGCGCCGGGAACTCGAGGTGTTATGCCTTCCGGGTGAAATTCCGGAATCGATCGTGCTCGACATCAGCAGCCTGGACATCGGTGATTCGATTCACGTCGAAGAAGTCAAGCTGCCGGAGGGCGTCGAGATTTCGGCCGACACGAACTTCACCATTGTGACGGTCACCAGCCCGAAGGCCGAAGAAGAAGAAGAGGCGGCGGTCGAGGAAGGTGAAGCCGAAGCGGCCGCGGAGGCCGAAGCGGCGCCCGAAGAGGGTGAAAAAGAGTGATTGTCGTGAAAAGCCGGGGCGAGGCTGTGAAACACATGGGACGTTTTGCACCCCACGACCCGGCATGGTCCCGTCGCTGGTATGCCGATGGACTAAACGCCCCGAATGCCTGAAGCGGCTTTACGGCTGGTGGTCGGCTTGGGCAATCCCGGTGACGCCTACCGCGAGACCCGCCACAACGCCGGCTTCAAGATCGTCGAAGCGTTGAGCCGGCGCTTTGCCGTGGCGCTCGACAAGCGCAAGTTCCAGGCGCGTTTCGGGCGGGGACGTATCGAAAACGTCGAGGTGGTGCTGGCCCAGCCGCTGGCTTTTATGAACAACAGCGGGCCCCCGATCAGGCGCCTTGCCGATTTTTACAGGATTTCCAACAGTGGTCTGCTGGTCATTCATGACGATGTGGACCTGTCATTTGGACGATTAAAAATCAAAGAGAAAGGAGGGCATGGAGGGCACAACGGGTTGAAATCGTTGA
>JBAPWQ010000441.1:0-1684 GCA_049283795.1 Desulfobacterales bacterium | reverse complement strand
ACCGAACTTAATCATTTTTGCAGCCATTGATTTCCCTCCAGGTTAGGCGATCACGCCAAGAATGTCGTCTTCACGCATGAACAGGTGCTCGACACCGTCGATTTTGATTTCGGTGCCGGCGTATTTGGCGAAGAGTACCCGGTCGCCCGCCTTGACGTCCATGGCTTGGCGGTGGCCGTTTTCATCGCGTTTTCCAGGGCCGACGGCCACGATTTCACCTTCCATCGGCTTTTCCTTGGCGGTATCGGGGATGATGATGCCGCCGGCGGTTTTTTTCTCTTTTTCGACACGCACCACAAGCAACCTGTCGTTCAATGGTTGGACTTTCATTGCGTCCTCCTACGTTACCGTGTTCGAAGATCACATAAAAAAGCCGCCCGAGAATCGGGCGTATAGAATTTACATCGCAACTTTAAGTCGCCAAAGACCCTTGTCAAGACAGGCGCGGCAAAAAATTATCGCTAATACTTAAAGTGAGTTAAGTTTTATTTCGAATCGACTTCCACCTGCTTGGTGCTTTTGGTGTAGCGACCGGTGTATTTGATGAATTCCGGCCGTTCATCCAGGGTCGACCAGCCTTTGACGATCACACCGGCCATGCGGGTCTTGTCCGGGTCGAACAGTCTGAATTCGACCGTATCGGGGCGCTGCTCAAGCGGGCGGCTCACATAGCGCAGGGCCCAGACATCATCCGGTTCGAGCTTCATGCCGACCACCATCTTGCGGCCGATCGGTTCCGGAAGATCCCGCGGCTTGCCGGCTTTTTGAGGTTTGATGCCGGTACCGGCGCCCCCGCCCATACTAGTCTTTTTCCAGAAATTCCAATTCATGGTCGTGTCCTTTCATGCCTGCCGGACATGGATGGTCAGTCCGTGATTCGTGTCCGCGCCCGATCGGTCCGGGCCATATGTGTGATGCAGGTCACATCCCTGCGACAGACAATTGCTAACAAAAAACATACCATTTCCCGAAAAAAAACGATGGGGCGTGACGGTAGATGGGTCGTGATGAATTCAACATGATTTCGATCTGTTGAAGTTTCATCCGGCCGGCCGGACAAGGTCGATCAGAACGATTTGCCCACCAGGAGCCAACCGCTGCCAAAGAAGGTGCGAATCACCGGTTCCGATATGCCGGCGCAATTGGAATCCTGAATTCTGGTGGGTGTTGCGCCGCAGGTGTGCTGCAACAGCGATTGGATGCCGATTTATTGGTTGGCGGTGCCCTTGAATAGCCCCTTTTCCAATTTGTACTTGTGCATCAGCTTGTTCAACTGACGTGTGCCGATGCCGGCTTCCGACGCAGATGCATTGATTCTGCCGCGGTTGCGGGCCAAAAGTTCCTTGAGATATCGGCGCTCGATTTCAGCGATCCCTTTTTTGCGGACGGTGATTAACGTTTCGGAGGTGTCGATGGTGATTTCGGTGATGGGCGCGACCGAATCGAACAGTTCCGACGGGAAGCTTTCGGGTGTCAACGCGGAGGTGGTTTCCAGAATATAGGCCCGCTCCAGCAGATTTTCCAGCTCGCGGATGTTGCCCGGCCAATCGTACTGTTCAAGAGCGGCCATGACGCTGGGATGTACGCCGTCAATCGCCTTGGTGTTGATGCGGTTGAATTTTTTGATAAACGCCTTCACGAACAACTGCACGTCTTCCCTGCGTTCGTGCAGTTGGGGCACCGT
>JBAPWQ010000440.1:0-15084 GCA_049283795.1 Desulfobacterales bacterium | reverse complement strand
GAACAGGAGTGCCCTTTGAATAAAGTCGAAGGGAACATGATTGATCCACAGAAACCACTCGGCTCCCAGGATTTCCATTAGGCTTTGTGGAAGAACGGTCAGCTTGTCGGTATACCCAAGGCCGATGACTCCATGCAGTATCGGATAAGCTATTGCTATGACAGCAAGAAACAGCGCGCCGATTCCAAGTTTTGACCACATGATGTAAGCCTGTCTAATCCAAGAAGTCAGTTGGTTCAATCATTCCCGATAGCGGCTCTTCTGTTTATGTATGACCTTTTCTAACACCACCCGCCGGATTAGGCGTGACCTCATCCCGCCGGGGTATCAAGTGAATAGGGGCCTGGAATATTGTCTGCCCGGCAGATGCACCGGAGTTCATGCCGAGGTTGATACCGGTTATTGAATTATCGGTCTCTATCAACCTGTTCTTTAGGACTGTGATCAGATCGGCGGTTTAGCAGTGCCATCTATTGGACGACCAAACTCATTTTGAGTATGCCTTTGGACCTTACGGTAAACGCAACTTGAAGACCGGAAACTTTTCCTGAAAGGTAAGCTCCATAACTTGCAGCCCCACGCTGCGGTCGCGCTTTTACCCAGGGTCAAAACCCTCAACGAGAATCAACCACGGCAGGCGCTGCCACTTTAAATTTACCTTTTCTATTCATCAAGCCATTACCATCCCCTTCAGCATCCGGATCTCTTCGGCCCAGCGGCTGTCGTTCGGCGTCTCCAGGATCATGGGGATATTGTCGAAACGGGGGTCGTTCATGATCATTCGAAAGACCTCAAGCCCCAGCGTTCCCTCGCCGATGCTTTCGTGGCGGTCCACGCGGCTGCCCATGGGCTTCTTGCCGTCATTCAGGTGGAGGCCTTTCAAATAGGAAAACCCCACCACGGCATCGAAGTGTGACAGGGTCTTTTCGTAACCCTCCGGCGTGACCAGGTCGTAACCAGCCGAAAAGCTGTGACAGGTGTCCAGGCAGACACCCACCCGGGTTCGGTCTTCGACGCCGTCGATGATGGCAGCCAAGTGCTCGAAACGGTATCCCAGGTTTGTCCCCTGGCCGGCGGTATTTTCGATCACCGCCGTAACGCCGCGCGTTTGTGACAGGGCCAGGTTGATGGATTCGGCGATTCGGGTTAGGCAGGCCTCTTCCGACATTTTATTCAGGTGGCTGCCGGGATGAAAGTTCAGGTATTTCAACCCCAGTTGCTGGCAGCGGCTCATCTCGTCGATAAAGGCCATCCGTGATTTTTCCAGGCCCGCTTGCTCTGGATGACCCAGGTTGATGAGATAGCTGTCGTGGGGCAGGATTTGATCCGCGGTATAGCCCTCGGCCGCGCAATTCTCCTTGAACCGGCGGATGGATTCATCCGTCAACGGTCTGGCCTTCCATTGGCGCTGGTTTTTGGTAAACAGCGCGAACGCGGTGGCCCCGATGGCTTTGGCGTTCAGCGGCGCGTTTTCCACACCGCCGGCGGCACTGACGTGTGCACCGATATATTTCATGGTTTTTTTTCCTTATGCCTCAAGCGGCCAAGGGGCTGCGCGCAGGCACGGCCCAATTGCACACCATACTTCCTGCGGTCATTTGAATCTTGCGGCGCCCTCTGGTAAAGACCACGGCCTTTTCAACGCCGGTTATCTCCATCACCCGCTTTTCCACATTTTCAGTGGTGGATACTTGACTTTTTGTTGTTAGTAAAACTTTTAATAACCTGCTGTTGCCAGGCTTCGCCGTAACCGTCTGCTTCGGCTATGCCGTTCTTTTTCAGCGTGTGGGCAAAATTGATGCGCACGAAATCCCGGAATCGCTTTTCAACCCGCAGTCGAATCGGCCCGGGCAGCTGATTGTACATCTCGTCGTCCACATCGCTGAAATCAAAAAAGATCGCCAGGTGATTGACGATGCTGTTCAGGGTATTCACCGACACATCCTGAACGGCAATGGCCGACATCAGCTGGTGTGCCACGTTCACCAGGCCGTGACGGATGACCCTTTTAATGTTTTGCAGCTGGTCGGTTTTCCAGAAAATTCGGTTGCGGTCCATGCTCAACTCGCATTTTTCCTGTCCCACGAGATTGATCCGGGCAACGACATACTGCCGGGCCCCTTCTGGGAGTAAAGAGGCGAGCTGGGTGACGAAGATGCCGTCCTGGAAAACGGAAACCCCGCCATCGGCGCTTTCCAGGGCATATATCTCCGTTCCGTTCATTGCCCCTAGCCGGACATAGCCTTCCGATTCCTGGAATTTCAGGGGCGCAACGAAAACCGTGCCGGCGCTTTTATCCGTATCGTAGGCCAGTTGTTCCCGGCCGATGGTCATCGTGTTGCCGTTCCCGTCCGTGAGTTCGACCGGTACCTTCAGAAAACGGATATTGGTTTTCAGGTATCCGGTGTATTCCATGCTTCGGCAGTAGTTGATTTTCGATTTCCTCAGATGCAAGGTCACTTCGGTGCCAATCGGGTAATCTTCTTCCAGGACCTTGACATCAAAATAATCCCGCAGACCGCTGATCGTGATCATCAGCCCCGGAAAGGACGCCCTGCGTGTTTTGATAACGATTTTCTCCGCCACCTGAAAACTGGATAGAAAACCGATGCCGAACTGGCTGATAAAACCGAAGTCAATTCGCGGGTCCCGGTTGACATTCCGGATCTCGCTCGATTGGTAAAAGGAGATGCCGATGGCAAGGAAATACTTCTCGATCCACTGTCGCGTCATGCCGATGCCGTTGTCACGCACCTTAATCGTGCTGACATCGTCGTTGAACTCGATCGCAATGGCCGGTGAATAATGATCATCTGCCAGTTTCCGGTAGTTGCAGGCATCGACCGCGTTTTGAATCAGCTCGCGCAGGAACACGCGCTTGTCGGAGTACAACCGGTTGCCCATGAACAGCTGCAGTCCGGCCGACGAATCGACGGTGAACTTCAGGTCTATCGGTGTGTATCCATCCGGTTCGATCTCGTAAAGCACGTCCGAGTACAGGAATCGCGGGCGAACGCGCTGGTTCAGCCTCTCGAGCAGCCGCTGCACGGACCGCTCGTGATGTTTCAGCGCTCTGTGGACTTCAGGATTGGTGCATCGGACCTTAAGGCGCATCGTGCCGTTCAGATACGGGTGAGGCCCGGCATCGGCGACGCTGAAATATGATTTCAACCTGCCAGGCGAAACAAGACTGTCTTGCGGCATGTGGGAGATTATCTGCAGAATAATCGCCGGAGATTTCAGGTCAACCGCTCTACCAAGTTGAAGGCATGCGGCCAGCAGCGGGACGTTCATGCTCGCATCGTCTGTGGCCGCCGCATCCGATTCGGCCGACGTGAATTTATCGCTGCCAACCGCTCCCGACTGCAGGCAGACCCGATTTATGATGTCGGCAAATCCCTTTTTCGAGATGCCCAGGTTCTGCCAGTTGTCGCGGATCAGGTGACGGGACCGTGCCGACAGGGACTGGTTGAAAAATTCTCGCGCGCGGTCGTTTTTGAATTCCTTCGCGAGCGGAGGAAGCCCTTGGTCACCGGTCAGGCCGATGTCACACAAATAAGACGATGCATACAGGATGAACTTATCCCCTGGCTGCGCATTAAACATCTGCTTTTGCTCGTCGTCCAGCAGCCAACTCTCATAGCGAGACACCATGCGATCGCCCTGATCGACCAAATCGACCGCGCTTTCTTCATCCCAGGGCAGCCGCGCAGCGGTCAGCTTGCTGACCGCCACCCGGATAGCCGCCAACTCCGCCCCGAATTCATTGTTGAGTTTCTCTGGCTTGGTATTCACGTGGATAGCACCTGCCGTTTTTACCGGCCGGAAAACGAAAACTCCAGGTCCGATTAATGAAGGGGAGAGCCCTCAAAGTTAGCATGAAATAAAAAAAAGCAAGATTGGCGCAATTGTCAACACAGGGAAGTAGACAGGTTATTCAGAAAAAATCGCGACGTCACCTTTAGATGTGCCGTCCATTGAGGTAAACATGGCGTTCCAGGAATCTGTGGCTCTTATCAGGAAAGGATGAGAGAGGTAGAACAAGTTGTCTTGCCAAAACGCGGTACGATCCTTTTTTGTTTCGAAGTCATTTTTTACGCTTCGACATTTTCAATACTTCTTGCAACACCCGGGCATCTTCCTGGTGACGCGGATGGTCCATACCGCGTTTTATGCGGATCAGGTCGTTGAGGCCGATCCAGTTGGTTTCAACCCCACCATACTGACCTCGTAACCGGTTTTTCCAGGCGGTACTTTGGCAATGTCCCTGCGAATGGCGACGAGAGCGGAGAGGCGTTGCTGTGGAGTTTGGGCTTGCCAGAACGCCAGGTCCCAAGCTTCGGCATCCTGAAATGACTGCGCCCGATAGGCAACGATGCGGGTTTTTCTTTTGGCGGCTCTTTCGCGAATTCCCAAGAAAAATTCCTTTTCAATCAAATATCAGACATCTTGAACTCATCAAAAATATACGCTGATACGAAACGGGGGTCAAGCTACAAGGCTTTCAGATATGAGCTTTTTCAGGCTCTTTTCAACCCGGAACGCTGAACTCGGAACCGGTAAACCTGGGAAACAGCCTCCTTCTGGCTTTGCCGAAACCTTAATCTTAAAGACTATATTCCCTGACCGCTCCCGTGGCTGCGCGGATAGGCAGAAGGAGATGGGGATTTCCAGCCCGACAGTGCCTTCGGATCGGGGCGATAGATCTCGATCTTCAGCGGGTAACAGGCTGCCGCATCGCTCGAGTGCTCCGCGCTGCAGTCGCCTCCGGGGCAGGCCGACAGGGCGCCCAGCAGGTCGATTTCGGCGAAGAATTCGATGTAATCGCCGGGGCGCACCGGGCTGGCCTTCATGAAATACTGATGCGTGTCATGGGTGAAACCCGTGCACATGAAGACGTTTAAGACATCGTGCACATGTGTCTCGGCCTGTTCCAGCGGCAGCCCGCTTGCGGCGGCCAGGGCGCGGGTCAGGTTCGAGTGGCAGCAGTGGTGGTAGTCCTGCCCGCTCAACAGACGGTTGGTATAGGGATCGCAACGCGTGCCGATGACATCGTGCACCCCACCGCCATCGGCATCGAACCCATACCAATCCAGCGTGTCACGGGTAATTGTCGCCATCGGCCGCATGTGCGGAAAACTGCTCCACATCCGGTCGCCGGTACTCAGGTGGGTGCCGTGCAGCGCACGGGTCTTGCCGCTGTAAAACCGCTCCGACAGGTCATCGGCCGCCCACAAATTCAGGTCGCCCACTTGCGGACCTTCCACGCTGACGATTCGGAAAAAATTTCCTGCAGGCACGCGAAAGGTTCCGGCATCACGCGGCGGCACGATCACCTCACCTGCTAACGCCATCGTTTTGCGTGCGGCAGTATAGATGGCCATATCAGGCGGGGGCAGGGTGTCGACCGGGTAGCAGATCACCGGTTTGATAGCCCTGCGATCGTCGGCATCGACCGGGGCTTTGTTATTGGGGGTGTGTTTCATCAGCGCAGGCCCGCTAAACGATTGGGTATAGGTTCAGCCCCGCCGCTGGCCTGAAAAGCGGCCAGTTTGATCGAGACAGAAACTATGCCATTTCGGCGTAGTTTCATACGAGGGGTTTATGGTTCAAAGACTATAATCTGCTGATTTCCGAAACTTTAATACTTGGATTGGACCTTTTCATAGTTCCCTAAATCAGGGGGTTGAATTGGCACCAAAAACAGTGTCCTTCTTGCACTGGGGGCAGGTGACGGTGATGGAATCATCACCTGATTTTTTCAGCTCGCGCTTGATGTCATCTATCGGAAAAGAGTTCTGACAGGAGTGACATCTGGCGTACACCTTCTGAACGTTCTCTTTTTCTCCGCATCGCGGGCACACGATCTCGAAGAACCGGCCGACCTCGATGTTTTTTGAAAGCGCGGCAAGTTTTTTCGCCGTGAACTCGTACCGGCACTTGGGGCAATAGATGTTGTCGAATTTCCCCATGGACTTGGTGCCCAAGTAAATAATTTCACCCACGGTGAAAAGCAGGCCGACGGGCCCCAGGAACCTTGCGAGTGCGCGACCGCCGAGCTTCGAAGCGATTGTCCGGATAATAAAACCAAAGCCAGCCAATTTGTACCTGCCCTTCTGCGGCTATACAAGCGCGGTGTTCAGGTCTTTCAAAACCGCCTGTTCATTTTCACTGATGCGTTCGCCCCCGAAGCCCATAAAGCCGCCTTCTTTCGCCGCTTCAGCCACATGGTTTGTCATAGGGTAACCAGCAGCTCAATATTTTCAATTGGCCTTTGGTCCAACTGAGGGAAAAAATCTATCTCCCACCAATCTCTCAAAACGCCTCGATGGCGCCGGTTTAATTACATGAAAATTCGGAATGTCAATCCGAATTTTCAAGGATTCGAGGTGCGGGTGTCGACCAGGCCATGTAAAATCGCATCGAAATGGTGATCGCTTTTTCTCGAAAACAAGTGGAAGACCGAATATTGATGATCGGTCCGGGTCACAGCCCCAGGTAGGCGCGCCGGATGTCCGGATCATCCATAAGATCCGTCGATACGCCCGAGCGCGTTATCCGTTCGCTCTCCACGATGTAGGCCCTTTGGGAATTTCTGAGCGCCACTTCAACGTTCTGCTCGACCAGCACCACGGTAGTATCGTCTCCAAGTGCAGCCAGCGCGACATAGATCTGCCTGGTTACCATGGGCGCCAGGCCGAGGGAGAGTTCATCGATCAGCAGCAGTTCCGGCAGACTCATGAGCGCCCGCCCGATGGCCAGCATCTGCTGTTCGCCGCCCGAAAGGGTGCCGGCCCGCTGGTGCGTTCGTTCTTGCAGCTTGGGGAACAAGTCGAAAACGCGCTGCATGGTCTGATTGAGAATCGGCCGCCCGCGTTTGGGAAATACGCCCATTTCCAGGTTTTCCCGCACGGTCATGTCCCGATAGACGCGCCGGCCTTCGGGCACCAGCGCGATGCCCAGCTGCGTGATTTGATAGGGCTTGAGCCCTGCCAATGATTGCCCTCTGAAATCGAGCCGGCCGCCTCTGGGGACCAGTAATCCGGTAATGGCGGCCATCAGTGAAGATTTGCCCTCGCCGTTGCTGCCAAGAATGGCGACCCGTTCACCGGCGATTTCACTGGAGAGAATTCTTATCATCTTATCCGGCTTCACCTTTATGCGTCCGATTTCATACAAATATTGAAGCTCTAACCTTACGAATTGAGAAATGACAACGCTCCTGTCATCGATGCCAACCTTGGCGGTTGGGGTAAATTTGTCCACCAGTCCCGCATATAGCCAGGCCACAATGTGGGTGTCCAAATAACCTACAGATTGGCTTCTTCGTTCCATTCACCGACCTTCAGATCAATGAGTTCGTTGGGGTCGCCGACAATGCAGCTGCGCTTTTTCAAATTATCGAATTTGCTTTTTTTTTCTTCCAGCACAATCAGTAACTTGTGCCCTTTTCTTTCTATTTGCACGGGTATGCCTGTTTCGATAACCCGGTCGACTATTTTGAAAAGCTGGTTCCTCAAAGCGGTTAAGGTGATCGGAGTCATTTGAATCCTCATACCGTAAGCAATGTTTGTACATCTCCATACACTATGTTATTCCATCATTTTTTCAGCCAGTTTTCAATGCGAAGGTCCGGTACCCGGGAAAACTCCCGAACGTTTGCAGAAACCAGTGTCAAATTCAGAGCGAGAGCATGGGCGGCTATAAAAAGATCGTTTCCACCGACGGGTCGCCCCGCCTGGTTCAAAAGCGCCCTGATTTTTCCGTAATACTGATCCACGGGCCTTTCCAGCGGAAGAATATCCAGTACCTCGAGCACTTTTTCCGCCTGGCTTTTTAGCTTTTCCGAAGCGCCTTTGCAGAGACCGAAGCGAATTTCTGCGGAAACGATAATGCTGGTGCAGGCCGTTGCCGGCAAAATAAACTTCAGACGATCGAACACAGGCCCGGAAGGATTTCTAATCAAATGGGAGAGGACATTTGTATCCAGCAGATATCGGTGGGTCTCCATCAGAAAATGTCCTCATCCTCGGCGGGCGGATCTTCTATCTCGGCAAATTCCTCCGGAATGGGCTCCAGTGTTTTCAGCAGTTCCACCAAGCGATTTTTTGAGCTGATCGGTTCCAGGATCAACCGCTTACCATCCTTTCGGATGATGGCTTCATTACCATCCAATTCAAAATCGCGGGGTATCCGCACCGCCTGGTTGCGGCCGTTGCGGAACAGGCGTACGAGTTTTTCGGTCTGCATGGAGTCCTCCTTTACGATAGGCATATGCCAACAGCCTATGCCATAGACGGGTATTTGTCAAACATTCAAAATTACCAGATAAGCTCTCCGGAATCCCTATGAAAGGCCGACGGTAGTGGTGATTTCAGACAGACTGGCTTCACCCGTTAGCCTTTTTCCACATCGCTTGTCATAGTTCACCTTATCGATCTGACGGCCTGAATTTGGGTTGATTTACGGTTAGGTTTTTCATATTCTGCTGTCTTGGTAAAAATCACTGAAGTATGAAAGAGTTTCATTAATTGGCTGGTAGTCAGGACGAAGGCCTAATGGATCACATTGGTTGACCGAACCTCAAAAAGCCCAACGGGATGATAAAAAGGAGGCCGGGGACATGCGGCGGGTGATCTTCAATCAAAAAGGGGGGGTGGGGAAATCGACCATTGCGTGCAACCTGGCGGCCCTGAGCGCCGCGGCCGGCAAGCGGACGCTTTTGATCGACATGGACCCCCAGGCCAATTCGACCCAGTACCTGATGGGGCCGACGGCGGCCGGGATCGAGACCAGCCTGGTGGATTTTTACAAGGAATGCCTCTTTGTCACCTTTTTCCCCAAGGGGATCAGCGCCTGCATCCACCCCACGCCGTGTGCCGATCTGGACGTCCTGCCCGCGGGCGAGGAGCTGAGCGATCTGATGTACCGCCTGGAAGCCCGCTATAAAATCGGCAAGCTGAACGATGCGTTAAATAAATTGGAGGGCTACGATGCGATTTATATCGACACGCCGCCGGCGTTCAATTTCTACACGCTCTCGGCGCTCATTGCCGCCGAAAGGTGCCTGATTCCTTTTGACTGCGACGAGTTCTCCCGGCGCGCCTTGTATCGACTGCTCGAACGCGTGCATGAAATACAGGCCGACCACAATCAGGACCTGCAAGTCGAAGGGATCGTTGTCAATAACTTTCAATTGGGCGCCAACCTCCCCCGGACTATCGTGTCCGAGCTTACCGGCGAGGGGCTGCCTGTCCTAAAATCCCACATCTCTCATTCGATTAAAATCCGCGAATCGCATCAAAAATCGATTCCCATCGTCACGCTGGCGCCGCAGCACAAGGTCTCGCAGCAATTCCGTGCTCTTTACGATGAAATAAACGGCTGATTTCTCCGAACTGAATCACTTTTTCGGGTCAGTCCTTAGGTCCCACAACAGCCTCGTCAGCCATCGGGGCCGGAATGTTGATTTTCCGTCACTTACAGAAAGAGAGGCGTTTTGGCGGTTGCGATGTTGCGGTATTTCGTGGGGTTGTCTTCGTTTCAAGTGCTGGCCATGTTCCGGCGCGGCCTCTTTTATGCATTTCTTTCCATCTATCTGCGCCATCACCTCGGTCTGTCCGTTACGGAAACCACCCTGTTCGCCACCCTGCCGATGATCCTCAACGTTCTGGCCCAGACTTTTCTGTGGGGCGGCATTTCAGACCGGTTCCAGCTGCGGCGCACCTTGATCATTATCGGTGAGCTCTCGGCGGCGGTCGGCACGCTCCTCGTCTGGTATCTCCACCGTTTGTTCCCGAATCCGATCGCTGCCGGCTACACGATCATCTTGGGCCTGACCGTGATCGAATTTTTCTGGTCCATGTCCAACATCAGCTGGAGCGCCCTGGTGGCGGACATTTATACCGAAAAGGAACGCAGCCGCATTCAGGGGCAGCTTACCAGCATGGGAGGTTTGGGGCGCATGGCGGGCGTCTGGATCGGGGGGGTGCTCTATGACGGCATGGGACTGAAATATGACGGATGGGGGTTTTATGAAGGCCCGCTCTTCTTTGTGGCTTCCGCCGTGATGGTCGTTTCCGCCTTGCCGCTGTTGCTGCTGCCCGAAGGCGGCATCGGGTTCAATCGCCCGTCTTTGGAGCCCGGCACGGTCGTCGACCGGGATGCCGGTTCATCCGCCGCGATTTACATCGTTTTTCTCGTCGGAATGGTGTTCGTCAATTTCGGGCGCAACTCGGTGGCCATCATCTTTACCCAGTACCTGACCCTGGACACCGGCCTGGCCCTCGACAGCCGGTCACTTTCCTACGTCGTCAACACCATGGCCCTGGCGGTGGTGGTCATCGGCTGGGCGGCCGGCTGGATTTGCCACCGTTTGGGCAACGGCGCGGCGCTGCTGGCCGGAACCCTGGCCTCGATCGGCTCCTTGCTGCTTTTGGCCGGCACCACCGACCTGACGCTGATGTATGTGAGTTTCTTTTTGCGCGGTGTCGGAGAGGCGGTCGTCATGGCCGCGGCCTACACCATTGCTTCGGTGTTGATACCGCCGCAGTCCCGCGGGCGGCGTTTCGCCTGGTTCAACGGCACCTTTTTTCTCAGCTTCGGTGTGGGCGGCACCCTGTTCGCGGGGCCCATCATCGATGGGCTGATTGCTGCCGGATATCCCCAAGCGTGGGCTTATCAGGTGTCGTTCATGGCAGCTGCCGGCCTGACCACAGTCGGCTTTTTGATTCAAGCGGCGCTGTTCTACCGGCTGCGCCGCAAGGTGTGGTAGTACAAATAAACTTTAAAAGGCTTCGAGCATGGTACATCCCAAAAGTTTACAACAACGTTTTTCGCTGTTTATGATTTTGCCGGTGGCGCTGCTGCTTGTCGGCATGGGGGCGGCCGGCTTTATTTATGCCCGGGACGTGCAGCTGTCGCAGTGGCAGGAGGCCGCCATTTTAAAACTCGGTCGCGGCGCGCACCAGGTCGATATGCACCTGCGCGGCATCCGGATGTGGATTCATTCGTTGGACAGGGCCGCCGAGAGCCGTCAGCCGGAGTTGATCATTCAATGGGTGATCGAGCAGGTAAAAGCGCAGGAAGGCGTGGTGCGGGTCGATATGACATGGCCGGACAATACTTCCAGAGACATGATGCCGGCGATGCCAGGCATGATGGGGGGCGGATCCGCAAATGGACCGAAGGTGACGGGCAATGGCGATGGCATGGCCGAAATGATGTGGCGCATGCGGCGTTTCCATCGCGCGCGCATCGGTGACATCACGGCCCCGCGCTTCGATGCCCTCAAAGAAAACCAGACGGTGTCGCTGGTATCGGACCTGCTCGATGACGCCGGTCAGGTCATCGGCCGGATAGAGATAGTCCTGAGCTTTGCCCATCTCGTGAAAAATGTCGTCACCAGCAGCTGGTGGCAGAGCAACGAAGGGTTTCTGGTCGATGAGAATGGAAAAATTCTTGCCGGAACCGTTTCGGGGCAGCGAATCGAACTGGCCGAAACCAAAGAGCCTCTCGAAATCAAGACGTTGGAGGCAATTAAACTGAAGCCATATGGTACGGTGCTGGGCGGCGGTCATCCGCCCGCGCGGGTCAGCGGTTTTTACAGGCTGCAGGAAGCCCCCTGGACCCTGGTGATGATCGCACCGGGCAGTGAAATCCTCGCCCCCATTTTACGCTTTCGCTTTTATTATTTCATCACCGCGACGGTTTTCATCCTTTTGATCCTGCTGCTGATGAGGACGGTCACCGGACAGACGGTATCCGCCATAAAGGAGGTTTCCGTGGCGGCCGGTCAAATCGCTCGGGGCGACTTCGACCGACCATTGGTGGTCAAAACCCGGGATGAGGTCGGGCACCTGCGGCAAAGCTTCAATTCCATGATGGCGCAGCTCGAAGACCGGATCCGGCTCAAATCGTCTCTTAATCTGGCCATGGAAGTTCAACAGAACCTGCTCCCGCAGCAGTATACGGCCCTGCCGGGTCTGGATGTCGCCGGCGCCAGCTCCTATTGCAACGAAACCGGCGGAGATTACTACGACTATCTGGAGGTGTGCTGCCGGGATTCAGCCCAGTTCGCCCTGGCGGTCGGCGATGTGTCAGGTCACGGGGTTGCGGCCGCCCTGCTGATGGCCTCGGCGCGCGCTTTTTTGAGGTGCCGCATGACCCAGCCCGGCAGTGCCGCCGACATCATCACCGATGTCAACCGGCTGGTGACCGCCGACACCCGGGAGAGCGGCCACTTTATGACGCTGTTTTATGTCGAAATCGACCCTTCCGCCAAGGTCCTGCGCTGGGTGAGGGCCGGACACGATCCCGCCTTTCTCTACGACCCGGCGGCGGATGCCGTCGAGGAACTGCGGGGCGAAGGAGTGGCGCTCGGCGTCGATGCCGACTTCACCTACCGGCAGAGCAGCAGGAAAGGATTGACGCAGGGTCAGATCCTGCTGATCGGAACCGATGGGATCTGGGAAGCACGCGATGACGCGGGCCGGATGTTCGGCAAGACCCGCCTGACCGATCTCATGCGCGAGCATTCCTCGAAGTCTTCGAGCGATCTGCTCAAGGCCGTAATGGTGGCTTTGACGGATTTTCGGGGATCGACGAGGCAAGAGGATGATGTCACGCTGGTCGTGGTCAAACTATAGCTGTGTTTTTTCGTGCAGCCCTATTCGTTTCTGCCCCCCTGCACATGCAGGGTGATCCATGTCAATTCGGGCCGGCAGTTGATCCGGATCGGAACCGAACCAATGCCGCGGTTGACGTAAAGATGATTGCCGGGTTCGCCGTAGCCGGAAATCCATCCGCCGGCGTGCACCTCGTCTTTCTTGACGAACGTCAGCCAACTCCATTCATCGAGATAGGTATGTGTTTCTTACCGGCCAGAAATCATCCGCCAAGTTTCTCACATATTCAGATCGGGTCTCGAGAAAAGTGCCCATAAGATCGGCATCCTGGCGATCGATCGACTCACTGAAAGCTGCAATGAGCCGGGAGTAAAGCGCCAGGATTTCTTTTTTTTCATCTGCGCTGAGGATAGACGGCGCTTGATTCCCATTTATCGCAGCCGGGAGATCCAGATTTTCCCCGATTTTTTCGGGATACAACAAGGAGTGGAGAAAAGAGGTGCAGAATTCGTTCAGATTATCGTGGGCATGCCCGCCCTTGCTGCCCCTGAAGAAATTTTTTTCATTAATAAACGAAAAGAAGTCCGGCCCGCTTGTCAAAACCTGGTTGCGGCGGTCGAATGCTTTGGAGAGTGAATAAGAAGAGTCATCCGCTGTGAAGACCTCCCCGCGCTTGAGGTCCCGGAATATTTCCCGAATGGCGGGTACCCGGGTAAAATCATACCGGTCCACGAGCAGGTGCAGCGTCTCATGGCGCGCGATGACTTTAAGCTCCGAAATCGATTCGTTGCGGAAAGCCTCGGTGAAAAACCACAAATCCTGATAGCCCGCCCGCGTCAAAGCGTTGTGAATGCCGTCGCAATCGATGAATTGGATGTTTTGAACCAGGTGCACCCGAAATGCCTTTTCGACTTCGGCAATGCCGTCGGCGATAGAGCGGAGCCGCGCCTCGTTGTCCCGGATCCCGGGGTCAAGGTCATGGAGCCTGTCGCCGATATACCGCAACCGGTACGGACGGTTAACTGTACTCGGCGTGTTGTCCTGCGGCAGGTCCCGGTAGCCGGTTTGATGCACCGCCACGGTCAGGCGGCCGTCTTCATTCGGGATGTCGATTTTGAATCGATCGGTCCCGCTGACCGGTTCGCCGGTGATTTTTGGAAAAAACGAATACCCCTGAAAGGCGCCATCCAGCACGTGAGCCGGGAAGCGATTCGGGTTCCGTCGATCCGGCACATCGAAATCGAAAATTTTCTCCGGGTCCAGTCTTCCGAAATAATTGAATGACAGGCTGCCGTCTCTTTGGCGGGCCACTTCCCGCATCCGTTTGCCGTCGAAATAGATATCGTTATCCGCCTCGCTGAGCACCACGATGCCGGCCACATATCCGTCAATCCTTATCTCGGGATCGACGCGGAGATCTGTGGCGGAATAAAAGGTTTTGCGGGTTCGGCCGTTGTTGATGCTGAACAATACCAGGATGGTCGGGGGGTGAGTGACGTCCGGCTGCGCGTCCACACAATCGGGTTCAACTTCGCGGGCGGCGGCCGAAAATCCAACCGGTAGAGGTCCGATCAGAAAAAGGAGCAAGACAATAAGGGCCGCCGTCCACGAGAGCGACGGCCTGTTAAGATGGAATGCGGTCACCGCCTGGCTGCTTTGCATGAGAAATCCGAAGGGAAATACAGGATAACCCTACTATCGGCATGTAAGAGAAGGGTCCGTTTTAAACACGCCATTATTACGCTCCCACGGGTCCCGGCAGCCCTGCGTGAAGGCCGTGCGGTCCGGCGTCAGCGGTGATCTAACGTTTACCTGTCCCGAACTCGTGATCCCGCCCTGCGGATGCGGCGATTAATCGGTATCGGTAATCCGGCCCCGTCCAGGATTATCGGAGGGGCGAAAAATTTTTGGCCTTTAACAGCTGAATTCCTTGTCTCGAAGCCCGAGGCTAAAAATACCGGCAATTACCCATTGGCCACCCGGGCGGGCTCCCGTACCCTTATGATTCGGTCGTTTACTTTCTACCGAACGCGTTTTCGAACCGTACGACAGACCACTGCCAAGAGGAGTATACCGATGAGCGCTGTGCACGCTTCTGACAGGCAGCCTAATTTTTTCCGTAGCCATCCGTTGCTGAGCGGATTGGCTATCGCCCTGATGCTGGGGCTTCTGGTCATTTTTTTTCTTTTGCCGCCGACCATTAAATGGGGGATGGAAAAATGGCTGGAGAGTCAGGGGCAGCTGAAGGCCGAGGTGCAGGACGTGGATTTCAACCTGTTTACCGGGAACCTGGTGGTCCACTCGCTGGTGACGCAGCGCGAAGACGCCGGGGGTCTGCAGGCTCAGAGAGTGGCGCTTGAACTGGCCTTTTTTCCCATTTTCAAAAAACGGCTGCTGCTGGATGAGATGTCGCTAACCGATGTAACGCTCGAGGTGGTTCGGGAAGACAGCGGGGTCG
>JBAPWQ010000439.1:0-6183 GCA_049283795.1 Desulfobacterales bacterium | reverse complement strand
GAACTCAACCGGGAATTCAACACCATCGGCTCGAAAACCGATCAGTCGTCGATCGCCCACATGGTGGTCGATGCGAAGGCGGAATTGGAGAAAATCCGGGAGCAGGTGCAGAATGTGGAATAGGGCGGTGGGCCCGTTGGCCGGTTTGGCCCGTTGAACCGGTTAGCCCGTTAGCCGGTTAGCCCGTTTAGCCCGTTGGCCGGGTGGGCCGGTTGAGGCGAATTGTCCAGGGTTTCGGTGCCCAATAACCTCGTCAACGGGCACAATCCCGTGGCGGGAGACAACGGGCTAAACCGGCCAACGGGCCAACCGGCCAACGGGCCAACGGGCCAACGGGCCAACCGGCCAACCGGTTAACCGGCCAACGGGCCAACCGGCTCAACGGAGACACCATGGAACAGCAGCTCTTGAACATCGGTTTCGGCAGCACGGTGGTCGCTGAGCGGGTCGTGGCCATCGTTTCCCCCAATTCGGCGCCGATGAAGCGGCTGAAAGACGAAGCCCGCAACGACAACCGCTTGATCGACGCCACCCATGGTCGCCGCACGCGAGCGATCATCGTGCTCGACAGCAACCACATCGTGCTGTCCGCCATTCAGGCCGAGACCATTTCCCAACGCTTCACGATTCTAAAGGAAGCGGGCTGAACCCGATGATCCCCTCAACGCCGCCCGCCGGCCGGCTGTTCATCATTTCCGCGCCGTCGGGCGCCGGTAAATCGACGCTGTGCCAGGCGGTGCGTTGCCGTTTTCCCGATCTGCGCTATTCGGTTTCCTACACCACGCGCCGTCCGCGCGGGGAGGAAAAAAATGGTGTCGATTATCATTTTATTTCCCCGGCGGTGTTTCGTGAGGGCATCGACACGGGCAAATGGGCGGAGTGGGCCGAAGTCCACGGAAATTATTACGGCACCGCGGCCGGTTTTATCGACCGGGCGCTCGGCGAGGGCCACGATGTGCTGCTCGATATCGATATCCAGGGCATGGAACAGATCCTGAAGCACTATCCGGACAGCATCACGATCTTCATCATGCCGCCCTCGCTCGATGTGCTGCGCCGGCGGCTGCAGGCGCGCGGCACCGACAGCGCGGCGTCCATTTCAAAACGGCTCGAAAATGCCGCCGCCGAAATCGACAAGAGACAGCGCTATCGCCACATCGTTGTCAATGACCGCCTGGAGGAGGCCCTCGCAGAGGTGTCGGCCATCATTTCGGCCGGCCGGTCGGGTCGTGCTTCCGTTTCAAGGCCAAGTCCATGAAGACCGAGCTTCTCTACGGCATTCATCCCGTGGCGGAGGCCCTGGCGGCCGGCCGCCGGTTTTTTCAGGAGGTTTTCGTGACCGCCGAGGGCTCGTCCAGGCGCCTGGAGCGGCTCGCGGCGGATGCGGCCTCGAGGAACATTCCGGTGAGGCGGGTTGGCGTGACGCAGTTGAACCGGATGGCAGGCGATGTCCCGCACCAGGGCACGGTGGCGCGGGTCGGGGCCTACCCGCAGGTCGATCTGGCAGAGCTGCTGACACCGGTGCCCGCGTCTGCGGTGAACCGGATCCTTGTTTTGCTGGACACCATCGTGGATCCCCAGAACCTGGGCGCAATCATCCGGACGGCGCTCGGCGTGGGAGCGGCGGGCATCGTCATTCCCCGCGATCGGGCCGCCGGTCCGAGCCCGACGGTATCGAAGGCGTCGGCCGGGGCGATGGAGCACATGCGCCTGGCGCAGGTGACCAATCTGGCGGTGACCATCCGGCGGTTGCAAGAGAACGGGTGGTGGGTCTACGGAATGGACCGCGGCGCGGACCGGTCGGTTTTCGAGGCCGATTTGACAGGATCGGTGGCAGTGGTTATCGGTGGAGAGGAAAAAGGCATCCGGCCGCTGGTGAAACAAAGCTGTGATCGCCTGTTGTCCATTCCTCAACAAGGGCCGGTGGCCTCGCTGAACGCTTCGGTGGCGGGGGCGGTGGCGCTGTACGAGGCGTTGCGCCAGAGCGGCGGATATGTGAAAAAACGGCCGGCGGCGACGCCAATTCAGAAAGGGTCAAGTCGATGAACCAGGAATCACGCATTACCATATCGAGCGCCGGAACAGTGTCCGTGCCGGACCGGCCGGTAATCCCCTTCATCGAGGGCGACGGCATCGGCCCGGACATCTGGCACGCCGCCCGCATGGTTCTCGACGCCGCCGTCGCCAAGGCTTACGACGGCCGGCGCGGGATCGCCTGGCTGGAGGTTCTGGCCGGCGAGAAGGCGCAGCAGCAGACCGGCGACTGGTTGCCCGACGAAACGCTGGCCGCCATCAAACGCCACGTGGCGGCGATCAAGGGCCCGCTGACGACGCCGGTGGGCAAGGGCATCCGCAGCCTGAACGTGGCGATCCGCAAGCAGCTCGACCTTTATGCCTGCGTGCGGCCGGTGAAATATATCGATCCAGTGCCGAGCCCCGTGAAGAACCCCGAGAAGATTGACATGGTGGTCTTCCGGGAAAACACCGAAGACCTCTACGTGGGCATCGAGTGGGAGTCGGGCAGTCGCGAGGCCGAGGCGGTCAAGAGCTTCCTGGAAGAAAAGATGGGGGCGCACTTGCCGGACCGGCCCGGGATCGGGATCAAGCCGATCAGCGAGAAAAACACCAAGCGCCTGGTCGCCCGCGCCATCGCCTATGCCGTCGAGCACCGGCTGCCCAGTGTCACACTGATGCACAAGGGCAACATCATGAAATACACCGAAGGCGCCTTCAACAAGTGGGGGTATCAGGTGGCGAAAGAAAAATTCGCCGAAGACACCATCACCGAGGCCGAACTTTACGAAAAGCATGACGGGCAGCGGCCCGCAAACAAGGTCGTGATAAAAGACCGGATCGCCGACATGCTGTTTCAGCAGGTGCTGCTGCGGCCCGATGAGTTCAGCGTGATCGCCACCCCCAATCTCAACGGGGACTACATATCGGACGCCCTCGCCGCCCAGGTCGGCGGCCTGGGGATGGCGCCCGGGGCCAACATCGGCGATGCGTGCGCCGTTTTCGAGGCCACCCACGGCACGGCGCCCAAATACGCCGGGCTGGACAAGGTGAATCCGAGTTCACTGATTCTTTCGGGCGCGATGCTGCTCGATTACCTCGGTTGGCAAGAGGCGGCCGACGGTATCCGGCTCGCCCTTCAGGAAACCGTCAAGGCCGGGGTGGTCACCTATGACCTGGCCCGCCAGATCGACGGCGCCCGCGAGGTCAAGTGCTCGGAATTTGCCGCTGAAATCGTCCGGCGCCTGCAGCGCTGATGGCGCGCATTCCGGCCCGCGCATGCCCGGTGGACCGTCTGCCGGTTCCCGGCACGGGCGCAGGCTTAAATCCGCCGGCCGATGGTGCATCGTGCAGGCGCGTGTTTCCCCGTTTGTGGCAATCGCTTGCAGATGCCTTCCTGCCTGCCCGCTGTGCATCGTGCAGCTCTTTCCTCCGATCGGAGCGACAAGAGCCGGACGGCCCGCTTTTTCCCGAAAATAACAGCCCATTTTCCGATGAGACCCGGATCTTGTCGCCTGTCGTCTGCCCCACCTGCCTGAACGGCTTTGCGCCGGTCGAATCGCCCCTGTGTGCGGTCTGCGGGGTGCCGTTCAAGAGTCGCGAGGGGGGCGATCACTTTTGCGGCGACTGCCTGCAGGCGCCGCGGCATTTCCGCCGGGCCCGGGCGGCGGCGGTCTACACGCCACTGATGATGGCGCTGGTGCAGGCCTTTAAATACCGTGCCAAGGTCCAGCTGGCGCGGCCGCTCGGGCTGCTGCTGTCCACGGCCTACCATCGCTTCTGGCCCGCAGCGGACATCGATCTGGTGCTGCCGGTGCCGCTTCACGGCCGGCGTTTTCGTCACCGGGGCTTCAATCAGGCCTTCTTACTGATCAGGGAATGGGCTATCTCCGAACCTTCGCCGGGGAGTGGGCCGGCGGCCGGGGTCATTGTAAAAGATGCCGTCGTGCGCATCCGGCCCACTCCGCCCCAAACCGGCCTGGGCCGCCGGGACCGGTTGCGTAACATCAAAAAAGCCTTCCGGGTCGAGCGCCGGCAGGTCATCGCCGAGCGGCGGATACTGCTCGTCGATGACGTTTACACCACTGGCGCCACGGTCGACGAGTGCGCCAAAACCCTGCTCAGGGCGGGTGCCGCGCGGGTCGATGTCCTGACGCTGGCCCGGGCCGTTTAAAACCTTTTAAGCTTCCGGGAAAATTCAAAATCGCACATAACACATACCAAATAAATCACACTGATCAAAAATTGAACTTACAAACCTCTTCATGGACATGCCCGGCGAAATGTGAGAGAATTTCCGCTTTCAACACAGTCCGGCCTGCGGGGACCGCGCCTTGATCGACACCCGTTACAACGGCTTGGCCTGCCTGCAGTTTCCGAACCTGATGGATTTTGCCGAAATCCGGCACGCGGTGTTCACCCGCCGCGGCGGGTGCAGCGGGCCGCCGTATCATTTTCTCAATACGAGTTTCAGCGTCGGTGATGCGCCCGCGAAGGTCAGGCGCAACCGGGAAATGATCCGGCGCAGCCTGGAGGCACCGGAGCTGGTGTTTGCGCGGCAGGTTCACGGCACCGCCGCGGCGGTTGTGTCCGGTGCGCCGCCCGCCGGCCCGCCGGCGGTCGACGCCCTGGTGTCCGACGTCCGCGGGCGATATCTGGCGATCCAGGCGGCCGACTGCCAGGCCGTCATGGTCTATGACCCGGTGCGGCGGGTGGCGGCCAACATTCACTCCGGCTGGCGGGGCAGCATCGGTAACGTGATCGGCCGCACCCTGCTGGAGATGACGGCCGCCTTCGGGACCGATGCCGGCGATCTGGTGGCGGGCATCGGCCCTTCGCTGGGGCCCTGCTGCGCGGAATTCGTGAAGTATCGGCAGGAGATTCCACAATCCTTCTGGTCTTACAAGGATGCGGATCATCACTTCGATTTCTGGGCCGTCAGCCACGATCAGCTGCGTGCGGCCGGCGTGCCGGCCGCGCACATTTTCTCCAGCCGGCTGTGCACCCGCTGTCAGGGCGATCGTTTCTTTTCCTACCGCGGGCAAGGGGTCACCGGTCGGTTCGCGGCCGTGATCGGCCTGCGATGAGAACCCGTCATGTTTCAGCATAAAGCCCAGATCGTCTGGAACCGCGCGGTCGCTCCGGGGGTGTTCACCATCGGCATGACGTGCCGCCACGGCTTTGCAGGGGCCAAACCGGGCCAGTTCGTCATGCTGCGCGTTTCCGACGGCTTCGAGCCCTTGCTGCGGCGGCCTTTTTCGATCCACAAGCCGATCACAACCGCCAACCGGGTCGATGGCATCGAGCTGCTCTACAAGGTGGTTGGCAAGGGCACGGCCCTGCTGGCCGCCCGCCGGCCGGGTGAGACCCTGGACGTCCTGGGTCCGCTTGGCAGCTCGTTCATCCTGCCACCGGCGGCCCGCCGGGTCTTTATCGTTGCGGGCGGGATGGGGGTCGCCCCGACGGTTTTTCTGGCGCAGCACCTGGTGGCGAACGGACTGAATCCCTTGCAGTGCGAGGTGTTTCTCGGCGGGCGCACCCGCGCGGAACTCCTGTGCCTGAAGGATTTCGCCGCACTGGACCTGCCGGTTCACACCACGACCGACGACGGCAGTGCCGGTGACCGGTGCCTGGTGACTCATCCCGTCGATGTCGCCCTGGCCGCCCGTCGTCCCGATGTCGTCTTTGCCTGCGGCCCGCTGCCAATGCTGGACTGTGTCGTCGGCATCACGGCCGCCCGCGGCGTCCCCTGCCAGGTATCGATCGAGAGCGCGATGGCCTGCGGTATCGGCGCCTGTCTGGGGTGTGCGGTCGGGGCCCGGAATGCTCCGGGCCGCTACTATCACGTCTGCCTGGACGGACCGGTATTCGACGCCGACAGCATACGCTTCCCGTAAGCGTCCACAGGGCACCGCATCTGCGGCGTTGTCGGGCACTTGACGTACACCAGTACGCCGGCGTGCCCGACGCCTTGCACCTGCGGCACCCTGTGAACGCTTACAACGGGAGCGCCGCATATTCGGCGGTGTCGGGCGCGCCGGCGTTCGAAAGTGTATGAGAATTCAAATAGTTGATAATCATACGGAATGATAAAAAAATTCTGAATTTTACATTGACTTGCCCCTGATCCTATGTTAGGTGCTCTAACGTTTTAAGGGTGCGGTGCGGGCC
>JBAPWQ010000438.1:0-8683 GCA_049283795.1 Desulfobacterales bacterium | reverse complement strand
TCCAGTCGAATCTGATAAAACTGGGGGCCCAGATCGCCACCTGGCGCGATGCCCCCGAATCGGAGAAATACGCCGGCGTCGGCGAGGCCGATGTCCGGACCCTGGAGTCGGCCATCGACCGGATTCAGGAGAGCTTGCCGGCATTGGAAAAATTCCTGTTGCCGTTCGGCCATCCGGCCGCCGTCCACGCCCACATGGCCAGGAGCGTTTGCCGGCGAACCGAACGGCACGTGGTCCGGCTTTCGGTGCAGGTATCGGTCGGCAAGCCGCCGAAGGTATTGAAGTGGGCGCTCATCTATCTCAACCGGTTGTCGGATTACCTGTTCGTGGCCGCCCGCTATCTGAATCTTCGCGCCGGTGTCGCGGACGATCTGTGGTTGGAAGCCAAGGCCTGAGAGGTGATCGGCCGTGATCCCGGATCTCCTGGAAAAATCGAAACCTTACGGCATAGATCAGATTCTGCCGATCAGTATCGATACAATTGTCGTGGCCGAGTGGGTCCGCCTCAAGTGCCGCTACGGCTGCAGCCGCTACAACACGACCTGGTGCTGTCCGCCGGCCACGCCCGATCCCGAAAAGGTGCGCGCCATTTTGAAGGAATATTCCCAGGCCCTGCTGCTGGTCGGCAACAAGACCTGTGAGGATTTTTATCGCAACAACAGCCGCAAGCGGGCCGTTCAAATGCGATGCTGGAAAGGCACGGTGGCCCTGGAGCGCATGCTCTTCCTGCAGGGCTACTACAAGGCTTTCGGTCTGGTCGGCGAATGCTGCGGCCTTTGCAAGACCTGCGCGTATCCGGAAGCCTGCCGGTTTCCCAGTGAGAAACGGCCTTCCGTGGAATCCTTTGGAATCGATGTCTTCGGCACCCTGCGCAATGCCGGCACCCACCACACGCTCGCCAAGGACACCCGGGAAACCTACGCCTATTACGCCATCATCCTGCTCGAATAGCCAAAAGGAGAAAAACCGATGCCGGAATACCCCGAAAAGTCCGCTCTGCCCCCGACCCTCTATGCGGCGACGATCATCAATGCCTGGTATGCCGCCTTGAACCTGCATTTGGCCCAAAAAGGCACCATCACCGAGGAGGACAAGGTCGCCATTCTGGCGCGGGTGCACTCTCAAGCCGAGGAACTGGAGTCCTACCTGATCACGCAGGGCAAACAGCCGCTGCCAACCCGCGACCTGATGAAAAAATTTGAAAAAATCGCCCTCTTCTCCGCCCGTTCCCGCTGAGGCGCAAAGTTCGGGCAGACATATGTTGAACTGAAGATTCCGTTATCGTGGCGAACCAGGAGCCCTTGCCGTTTAAACCCTGAAAGGAGGTAATAGTGGCTATAAAGATCGTCGGCGTTGTTTGCAGCCCCCGGGTCGGTCAGTCGACCCATTATGCTCTGAGCGCCTGTTTCGATGTGATCCGGCAAGAATTTGAACATGTGGAGCCGATAATGATCGATCTGGCCGGGATGGATATCAAGCCGTGCGTCGCTTGCGGGAGCTGCATGACCAAAGTAACCTGCAGCCAGAAAGATGATTTTCAGAAGATCATCCCCGTCATGACCGATCCTCTCGTCGCCGGTCTGATCCTGGCCACGCCGGTGTACTTCGGGTCGATGACCGCGCAGGCCAAAGCGTTTCTGGACCGCTGTGTTGTCTTTCGCAGGAACAAGACGATGTTGAGGGACAAAATCGGCGGCGTCATAGCGGTGGGCGGGTTCCGTCACGGCGGTCAGGAGACGACCATACAGGCGGTTCACGCCGCCATGCTGATACAGGACATGATCATCGTGGGCGACGGCCACGCGACATTTCATTATGGCGGCACGATGTGGAGCGGGCACCCCGAAGGCTGCGAAAAGGATGCCTTTGGCCTGCAGACGGTCCAGAACCTGGGACGGCGGGTGGCAGGCCTGGCCGCAAGGCTGCACGACCGATCCTGATTCGGCAACACTCTACTTCCCTGAATTACTTTTTAAGATAAAGATTTTGGCAAGGCCAGAGGGAGGCGGCTGTATTGTGATACGCCAACGACCGATACCGGCAGTCCAAAATCTTTATCTTAAAGCCTATAGCTACCCGCCGAGCAGTTCGAGGATGTCACGGCGTATGCGGTTGACTTCCCGGCTGGTGCGCTCTCGCGGCCGCGCCAGATTTACGTCGAACACCTTTAGAATTTTTGCAGGACGCGCAGACAGCACGGCAATGCGGTCACTCAAGTAAACGGCTTCGTCGACGTTGTGGGTCACGAACAAGATCGTGTCTTTTCTTTCCGCCCAAATTTTAAGTAAAAAGTTCTGCATGGTGTTGCGCGTCTGGCTGTCGAGAGACCCGAAAGGCTCGTCCATCAGCACGATCTGCGGGTTGGCGATGAGTGTCCGGGCGATGGCCACCCGTTGCTTCATTCCGCCGGAAAGCTCCTTCGGGTATTTGTTCTCGAAGCCCTCCAGGCCGAAGGCAGCGATGTACTTCATGGCCTCCGCGCGTCTTTCGCCGGCCGGCACGCCCTTGATCTCGAGGCCGACCTCGATGTTCCGGCGCAGTCTGCGCCACGGAAAAAGGGCGTACTCCTGAAATACCAATCCAACCTTTTCGTTGCAGCCGTTCAGATATTCGCCGTTGAGCCGGATTTCGCCCGCGGTAATCTCCTCTAAACCGGCAATCATGCGCAACAGGGTTGTCTTTCCGCAGCCGCTCGGCCCGACGATCGTGAGAAACTCTCCTTTTTCGACGCGGCAGTCAATCCGGTCGAAAACCTGCACGGTATCTTCAGGTGCCGTCGCCGGATAGACTTTCTTAAGTCCCGATATTTCGAGGCTGAGAGCCATAATCTTCTTCTACCGCCACTTGACCAGATGGTGTTCCGCCAGCCGCAGGCCGGCATCGATCCCCAGGCCGATGAGGCCGATGACCAGCATGCCGGCGATGATTTCGTCGGATCGCTGAATGTCTCTGGCCGTCATGATCATATAGCCCAGGCCATAGCCCTGTTTGACGCCGGTAAACTCGGCGGCGACTAGCGTCATCCAGCCGATGCCGATGCCGATGCGCATCCCGGTCAGTATCGACGGGATCGCTCCGGGGACAAGAACCTTGAGAAATATGAACCGGCGGTTCGCATTCAGCACCCGCGCGGCCTCTATGAGCACCGGATCGATGGAGTGGACACCGCCGACGGTGTTCAGGAGAATCGGGAAAAATGCGCCCAGGAAAATAATGAATGCCGCCGATTTGCCGCCGATGCCAAACCAGAGGATGGCCAGCGGAATCCAGGCCAGAGGCGGTATCGGGCGAATCATTTCGACCAGCGGCTCGATCAGATTGCGGATCGTGCGTGACCACCCCATGAGAATGCCCAGGGGAATGGCTGTCAGCAGCGCCAGCGCATAGCCCCATAATACCCGCTGCACGCTGTAATAGACATGAAGGTGCAGGCGATGTCCCGGCGGCATTCCCGTGCGGATGAGATCGACCAGTCCGGCGGCCACCGCCAGGGGTGATGGCAGTTTATAGTCGGGAATCACGCCGGAAGCCGACAGACCCTGCCAGGCCAGCAGCAAAGCCACGGGCGGCAGAAGCCGTTTCCAACTCATTTTGACAGGATTCCCTTCAGGATGTCCGGATGGATGAATTGATCGATGAAATCGTCCGCAATGTCCCGGCGGATATAACCGATCTCGGAAAGAAATTGAACGTATTCTTTCTCGCCCTGGATACTCAGCTCATAGGTGTAGGTGACGTTCTGCACGGCCAGGCGAACTGTCGCTTCGTCCATGCCGGTATATTTGATGCCGATTTTAATAGCTTCGTCCGGATTCCGGTGGATGTAATCGGTGGCCTGCACGTGGGCCCTAACCACCGCCGCGACCGTTTCAGGGTGGACATCGACAAGACGTTTGTCCGCCACCAGCACGCAGCAGGGATGGCCGGGCCACATCACCCTGGACGTTGACAGGTTTCTTCCGACCGACATGGTTCCGGCCTTCGAGGGGTAGGGCTCCCAGGCGATGAACGCATCGATTTGACCTGTGCGCAGCGCACCGATCATTTCGGGTGGTTTCAATACGATGATATTGACCGTCTCGGGGGCCATGCCGCCTCCCCGCAGCGTCCGGCGCAGGAGAAAATCCTGTACCGTGGAATGACCCGGCACCGCTACCGTTTTTCCCTGTAAATCGGCCAGGCTGCGGATGTCCGAATTCTTTTCGGCCACTACCAGGGCCGAGCCTTCGGTATTGACCTGCGCGGTCACGACGACTCTGGCCGCCTTGTTCGCGACCGCCGTCGTTGCCGGTGCTTCACCCACGTAGGCCATGTCCAGCTCCCCTGCGGCGAAAGCCGTCATGATTTCCGGACCGGCTTTGAACACTCCCTTCACCTGGACATCCGCGCCGTTGGTCTTGAAAAAATCTTTCTCGAGGGCGACCCACAAAGCCAGATGATGAATATCGCTTTGCAGGTAAGCCATGCGGATGGGCGGGACTAACGGTTGCGTGCCGTAGCCGTTATCGGCCATCACGGTCAGGCTGAGAAGTGTTGCGGCCACAATGAGTCGCTTCATCAGATCCTCCTGAAATGAGCCGTGTGATTTAGCGCGGTCAGGCAAGGCGCTTTAAACACGAAAATAAAATTTAGTGCGACATCGAGGTGGGCACCGCCACCCGGATGAACGATTGCAAACGGCGGCTGAAACTTGCCGCTACAGATGTGGCTATAAAACAGCCCTAACATCGGGTTCGGTCCAAGGTCCCGGTAGGGGCGAAAAATTTTTCGCCCCAAATAGACCCGGCGTTTCGACCTCGATGTATTTGTTTACCGGAAGGCCGGCGAAAATGGCGGCACCGGGACAGGGGACCACCAGCTTTTTATTGTACTGTCGGCCGATGATGCCAAAGAACTCCAGACACGCCGAACAGACTTCCCGGGTTTTGGCGATGGAATAGGGCACGATCGCCGCCCCTTCCCGTATGAAGTATTCGGGTTCGATGAAGTTAGCATGGTTGGCACAATGGGTCAAAAAAAGTTCCCGATACGTCTTGCCCCTGATGCCCATCACCTTGAGCCACCGATCCTGGCGGGCCGGGTCCTCGGCGTCCAGGTCTTCCCATTCCACCGGCTTGGCCTCGAGATAGCCGGGTCTGGAAACCAGGCGCTTCAGATCCGCTGGGCCCGGCAGCCGGGGCGGTTTGAAAGTAACATTTGACAATGTGATCGGAGGGCCGAATTGCTCCAGTGGGGCCGAACTGATGATCAGGTGAGACCCGACAAAAGGTGACGTCCAGTACCAGGAGAGAGGCCTTTTGCACAAATCGGCGTTTTTCCAGGTGTCCGGCGGAACGATTCCGATCTCCGTTCGCCGCGAAAGCGGGATGCAAACCGCCTTGCGGGCCTCGACGACAACTCGTCCCTGGGAAGTCAATTCTTTTTTCAGTCCCAGGGCATCCCTCTCATCTGCCCAGTAGGCATATTTACGGTACGTCGCCATGATTCGTCCCCCGGTTCCTGGCACCTCCACCTTTGTACCCCTCTATCAACGGCAGAATAACTCCCGGGATCGATCTGCCAGGGATTTGTATCGCCTAAACTTCGGATTTTCCGCGGGAGGCCCGTCTGGCAGCTTTCTCCTTCTCGCGCGCCGCCCGTTTTTCGGCACGCTTTCTCTCTTTCTCCGCCGTATTGTCCGCGTTGCTGTTTGTTGCTTTTTCTGGAGTCTCGATACGCCGGATTTCCGGAGTGGCGGCCGGACTTGCTTCAGCATCGAGAGCGCCCGTTTTTTCGGCCGGGGTTTCCGACGCAGGTGCCGGTGTCGTCTGATCACCTTTTTTTTCAGGGGCGGCTCTTCTTTCAGCCCGCCGGCGTTCCCGTTCGGCTTTCTTGATCGCCTTGGGATCCGCCCCGGCGACGGTCCGCTCTGCGCCGGCATCGGCTTCCGCGAAAACTTCGGTTTCCGTGACGGAAGCCGGCTGCGTGCCGGACCCTTCAGGTGCTGAGGTTTGTCGGCCGGCCCTTCTTTCGGCGCGTTTGCGTTCCCGGGCCGCTTTTCTGGCCGCCCGGTCGTCATTGGAAATTCCGGGTTCGACGACCTCCGGGGTGTCGGTTCGGACGGGATGCGCTGGGGGGGAATCGGTATTTTCTTGTCCGTCGTTTAACGCCGTCGCTTCCGCCGCCTTCTGGAAAACATCGTATCCCAACAGGGATTCCGCCACCAGGCTGCTCATGTCTTTCATTATCAGTTGCGATTCGACGGCAGTGATGCCCACGTTCAAACCCTGGTAGCAGAATGGGCAGCAGGAGACGAGATATTCGGCGCCGGTCTCCTCGGCTTCCCTGACGCGCCGCTGGGCCATTTTGTTTTGAATGTCCGGGAACCCGGCCTTGAGCCCGCCGCCGGCGCCGCAGCAGCGCGAGTATTCCCGGTTGCGGGGCATCTCGACGAGTTTGAGGCCGGGGATGGCCTCCATGATCATGCGCGGGGCGTCGAATCCACCCGCAGCGCGCCCTAAATGGCAAGGATCGTGATAGGTTACCGTCCGGTTGACCGGATGCGGAAATCTCAGTTCGCCTTTTTTCAGCAACCGCGTGAGGAACTCGACTGTGTGCAGTACTTCGAAATTGAGCGGTGCCACCCGCGGATAATCCTGCATGATCGTCTTGAAACAGCCCGAACAGGAACTGATCAGGGTTTCGATACCCAGGCTGTTGAACAGGTCGATGTTTTCCTTGAAGACCCTTTTGTGTTCGGGATCGCCCATCCGCAGCAAAACACTGGCGCAGCATTTTTCTTCGCTGCCCAGAATGCCGTAATCGATTTCGAGGGCTTCCAGGATGTTGATGGTGTTGATCGCCACCTGTTTGACATTGACGTCGTAGGCGGCCGTGCAACCGAAAAATAGAAGTACTTTGGCTTTAGTTTTTCTGATTTCGCGCGGAAGCTCCAGAATAAGCCCGTCCTTTTTTGCCCGGCGGGCCCACTTGGTTCTGGCCGCCCGGGGCTGCTGCCAGGGGTTGTCAAAGGCCTTGACGCTTTTGACCAATGCCTTCTGGGCTTCCAGCGGCCCATAACCGGCCTGAACGATGACCCGTCGCAGTTCTTCCCACAGGGCCACGGTTTCGATGTGGGCCGGGCAAACCACCTCGCACTGACCGCAGGTGGAACACTCATAGAGGTTTTGAACGAAATCGTCTATTTCCGCGCGGCTGATCTCATGGTATCGGAAAATGCGGCCCAGCAGGGTTTTAAGCGGTTGGCTGATGTTTTCCCTGCGCATGATTTTAGCCAGAAATCCCTGCTGCGCCTTGGCGATCTTGAGAAAATCGATGACTTTTCGTCTGGGTATTATGGCTTCCTTGGCATCCTGATCGTACACCGGACACCAGGTGAGGCATTCGCCGCAGCGCGTGCAGGCGTCCAGTTCGATCAGTTGCGTCATCTTCAAGCTGTGCAGCGGTATGTCTTTCGGAGCTTCCTTTTTCGAGACGCCACCGCTATCTGCTTCGGCATTATGTTCTTCGGGCATGTTGGTAACCTGTTGGCGTAAGTTGTTTATTTATCGGTTTTAAACCCGCTGCTCCTTAGTGGTTCCCGAAACCTCTTCCAGAACGTGCGTCAGCGGCACGTTGAACATGTGTTTGAGTTTGCCGAAGGGAAGATACGCAATCAATACGGCGCCCATTGCCGCATGTGCATACCAGAGGTAAGGATAGACCGCGCGCCAGTCGACCGGCCAGACGGCAAGGACTTTTGACAGGGGATAGCCGATGAAGGCATACAGGGCGGCTTCCGTCGGCAACTGCGTCAGCAGAATTCTGGCCGCCTCGGCAACAAATCCCAAAATGACCAGCGCGCCCAGGATGCCCAGGGTGATATTGTCTTCGATGTCGGTTTTTACGTGTGCCGGTTTGACGATAAAGCGTTGAACGAGAGCCCACAGCACGCCCAGAAAGATGCACAGGCCCAGAAAATCGTAGGTAAAGGCCGTGAATGGAGAGTTCTTGTCGATCAGCACCAGGGCCAGTCGGCCGTCGGGATCGATGCTGAACAACAGACCGGTGAACAGGCTCAGGACAAACCGGAGAAAGATGCCAAGGAAGATCAGGGAGTGGAGCGACCAGCGTTGAACGCTGTTCTTCAGGATTCGCCGCTGTAAGATGATATCCAGGAGCAGCACTTTGAGCACCGTTAAAATCTTTTTCGAAAAAATCGTCTGCCAAACGGCATCCGAACCGAGGCTGATTTTACGGTGCAGCGATTCGTCTTCGCCCTGAACGCTGCCGATAAACCAGAAGCGAAGCGTGAGAAAGATGCCGCCGAGAAAAACGACCAGCGCGATCCAGAAAACCGGGTGTCCGATGCCGAGCGCTGACGGATGGCACATGATGCACAGCAGGCTCTTGGCGGGCAAGATAGCAGCCGGGGCCCCGGCGGTATTTTGAGGGTTATGGCATCGTCGGCAGGTTTCCTTGTCTTGCGCATCGACGAGTCCGTGGTCGACCAGTCCGACCGGCAGTCCGGCGGCATCCACACGGGCCAGCTTGACCCGGTTGTCGGTTTCGTCCAGCTTTATGACGGTGTGCTTGAAATGACAGGCCTGGCAGTCAACCCGCAGGTGCGGAGCGTGGGCGGTGCCTTCTCCGTGAACCGTGTGGCACCCGCGGCACTGCCCGCCATTGGCCGTGCGGTGCGGCG
>JBAPWQ010000437.1:0-8007 GCA_049283795.1 Desulfobacterales bacterium | reverse complement strand
CGGCGAGCGCCCGGCGGCATCGATGAAAGTGGCGGAAAGGCCGGCGGCCGCGGCGGCGCTTTGAACTGCCGGGTCGTGCGGGTCGAGTAAAATGTCCAGGTGCGCCGGGTAGACCGCTTGATCGGATCCGGCCGCGGCGGCCTCCGAAATCCGGTCCGCATCGTAGAGCAGCAGCCCGACGTAGCGGATGCGGCCGACGCAGCTGTGGGCGCACAGAGTCGTCTGGCCGGCCTCGATGCGCGGGTAGCAGAAAATGCACTTTTCGGCGCGCCCGGTCTTCCAGTTGAAATACACTTTTTTGTAGGGGCAGCCGGAAACGCAGTATCGCCAGCCGCGGCACCGCTCCTGGTCCACCAGCACGATGCCGTCCTCCTCGCGCTTGTACAGGGCGCCCGACGGGCAGGAGGCGACGCAGGCCGGGTTCAGGCAGTGCTCGCACAGCCGCGGCAGCCAGAACATGAAGACATTGCGAAACTGCAGATAGGTCGCGATCTCCAGGTTTCTGAAGTTGACGTCCCCGGCACCGGTTTCGCCCAGGCCGGCCAAATCGTCCTCCCAGTTGGGTCCCCAGCGCAGGCGGATATTTTCACCGGTCAGCTGCGACACGGGCCGAATGGAGGGCTGGTGGCTGCGGCGCGGTCCTTTGATCAGTTTTTCATAATCGTAGCTCCAGGGTTCGTAGTACGCATCGATGGTCGGAAGATCGGGGTTGTGGAAGATATTGACCCCTTTGTGAAGCCGGCCGCCGGCCCTTAGTTTCAAATGGCCCCCGTCGAGGCGCCACCCGCCGCGGTGGACGCTCTGGTCTTCCCATTTTTTGGGGTAACCGATCCCGGGCTTGCTTTCGACATTGTTGAACCACATGTATTCGGCGCCCTGGCGGTTGGTCCACACGTTCTTGCAGGGGATGCTGCAGGTGTGGCAGCCGATGCATTTGTCCAGATTCAACACCATGGCGTACTGGGCTTTAATCTTCATACCAATTAACCTCCCCGGCCCTGCGGATGACAATCACCTCGTCGCGCTGCGAGCCGACCGGCCCGTAATAGTTGAACCCATAGCTCAGCTGGGCGTAGCCGCCGATCATGTGGGTGGGTTTGACCATGATGCGCGTGACGCTGTTGTGGGTGCCGCCCCTTTGCCTGGTGAGCTTCGATCCGGGCGTGTTGATCAGGCGCTCCTGGGCGTGGTACATGAAGGCCTTGCCCGGCGGTATTCGCGGGCTGACGACGGCTTTGGCCATCACGAGCCCGTTGGCGTTAAAACACTCCAGCCAGTCGTTGTCACGCGCGTCGATTTTGCGGGCGTCCTCGTCGTTGATCCAGATGGCCTCCCCGCCGCGAAAGAGGGTCAGCATGGTCAGGGTGTCGGAATAGGTGCTGTGGATCGACCACTTGGAATGCGGGGTCAGGTAGTTGAGGGTGATCTCCTTGCCGCTTTCCCGCTTCACCTCGGCCGCCTCCAGGGCCAGCACGTCCAGCGGCGGCCGAAACAGCGGCAGCTGCTCGCCGAAAGCGCGCATCCAGGGGTGATCCTGGTAGAACTGTGCCCGGCCGGTGAGGGTGCGAAACGGGACTTTTTCTTCGATGTTGATCACAAACGGCGAGTAGCGGCGGTCTTCGGATTCGATGCCGCTCCAGATAGGGGTGGTGATGATCTTGCGGGGCTGCACGGTCAGGTCATCGAACCGGTAGCGCTCGCCTTTCCGGTCGCGGCTCAGGTGCTGCAGATCGAGGCCCGTTCTGCGCTCGAGGCCGGCCCACGACTTCGCCGCCGTCGCCCCGTTGGTCTCCGGCGCCAGCATGAGGATGACCTCGGCCGCCTGTTTGGCGGTCCGCATGGACGGCATCCCGCAGGAGACACCGCTTTCGGCCACCGTCCCCAATGATTCCTTCAGCGCCTCGACCTCTTCCTCCGCCTTCCACGTGACGCCCTTCGAGCCCACACCCACCTTTGCGGCCAATGGCCCCAGGGCCGTCATCATCTTGTAGGTGTTGGCAAAATCACGGGTGACCACCGTCAGATTGGGCAGTGTTTTACCCGGGACCGGTTCGGTTTCGCCCTTGCGCCAGTCCCTGACGTCCGGCTGGGCAATTTCGCCCGGGCTGTCGTGCATCAGGGGCGTGGCCACCAGGTCCTTTACTTCCCCCAGGTGATCGGCCGCCAGTTCCGAGAATTTGGCGGCTATCGTTTTGAACTGCTCCCAGTTGGTCCGTGTTTCCCACGGCGGGTCGATGGCCGGGTTGAACGGGTGGATGAAAGGATGCATGTCGGTGGTGTTCAAATCGTGCATCTCGTACCAGCCCGCGGCCGGCAGGGCGATATCGGCATACAGCGCGCTGGTGGACATGCGCAGCTCCATGGTCACCAGAAGGTCGAGCTTTCCTTCCGGGGCCGGCTCGCGCCATGTGATCTCTTGCGGGCGCAAACTGCCGTCGGTGTTGAAGACCGCGTTCTCGGTCCCCAGCAGGTGCTTGAGGAAGTACTCGTGCCCTTTGCCGCTGGCCCCCAGCAGGTTGGCGCGCCACAAAAACAGGACCCGCGGAAAGTTGAGGGGGTTGTCCGGGTCTTCGACCGCAAACCGCAACGCGCCGCTTTTGAGCTGCGCCACGGCATAGGCGATGATCTCTTCATCCGTGGCGGCCCCCTGCGCGACGGCCTCCCGGACCAGCTCGATCGGATTGCGGTCAAACTGCGGGTAGGACGGCAGCCAGCCCAGGCGCGCGGCGATGACGTTGTAATCGGCCATGTGGCGCGCCGGGGCCGCGTCGCCCAAAGGGGAAAGGATGGCCTCGGGCCGCAGGGTGTCGTAACGCCACTGGTCGGTGGCGAAGTAGTAAAAGGACGTGCCGTTTTGCTGCCGGGGCGGCCGGCGCCAGTCGAGGCCGAAGGCGACCTGGGACCACGCGGCCTGGGGCCTGACCTTTTCCTGTCCCACGTAGTGGGCCCAGCCACCGCCGTTGACCCCCTGGCAGCCACACAGGGTCGTCAGGGCGATGATCGTGCGGTAAATCATGTCGCTGTGGTACCAGTGGTTGGTACCGGCCCCCAGAAAAATCATGGACTTGCCGCGGGTTTTGGCGGCGTTGTCGGCAAACTCGCGCGCCACGCGGATGACATCGGCCGCCGGCACGCCGGTGATGGCTTCCTGCCAGGCCGGCGTGTAATATTTGGGGTCATCATAGCCCCGGGGATAATCCGCACCGGTTTCGGGCGCCTCTTGCGGCAAAACGCCCAGCTGGGCGGCCATCAAGTCGAAGACGGTGGTGACGGCCAGGTCGCCGGCCGGTGTCGCAACGGTTTTCACCGGCACGAGTCCCGTCTTGGAGCCGGCCGCGGCGGATTCGAAAACCGGAAAAGACACCGCCTGCCACCGCGCCGGCTCGGCGGCGAAGCTGAGCAGCGGCTCGATGCGCGTCCCGTTTTCCTCCAGCTTCAGGTTCCAGCGCCCTTCCTCACCCCACCGGAACCCGATGCTGCCGTTGGGGACCCAGAAGCTGCGGGTCGCCGCATCGTAGACAACCGTTTTCCACTCGGCATTGTTGATGTCAAGGCCCAGATCCGACGCCCGCATGAACCGGCCGGGGACGTGGGTGTCGCCTTTGGCCTCGAGCACGACGACAAACGGCAGATCGGTGTAGGTCCTCGCATAATCGCAAAAATAGGCCACCTGCCGGTCGATATAGAATTCCTTTAAAATGACGTGGGTCATGGCCATGGCCAGGGCCGCGTCCGTACCGGCTTTGGCCGGCAGCCAGGTGTCGGCGAACTTGACGTACTCGGCGTAATCGGGCGCCACCGCCGCCACCCGGGCGCCCCGGTACCTGGCCTCGGTGTAAAAGTGCGCATCCGGCGTGCGCGTCATGGGCAGATTGGTGCCCCAGACGATAAAATAGGTGGACGCATACCAGTCGGCGCTTTCGGGGACATCGGTCTGCTCGCCCCAGATCTGGGGCGAGGCCGGCGGCAGGTCGCAGTACCAGTCGTAAAAACTGATCATCGAGCCGCCGATCAGGGAAAGAAAGCGGGCGCCGGAGGCATAACAGACCATCGACATGGCCGGAATCGGGGTGAAGCCGAAAATCCGGTCGGGACCGTAGACCTTGATGGTGTGAATTAGGGAGGCGGCGATCATCGTGGCGACCTGATCCCAGGAGGCCCGCACGAAGCCGCCTTTCCCGCGGTCTTTCTGGTACCGGCGGCGTTTTTCATCGTCGGTGACGATGCTGTCCCAGGCGGCGACCGGATCTTTTTGCCGGCGCAGGGCCGCCTGCCACATCTCCATCAGGCTGGACCTGACCAGCGGATATTTGAGGCGCACCGGGCTGTAGGTGTACCACGAGTAAGTCGCCCCGCGCGGGCACCCCCGCGGTTCGTGGTTGGGGTAGCCCGGTCCGCACTCCGGATAATCGGTGCGTTGGGTTTCCCAGACCAGGATCCCGTTTTTGACATACACATCCCAGGAGCAGGAGCCGGTGCAGTTGACGCCGTGCGTGGAACGGACCTTCTTGTCGTACTGCCAGCGGCGGCGATACAACTCCTCCCACTCCCGCTGGCCGCAGCGCGTTTCGGCCCGGTTATCGGCGGACTTTTCCTCCCGGCAACCGTGGAGGGCCCCCTTGGGGCGGAAAAACCGCAGTGCGGACAGCAGGGAACGCTCGGCCATTTGACACCTCCTGGGCAGGGGGGTTGCTGGGGGTATAAGGTTTGTTGGGTTTGTAAATGTTGTTGGGTATGGAAGGGATCATGCCCCATCTCAAGGCATCACGAGGCCTGAAAACGACGCATCGGAGCCCAGATGCGCGGTGGCGGACAACAGCTGACCGCCGTATGCCGCCAATGGGATCTTGGACCCGAGCCGGCCCCCATGCCACGTGAAAATCTGGGTCAGCCGGGTGAGTCATTTATCAAGTCACGGCGACACCCGGCTCAGCACATGGTCAGGCCGGCCCTGCCTGTTTGTAAGGGCCGAACGGCGAAATTTTCACACGGTGGGTTTAATGATAAACTATGAACACGAGGGGATTGTCAATAGGGTTTTCCGATAAACCCCTGTTCCATCGACAGCTCGTAGTTCAGAGCGCAGAGGGTGTCGAAAATGGCGTTTTGAAAATTTTCGTCCGGCATCGACACCATCTTCTTGTCATCGCGCCGCAGGGGCCCCTTGGCGATTAAATCGAGGCACTCCGGGCAGGTGACGTTGTTTTCGGCAAACAGGATGAGATTGCCGTCGAAGACATGCTGCCTGAAGCTCTCTTCACTGGCCAGGTGACTGCAGACCGACCACGAGCGCAAGCGGCGAGCCGATTTTCTGCGGGAATTGGTGCGGCCGTCGCAGCTCAGGTTGAGCTGCCGGAAGGGATCGAATACCCGCCCCTGCAATTCTCTGTCGGTGAGGGCCGCGGCGTCTTTTTCCATTTTTAAAAAGGCCGCCTCTCCGCCCAGCATGTTGTTTTCATTGCAGTCGTGACAAAAAACGTGGCTGTCAAAAACCACGAAGTAGCGGTTTTTCAGGTAATTGCTGATGAATTTCTCGGGAGTCGCCAGATGGTTGCATATCAACCAGGTCTTGACGCTGTTTTTCCGTGGCCGCGGAGGCTCGATTTTCATATCACCGATCGAAATGAACCGGCCGTTTCCGGTGTCGAACAAAAACGAATTGCCGATCGGAAAGGCTCCCCCAGCCGTTTGTTTTCGGTCGAACCTGATAATACATCGAACCTGACGGTCGACGAATGCTCCCATTCAGCTTCCTCCGCTATTGATATGACCGGTGATGCTCTCACCCCGGCCCGAAATTCCGATTGTATGACAATTATTAAATAAAATCAGATTATTGAATTTTACCTGAAAATGGCCCATTTGTCAAAATACAGGCCGTTTGGGACAGGGCGGGAGAGAGAATAACCGTTCCGGTATTTCCTTCAACTGGAATGTTGCAATTTACGTCAGTTTCTATTAAAAATATTTGCCATCATTTTCTTACCCACCAAGAGAGGGACTATGCGCTGGAAACAGTTTTTCACCCCGGTCAAATCGATGGATGCCCCCCAGGCCAAACGCTACCTCACCGACAAATCCCTGGAAAACGTCACCGTCCTGGACGTCCGGCAGCCCGGGGAATATGAATCCGGCCACATTCCGGGCGCCAAGTTGATCCCTCTACCGGACCTGGGCGAGCGATTGAACGAAATCGATGCGAATAAACCGACCCTGGTTTATTGCGCCGTCGGCGGACGCAGCCGGGTGGCGGCTCAAATGCTGGCCGGCAAGGGGTTCGGCGAGGTCTACAATGTCTCGGGTGGATTCAAGGCCTGGCAAAGCGAGCGCGCAATAGGGGCGGAGGATCTGGGGCTCGATCTTTTTACCGGCAAGGAGTCACCCGAACAAACGCTGGTCGTCGCTTACTCGATGGAAGAGGGGCTGCGGGAGTTCTACCTGTCTATGATTCCCTGGGTTAAGAACGAGCCGGCCCGCGATCTCTTCGAAAAGCTCTCCGCCATCGAAGTAAAACATCAGGATCGGATATTCGAGCACTACCGGCATCTGACCGGGACGACGATAGACCGGCAGGAATTCGTGCAGTCCAAGGTGGTCCCCGCCGTCGAGGGCGGCCTGACAACCGAGGAATACGTGCGCCTCTACAAGCCCGACCTGGAATCGGTGACCGATATCATCTCGCTGGCCATGGCGATCGAGGCCCAGGCACTCGATCTGTACCGGCGGGCGGCGGAGCGCAGCGACAATCCCGAGAGCCAAAAAGTCCTGATGCAGATCGCCGACGAAGAGCAGGCGCACCTGGCCCAGTTGGGCAAGCTGTTCGCTAAAATGTAGAACTTTACAGGAAACGATGATGACAAAGCAGCTCGTATTAGCCGGCGGCGGCCATGCGCACATGATGACACTGGCCCACCTGGACCGATTCGTTTCAAAGGGCCACCGCGTGACGGTCGTCCAGCCCTCGGAATATCACTATTACTCCGGTATGGGGCCGGGAATGCTCGGGAAAACGTACCGGCCCGATGAGATCCGCTTTGCCACCCGGCACGTGGTGGAAAAGAAGGGGGGCACTTTCGTCCTGGGCAAGATCGCGCGGGTGGATCCGAAAGAAAACCGGGTGTGGATGGAATCCGGGGAATCGCTGCCGTTTGACGTGATTTCATTCAATGTCGGCAGCCAGGTCCCCCGGGATCGGATCACCGGCAACGGGGCCGACATCTTTGCGGTCAAACCGATCGAAAAACTCCTGGAGGCGCAGCGGCGGATCCTCGAACTCGTGCGTCAAAAAAAAATCGCCATCGGCATCATCGGCGGGGGGCCTTCGGCCGTCGAAATCTCCGGCAACATCTGGCGCCTGGTGCGCGGCGCCGCAAACCATCGCCCCGCTATCGTCATTTACACCAAAAAGACCCTCATGCCCGGTCATCCCCGTCGGATTCGCGCCAAAGCCCATGCCTCGTTGACCGCCAGGGGAATCGAGGTTCGCGAGCAGAGCGATGTCGCCGAGATCGCCACCGGCCGCATCCGGCTGGCCTCGGGTCGTGAAGAGGCCGCGGACGTTGTTTTCGTGGCCGTCGGCGTCAAGCCCTCACCGGTCTTTCAGGCTTCCGGCCTGCCGACCGGTCCCGACGGCGGATTGCTGGTCAACCGGTATCTGCAGAGCACGGCCCATCCGAACATGTTCGGCGGCGGCGACTGCATCTGCTTCGAGGAGCGGCCCCTGGACAAGGTCGGTGTCTACGCCGTGCGCCAGAACCCGGTGCTCCTGCACAACCTGATGGCCGCCCTGGAAGGCGGTGCATTGCAGCCCTTCGATCCCGGCGGCGACTACCTGCTGATCTTCAACCTGGGCGACGGCACCGGGATTTTCAGAAAAAAGTGGCTCCTCTTCGGCGGCCGCCCGGCCTTTCTCGTCAAAGACTATATCGACCGCAAGTTCATGCGCGAGTTTCAAGCCCTGGAATAGCCCGGCCGTGGTCCTTGCCTTGCCGCCCTTTTCGAGCATAT
>JBAPWQ010000436.1:0-1874 GCA_049283795.1 Desulfobacterales bacterium | reverse complement strand
TCATGCGCAGCGAAGGGCGCCAGTACTACAAGACCGGCACCCTGCACGGCATCAGCACCCGCGCCGGCTATCTCGAACGCCCCGACGGCAGCCTCTATCGCTTCGTGGTCCTGGTCAACTCGCCCGGCCGCTCGGCCGAGCAGGTCACCCGCCGGTTGATTCAAAGCTTGGAATAGGGATCGTAAGGAGGAAGGATTGAATTCGACTGCCGTTTGACGGGCATTCCGTCACACCGCCGGGTGTTTAGTGCCGCATCCAACCGTCAGGCAGGCCTTCCGACAGCAGAAAGGAAATCTTGTCTTTCTCGATCAATTTGTAGGCTTTTTTATCGAAGGTGAGCCAGCAGCCCTTCAAGTCCAGAGCCAAAGCCGCGTAACATGCGTCATATCCGCCAAGACCTTTTTTGACAAAGCGGTTTGCTTTTACTGCAAGATCTTCCGTCATGGGATGTCTCAGCAGCCCGCCTTGAAGAAGCGGCAGGACGCCTTTCCGGAAAGCGGTCAGACCCTGAGGATGGAGGCGTTGCAGAACCGCATAGACCTCGAAGGCGAAGAGTTCCGGAACCGCAAATTTTCCGGGGTCCTCAATGACTGCTCTCAGCACTTCATCCGCAGAAGCATGCGCCTCGTCTTCGAGAAACCAGCGAACCGCCACCGAGGCATCCAAAACCCAGATCATCCGTTGTATCCTCGCAATTGTCTGAGTAAATCAATGCTTGCGACCGGCTCCTTCCGCTTTTGTTTTAAGGTGTGGATCCGATCGAGCAAACGCTTTTTGCTCTCCTTGATCCTGTAGTCTATAAAGCGGTTTTCAAAATCCTGAGGGGTAACCAGAACCGCCCGTAATTTCCTGCCCTTACACACCAAAATGGGTTCCCCCGTGGCATTCAGACGGTCAAGTATTTCGCCCAGGTTATTTCTTACCTTGAGTGCATTGACCTCTTCCATGACCTATGGCCTCCTGTTGTCATTTGCTCCGAGCATGGACCAAAAGTATATATTTGTCAAGTGTATATGTGTATACATATCTTACATTAAAAAAAGATCCCAAACGCGCACCAGTTTCACTGTGTCTGATTTGCTGAAAAGGAGGGCTTATGCCGGCGATACCACGCAAAATCTCATTTATCGGGATCGCTGGTGATGTGGGCGTAGGCGCTGTGGTTGTGGATCGACTCGAAGTTTTCGGCGCTGACCGAAAACCAGGTGATGTTGTCGTCGTCTTTCAGGCGCTGGGAAACGTCGCGCACGATGTCCTCGACAAACTTGGGGTTTGAAAACCCGCGCTCGGTCACGCATTTTTCGTCGACGCGTTTGAGGACCGAATAGACGTCGCACGAGGCCGTTTCCTCCACGAGCCGGATCATGTCCTCGATCCAGATGAATTTCTTGAAGCGGGTGCAGACCTTCACCTGGCCGCGCTGGTTGTGGGCGCCGTGCTCACTGATTTCCTTGGAGCAGGGGCAGACCGAGGAGATCGGCACGGTCACCTCGACCATCAGGTCCACCCGCCCCGCCGGGTCGCTGTATCCCCGGAACCGGCACTCGTAGTCCATCAATCCCGGCGCCGAACTCACGGGCGCTTTTTTTTCGATAAAGTAGGGAAAGGTCACTTCGATGTGGGCCGAAGCGGCATTGAGGTGTTCCTTCATTTGCTCCAGCACTTCGGAGATCCGCTTCAAGGACACCTCGGGCCGGAACAGGTGCAGAATTTCGACGAAGCGGCTCATGTGCGTGCCCTTGTTCTTGTGGGGCAAATCGACGTACATGTTGATGGAAGCCACCGTGTTCTGATAACCGTTTTCGCGGTCGAGGACCGTGATCGGATACTTCAGGTTTTTGATTCCGACCTTGTCGATCGGAATGTTGCGGTGG
>JBAPWQ010000435.1:0-1565 GCA_049283795.1 Desulfobacterales bacterium | reverse complement strand
GACCTCCCGACCCGGCTGCCGCAGCGGTTATTTTGGCCGTTTTGTCCGCGGTGAAGACATCCGGGTACAGTGCCTTTCCGATGGTCTCGATCCCGATAAGCAGCCTGGGGGTCGGCCGCGAGACGATTTGTTCGTCGATGATGTAAATTTCTTTTTGCCGGACGGCGGCGATGATCGCATAGCCCGGCTCGGTTTCGATCATGGCGATGGTCGGTTGGTTCATCGGGCCCGCCTGGGCCAGGTAGACGTCGATATCGGGAGCTTTGGCCAGGATCCGCTCCTTGCCGTAATAGGCGATGTTGGTTCCCCTTACGGCACCGGCATCGGCGGCGATATTGATCCCGCCCGCGGTCTGCAGGGCGAAAACGGCCATCGAGTCGGGCGTGAAGGTTTTCATCTTGTCGTGGATCGCCTCGAAGTAAACGCGTTTCTTGGGCGTCACATCTTCGGTCAACGATTGGAAGTCGGTCACCGCGGCCCTGAAAGCCGCCGTCATGTCAAGGGCGGCTTTCTCGCGGCCGGTCAGCATCCCCAGGATTTGCCAGTAGGCATACATCTCCTCGATTGTGCCGGGCTGCAGCGACACCACCGTAACGCCGTGGTCGCTCAGGCGCTGCACCAGTTGCGGGTACCCGCGGTCGATCATGGGGCGAATCAGCACCAGGTCGGGGTGAAAGGCCAAAAACTTCTCGGGATCGTCGTGGTATGAAAATTCCGTTTTGCCGGCGGGCTTGTTCGCGTGGCCGGCCCCGGCTTCGACCCCGATGATCTGGTCGTCGAGCCCCAGGGCCCAAAGATTTTCGGTGTGCGCGCCGTAAAGGGAAATAATGCGCTCAAACGGCTGCGCGATGCGGACGCGCCGGCCGGCCTCGTCGACAATCGTGTCGGCGCTTTCGATGCGGAGGCCTTCGGCTCCGAGGCGGCCGTTTGTCATCAGCAACACGATGGCCGCTGCCGCAAGAAAAGCAATCCCGGTTATGTGACGACGTCTTTTCGGCATGATCAACTCCTGAAGACCACCTGCCGGGCGCCGTTGAACGGTTCGTAGGTAATTTTACTCTCCACCTCGAAAACTTTTCGCAGCGTTTCCGGCGTCAGCACCGCATCCTTGAGACCGTGCTCGACGACGGCGCCGTTTTTGAGAAACACGAGTTCATCGCAAAAGACCGCCGCCAGGTTGATATCCTGGAAAACGGCGATGACGATCCGGTCGGGATTTTTGGCCCTGTGCGACACGAGGGTCATGAAATCGATGGTGTGGCGAATGTCGAGACTGGACGTCGCCTCGTCCAGGACCAGCACCGGCGTGTCCTGCACCAGGGCCCGGGCAAACACGACCCGCTGCCGTTCACCGCCGCTCAACTCGGTGATAAACCGGTTGCGCAATTCATGCACCTGGGTGTGATGCATGACGTCTTCGACCAGGTCGAGGTCCGCCGCCGCCGGGCGGGCGAAACGCGGGATGTGCGGATAGCGGCCCATCATGACGATGTCGGCCACGGTAAACGGAAAATTGATGTAGAAGTTCTGGGGCACGATCGCGATTTCTTTCGCCAGCTGCTTTC
>JBAPWQ010000434.1:0-18160 GCA_049283795.1 Desulfobacterales bacterium | reverse complement strand
CAGGATCTTGGATCGATCGATCAGGACCGTTTGAATATCTTTGATGAAACCGGCATGGTTTGGAGGCATGGTGATCTCCCATTTCCACTGGACTCCTGGAGCCACTCCAGGTTTGCCAAGTTGCAGCTTCAATTGCCCATGAGTCTTATGTAGGCGATTTTTTCCCGCCATGCCGGTGAAGGATTTCATTTTAGGCCCTTTGACATTAAAGACAACGGCGAAGACTTCGTTGGCGCCGGACGTCGTCCGTATCCTCGCCTGAACAGTCCTCCCTTCAGCGGCATCGACCCAAAAGAAAAATATCTTCGGTTGCTCGAGTTCGGTTCTTGTCAGTTCGAAAAGCTTGGCGCTGTCTGCGGTCCCCTTATAGTTGCGCACGACTTTGCCCGGGACAGACCATCTGACTTTGTCCAGATTTGCGGCGTATCGGGTTTTAGTGAGATCGATCTCGACCCGTTGGCCCACGACGACTTCGCGGGTGGACCCGGCTGGAACATCATGTTGAATGAGGACCGGAGGGGAGTCATCTCCCATTTCCCCTTCTGCGGATGCACTTTCGAAATCGAGATTCTGCGGATCATCGCCGCTTTCTTCTTCGCGATCGGGATTCAAGTCGCGCAGACCCTCTTGTTCCTCGTCCCAGCCCTCCATTTCCTTTCCCTGCGGCAGGGTTGCCGGTTCCACCGCGATGCCGAAAATCCAGTCCGAGAGGTGCATTGCTTGCGCCGTCCTGACGGTGGCATTGCGTTTTGTTTGATATGCGCGCACTGGTATCGCTTGCCGGACAAAGATGTCTACTCCATTCAGCGCATCTTTGAGATAAGGTGTGGCGCCTCCGGTTCCAGCCGCCATCGATATCCGGGTGAGCGCAAACCGCGTCGGTAGTGGGAGACTGTCGAAATCTTTTCCCAATTCGGCGGCTATCTCTTTGAGACGGACCTCCCGGAACTTGACATAGACCGCCGTCGCCAGCGCGGCATCGGAACCGGAGTCGAACAGAATGGTTTTGACCAGCCTGGGATTTGTCCTTGCATCGTTAAGGTGCTCGACCGGCTTTTGCTTCCTGTCCCATTTAATCTTGGCGTATGCGGGAACCCTTGCCTTGATGGCGGCGCGCGCTTCGAAGAAATCGTCACACCCGATGTGGTATGAGCTGACCTTTTCGCTCGACAGGTAACTGAGGGGCCTGCGGGTTTCAGCCATCATAATCGTCCCCAGCAGCCCAGGATTAAGGCTGGCCTCTCTGGCAGCATCCTCGACCAGCTTCTTTAATCTTTTTCCGCTCTTGCCCCGGAAGAACGACCGGTGATGATCGGTGACTTCTTCGCCTGATACGGCAAGATCCGTGTTCTCCGCGGATACTTTTATCGCCTTCCAAATATCTTCATCAAGAATTTTTTTCCATTCAGCGCTGAGCTGTTTGTACGCCGGGTCTTTCGGGTCCAACCTCTCTTTCGGCAACTCGGGATGCCGGGCGAAGAAGATGATATTTGTCAGGTTGTTCTCATCACGCCATCCCGCTTCTATGGCAAGTTTCAAAGCCAGAGCCCAGTCTTTGCTTTTCAACGCCTCGGTAATGTCATTGGAGACAGTGGGGGGTGTGTCGAATTCGTATCCAGTCTCCGCAGAATCTGGTTCGCCAAGAAAATCGTCAATCTGGCTTTCAGCTTCAGCGGCAGTCTCCAGATTGTCTTCTGCCGTAATGTAGGTATCGGCAGCCGGCTGTGCGAAATAGTCCACTTCAGCATCGTAGGAATAGTTTGTATTGCTGTGCGTTTCCGTTTGCTCGCCATAAAGTTCCGGCTCGGGATACATCGCGGCAATTCGGCCTTCGACTTCGGTATCCGGAAAAGCCGGTAGAGACTCGAGTTCATCCTGGCTGAAATGGTCTCCGGCTTTGAGTTCGCTTCGCACGTAGTCCTCATTAACCCACTGCATGAGATAGGAGAGATTTTCCTGGCTCAAATAGCAGCCCCGGTTCACGCTGGAGTCTTTTGAGAAAATCGGGGAGGCAATGCCCACCAGCAGTCTTCGCCCTCCCCCCTCGACCCAGATCGGCGCGCCGGGCGCGTCCAGTTTCGAACTGGCTTTATGCAGAATCTGTCCCGGTTGGAGGCCAACTATTTCACCGGAGGAGATTCGCAGCTTGTGATAGCCGCCGCCCCCGCCGGACGCGCGCGAGAACGCCGCTATGCGGGCTAATTTGCCGCTCCAGTCCGCTGCTGAAGTGGAAAGCCCGTGGGTCGGACCTTCCCAACTGCCGAGCCTGGCGTTTCCGATGGACGAGTGGGTCGCACGGCCCAGAGACTGTGACAGCGTCAACAGTCCATAGTCCGCCGCTCCGTCTTTGGCCGCGGGCGAAAACTTTGGAGACACCCTTGCCTTAGAAGCCGTTGTGGAACCAAATGCCTCCTTGCCAAACTCGTAACCGGGAGTTATGCGTATCGAGTATTTACGCCGGTCCCTCGAAAAGTCATGAATAACCCTGGCGGATGTCAGAACGTGACGGTCGGAAATCATCAGGCCGGTTCCGTACCCCACCTTGCGCCCGAGGTCATTGTCATAGACCTCCAACCGACAGACCCATCGGTAAGGAACTTCGAGCGCGATCCGCCGCTTCACTTTGGGCGCGTCCTCGGCCATCCAACGGCCAATTTCCCTGCGCACCATCTGCACGAAGACGGCGGACTGGCCGGTCTGGTCGTAACTTGTCACGATCCCGATCAGAATGAAGCGACCGCCGCGCACGGTCCAAATCGGTGAACCACTCTGGCCTTCGGTTGTGTCGAGCGTGTGCCTGAAGCTGCCGGCGAAGGCCCGTGGCACGGTGCTGCCATTCGACTCGTACATCCTTCGTCGCTGGCGGTCTTTGGCGCTGGGGTATCCGGCCGTCGAGAGGGGTATTCCCGGATCAACCAGCTCTCGCAGCGGAATCGAAGCCTCGCTCCACCAGGCTGACGGCGAGGACGGATGGCCCCACCACCGTCCGGCAGGATCAACCGGACGTTCCAGGGTAATCAGGCCAAAATCGAAGTTGGACCCCGTTACGCGGGCCCTTTCCACGGGGATCCGGCCGAAAGGTTCACCGCCAATATGGCGGCCGGGATACACGTAGACCGAATGGGCCGCCGGCGCTGTGGCCTTATCGCGGATCACGTGCGCTGCAGTCAGCACGTGGCGGCTCGAAATCAGAACGCCAGTGCCTCCTTGCAGAGTCCGTCCCCCTGCCTCGTAGGCAATGGAGCATACCCATCGATAAGGGGGAATCGTCGTGTCCCTGACCTCTCTTCTATCATCGACTCCGCTAATGCCCCCAGGTGCCTGAAACTCGACGTCCGGGTCGAAGCCGGCCTCCAGATCCAGTTCAGTGGACTCCTCTTCGTACTGGTCGCCCGGCAGGGCGTCGTCGGAGCTTGGCGTCTCAAGGACGCTTAGGAACGGGCTCTCCCCCTCCAACGCACCCAAGTTGGCCCCCCATTCTTTTTCACCTTGCCCTGTAAAAAGCTCCTGGTCGAGGAACGGGGATTCGAGCCCTCCGAATGGCCGGTGGCGTATTGGCCGTTCTTTCTCTTCGAATGCGTTCATAGCTTATACCAACGGGCCTATCTGACGGCCACCTTGCCGGCCTTGACATCGTGGCCCGTAATGGCCGACCAGTGGGTGATGATGGTGTTCATCGCGCCGGACAAGTTGTTGGGAGCTGTCGGATCATAGAACGCACGCGCCGCGCCCGGCAACTGCAGTGTGCCGGTCTCGATGGCAATCAGCACGGCGGAGATGGAATCGGCAATCTGGAAGTAATGGTCCGCCAGTCCGTTGGCGGGAAGCCCAACCATTTGAGCGATCTTGAAGAGGACCTGCTCCGCGGTGGAGCCTTCTGCGCGCAGGTCCCGAATGATCGGAAGGGTGTTGTTTTCAAGCGTCAGGTGAAACCACGACATCATCGCCACCAGGTAAAACTCCTCGCGCGCGAGGTTGCCGAACCGTCTGCGGTCGAGGAGCTGGCTGTTCAGCTTGCGCGCGATATCCTCGATCTTGGCATCATCGGTTGGATTGGCGCCACTCGTGGTCGAGCGATTGATAAACCCGATCCAGGTCTCCCGCAGCAGTTCTTCAAAGCTGGTGACAAACTCTTTGTTGGCCGCCGCCACCTTCACATACGGGTAGGGTGAATTGTCATCGTTGCCGTGGTTCAGGTCCATTCCGAACATCCAGTAATAGGTTTGTCGCTCCGTCGTATCGATTTCGGGACGGATGTGGCTTGTGACAGTGGTGATCGAAAAAGGCGGCGGATCTCGGAAAAAGAGCTCTTCGGTGTTGCGCAGCCAAAGCTGGGTGTCTTCCCGCGGCGATCCGAACTTTTCGCCGTGCAGGAATTCATGCACCACCCTTCGAAAAATCGGACGGATGCGGGTGTTGGCGATCATGTATGCGTAGATCAGATGGTCCCACCGTACGCCACGCGTACCGAGTTCGACATTCAGCGTGTTGGTGAGAACCGTCGTAAAGGGCGCCGCAGGGTCAGGGGTTGCGCCCTGCAGGCTGGGCGGCGTCAGCACCGGCAAGGGCATATTTGGGATCGCCAATCCAGGCGAATCGCTCCGGTGGTCCGGATGACCGGCCGGATTGGACGTCGCATGAACTCTGAGGTTCCAGGCCTGTTCCAGCAGCGCGGTCAACTCCGCGGGATGCAGTTTCGTTAACTTGACGGCGCCGTCTGGGACTTTCGCAGCGAGATTTCTAAACATGACGGGTCTCCTTATTTCTCATCACGGCGGGTCGCCGGAGTGACATTGACAATATTGGAAGGCGTCTCACCTCTGGCATTGAAGGCGACTAACTGGTAGCGATAGGTGATGTTACCGGAAAGATTGACATCTCGAAAAAAGCGCGCGCTGGGCAAGAGCTGCCCGAGCTCGATGAAGTCCTGGCAGTATTGCCCTTGACACCGTTTGATCTTGTATCCGTCGGCGTTGACAATGTCATCCGTCCACGTGAGTTCAATCTCCGTTAGCGAGATCGGTCTTGCCGCGATTTTGAGGGCGTCCGGAAGAGAATTGAATTTCAATCCCGCGACAATATCGTTGAACGCATCCACGGCGATTTTCGCCGCACCGTCAAAGGGTTTCGGCGCCTCGTCCCGCAACTGGGTCCTAAATGTCGAAAAGACTTGGTCGAGAGTGGTCAAGACCCCGTGCATGTCGGACCCGCGCGCGGCTTCCGGCGCCTCGTTGGTCTGCCCTTCGGTCTTTGGATTGTCTTTGGCTGGCATGGTACAGTCCTCCCGATAGTTTTAGGCGGCTTGCAGCGCGCCGCCGAGTCTTAATAGCCATTCTTCAGGTTGCGCGAACGCGTCCACCTTTTTTTCAGGCGTGATGGCGATCCGCAGGCCGGTGAGCGCCAGCAACCGCAGCGCCTCGGTCCAGATCCAGTGCATCGAGGTATACAACGCCGCCCCCAGTTGCTGCTCCATCGCCAGAAGCGTTTCCGGCTTGACCCGTTCGGGATTTATCAGGGCGACGAGCGGTCGCCCGCCAAAAGCCCGCATCGGCTCACACAGCGTTAGCTGGACGACATGCGGCAGTAAGGGGAGAGAAGCCTGGAGCAGCGCCCGCGTGCCACCCCTTGCCTTTTGCAGGGGATACAATTGTACCCATGCTCGCGCCAGGTCGTCCCAGGGACCGGTTCCGTAGAACCGGCGGCACATCTCCACCCCGAGCAGCACCCGGATGTAGCTGATGGGATGGGGGTCGCCGGGCGTATGCCGTAAGACAACCTCTTCTTCCGCCGCGAGGACGTCGTGCAGCGCGGCGACGGCCGCGTAACCGGTATGGACAAAGGCGAACGCATCCGCCGCGATCTCGGTTGCCCAATCCGCCCATTCCTCGGGCACGCCCGAAGGCGCGCCGGTCAAGCCGATGGCGAGTTTGGCGGACAGCTCTTCATTCCAGCCGACCACGGCCGCCGCCTGGTGACCTGCCTCGTGGATCAATGCGGTATTTCTCAGCAGGTTGTGGTGCGTGATCTTGATGGCGGCGACGGGATTCACGCCGGTGCCGTCCCAGAGGCGCAGGTGAGCCCGCAGGACCGACGCGCCGATACCCTTTTCGAAATAGCTGAGTGCGCAGGGGGTTGCCTTGCCCAGCTGGTCCAGGAACAGCGCCATGCTCCGGTACGCCAGGATATCGCATGCTTTCAGGTATCCGGCGATCTTGGGATTGACGCGCGTGTTGATCGCGTCGGCGAAAAAAACCAGCGTGGTCTCGACCCGCGCGTAGCGATTGCGAAAGTTCAGCAATCGCCGGCGGACAGCCAATAGATCGGCAGGTGAAACCGCGGTGGCGAGCGCCGCCTGCAGCAGGTCCCCCTCATGGACCAATCGAGTGACCACCGCCGTGAGGTGCCTTCGAATGGACAAGCCCAAGTAACTTTCCAGACTGTGCCATGCGGCGGGTGACGCCAGGTCATCCAGGTCCTTGAACCGCGCTGCCGCTTTTGTCCAGTGAATCACTTGGCGGGTCAACTGGACTTTGAACGCCGCTTCCAGATTAACCATGTTTATGCCCCGGGTAGATTCTGAGTTTGACTGTGGGATCGCCTGCCGGCAGTTTGAGGCTGGCGAGCGAGATCCCCTTTCCTTTGAGCGCTTCGCAAAGCCGGGGGAACCCCGGAGGGTTCTCCAGCGTAATGACCATCGTCACGCCATCGGCGGCTTCGTCGGCCGCCCGGATAAATTCTTGAGCGTGCTTTTGTATGTGATCGGCCAGACCCTTGACAAGCCATTCGGTCAACCGGCCCCTAAACACCTGGAGAACAAGTGTGGGCAGTCGCTTGAGGGCGTCCACCGGTTGACCCGGAACCACTGTTCCGTGAATGATCTTGAGCCTTCCCCGATTGGCGGAAAAAGCCCTGTTTACCCCGCGATCGACAAAGCGGCGCAAGCGTTCCATCACCACGCCCATGTGACCGTGCTGGCGCAGTTTCACGGCGATCTCCTGGGCGCGAATTTCACTCAGGTACAGGCGAGCGATAATCTCGTTTTTCGGAAAATGGAAAACGATCCGGGTTCGGGAGCGATGGCGCACGTGCGCACGACCTTCCGGCATTGGGACCGTAAGCGGACGCTTGCCCGGAATCTCCAGGTAATAGAAACGCTGGCCGACCTGCGGCGCATTCGGATCGCCGGTCTCGCCCTCTCCATCCCGGCCCAACTCCGGTTGATCCAGTAACAGGGCCGCGGCTTCGCGGGTGAGCGGATGGAGTTGGCTGTAGCCATTCTCGCCATCGACCTTCGCAATGACCTCCTCCCCTCGAACGATGTCGGACAGGCGCATGCCGGGCATGGCTTCGTAGAGATGCACCTGAGCCTCCAATTCCTCACCGGGCGCAATGGCGTATTGCTCTTCCAGCGCCTCGCCGACGGTATTTCCATCAAAGGTCTCGAGGCTCGCAACCTTGTAAGGGGAAATCCGGACCATAATTTTTGGGCCCAGACGCTTTTTATACCGCCTGCCGCATCGGTACATGAATCCCCTGCGACGATCTCTCAACTCGGGGCGTTTGCGGTAAGTATCCTCCGAGAGGACCGGCGGGAGATTCCCGGCGGCGGCCTGTTCGAACGCTTCGAGCGCGGCGCCTTCGAAGAGTTCTTGATTATCCAGCACATAATCCGGCAGGGCGGCCACCCTGCGCACGGTTTCCTCGAGGGTGGATGTCACCGCCGACGCGGCGGCCCTGGACTCGCCTTCGGGCGTCGTTTCCAGCTGGAGGAGCCGCAATCCGGCATCGACGATTGCCTTGGAGAGGGGCGGCGCATACTGTGGATCGACAAATTTCTGAATGACCTTGCCCAGGAATTTGGCCAAATAATCCAAAACTTTGCCTCGACCCCCGGTGAGCCTGAACCCTAATTTCAAAGCGGGAATGAGAGCCGGAAGAAAATTCTCGACCTGCGGCGTCGGATCTTCGCCTTGTCTCAACTGTCCGAGGCCGTCGATAAAGCGTTCCCTGGCGAGTTCCAGTTCGGCGGTGGGGTAGACATCCGGCCCCGCGGGGGGATTGACCGCGTGAGCGACCTCCAGTTCTTGCTCCGCCTCCGTTTGGGCGAACAGGATATTGGCAACCTGTTGATTGAATTCGTTTTGAATCTCCGTCACCTCATAGGTCGGCGCCGTTTCGGGTTCGGACCCATCGCTTTCCGCAAATTCTTTCAAGAAGGGCAGCTTGTCGCGGAGCAGCCTGGCCATGGGCTGCAGATATGGGGGCAATCGGTGGATTGCGCTCTTAACCACCCGATTGATAATCGGATTGAATAAAGTCCGGACGTTGTTGAGAATGGGACCCAATCCCAACTTGGCTGCTGTGCTGGCGGCATTTTTTGCCAAGTTCAGGCCCTTTTTCGCTACCTTTTTGAGAAAACCTCCTATCCACTCTTCAAACTGCGGGTTGATTTCAGTGGACGGATGATACCCGTCGATGATGGTCTCGATCTCTTCCTCGCTCAAGGTATTAAGATCGCGTCGGCCCAGTTCCGTGGCCAGTGTCCTGACCATACTTTCCGCCTCGGCGACGAGCGGGGCAAAGTGCTGGGTGAGAAGCCGTTCCGCCCGGTATCCCGCGGTGTGGAGGTCTTGCAGTTCGTTCGAAAAGTTGGTCTCGTAGATACCGGCCGCTTCGTCCACGAGATTTGAAAGCGCCTCGTTGAATTGTTCGTCGAAGAGCTCGTTAAGAAAAGCGACGTACTCTTCCGTCTGCGGGTCCACCCGGCCTTCTTCTTCGAACTCATATACCGCCAAGAAGGGACTACCGGGTTGGGTACGTGTGGGCAATTCCATCGCGCCCCCAAGCTCCTCCTCCTCTGCGAAACTTCTGACATCGAGAAACGGTGAATAACTAGTCATCTATATTACCTCCTCAAGAAGTCCATCTCGCATCTGTGCGGCGTTTCACTATAGAGGGATAGCCTGCTCATGATATTTACTTCCGTCATCCCCTGCTAAAAAAAGTAAAGACTGACTGAGTAAGAGCTGCAGGATCACTGCTTGGGGATTTCGAACGAAACCGACCTCTTGAAGCCGCCACTTCAGTTAAATGCGGCTTCTCCGAGCAAGTGGTCATTTCGCAGCGGGCGTTCAACACAAGCTGAAAATTCGTAGCGATCACGAAACGACCGCATCCACTTGCCAAGAAAATGCGTCATATACCGGAAGGTTGCAATGAGAGATGGGTATGAGTAAGATATGGGTGAAAAACCAATATTAGGTGATCGAGGTCAGGTAGGTTGCAAGGTTGATGCCTTTGTGTCTCAAACCCAGCTTGTTGCGGATATTGTGCCGGTGAAAATCGATGGTGCTGGTGGCCAGGCCCATTAGATCGGCGATTTCCTTGGTGCTTTTGCCCTGTCGGATCAAGTTGGCGACCTGGGTTTCCGCAGGGGAGAGCCGGGCAAGCTCGAGGGTCAATCTTCGGGCCAGCGGCGAGACGATGTCCGCGAGATTGGATTCGATGACGCCCAGCAGGCTCTTTTCCTTTCGTCCCAGGTTCCTGCACATGAGCCTGGACAAATGGGGCCGCACCAGCTCGTTGACATTGACCAGCACCTTTTCCTCGATTTCACGGCGGTCTTCATCGCGTTGCTTTAACAGTACCCTTATCGCGGCGTTGACCTCTGCCAGGCTGCCGGACAGCGCTTCAAGCTCTTTGGCCTTTTCCCGTAGAGAATTTTCGGTTCTTTTCAGATTTTCTATCTGTGCCAATAGATCGCGGTTGGTCTCCGTTAGATCAGCGGTACATTCAGCTACCCGGGATTCAAGCTCCGCGCGTTCTTTACCGAGAGCTTCAGCGGCTTCAACCCTATCGGTGATATCGCAATAGATGATGGCCACTTGCCTCGCGCATGGTTTAAAAGCAGTCATCGAAAAGTTCCGTCCAAAAACCTCCTGATCGCTTTCCATTTGCACGGGTTGTCCGGTTTGCACCACTGAGAACAGCTTTGCGAGCCAGGATATCTCTGTTCCCGGCCAGACTTCCAGCACCCGTTGGCCTATGAAATGGCTGCGATCGAAGCCGGAGAAGCGCTGAAAGGCCGGGTTGACATCCAAAAATAGAGCATCCACCGGGTCGCCTTTTGTGCCGGTGATGATCTCCAAGAGAACGACGCCGCTGGTCATCTCCGTAAACAGCATGCGGTATTTCTCCTCCCTTTCCGATAAAATTTCGTTGGCAATAATTTTTTTACCGATGTCGATAACCGCGGATCGAAATTCATGGTTTTCTTCTATCAACGATGGCCTGAGCCGCTGTGTGTCGCCGTCCAGAGAAACCGGAAATCTGATAGCACCATCCCTCATGGGCAGCGCCATGCCTTTATCACTTTTATCTTGACTGTGTTCCGGATTCGAGGACATGTTCACCGCCTTAAAGCGTGCGGCAGAATAAGGACTCGGATAAAGGTTCACTACAGGCTTTAAGATAAAGTTTTCGGCAAGGCCATAGGAGGCGGCTGTATAGGTTTATACACCACCGACCGATAACGCAGCCAAAACTTTATCTTGAAGCCTATAGTTCTCACCGAAACTCTTCAGCATACAGATTGTCGATAAAAACGGCGGTGCCGGAAGATGGATTTTGCAAAAACACCCACAGGCTAATCCGTTGAATAGGCGTTGTCGCAACCCCGGCGGATGCGGCGGCAAAGGTCGTCGTCTGCGACGTTCCTCCCGCTGCACTGGCCGCAAAGGTTCGGGAGGCCTGATCGATGCTCCAGAAGACATCGATCGGGGTTCCGGGCTGATAGTCCGCCATCTTGCCGCTCACCGGAAGCTGAAAAGGATCTTCGATCCGGGCCAGCGAGAATCCCTGCAGAACATGGGTTTCGCCCCGCAGCCCGCCCGGCAGGGCGAAACTTGCCAGTTGGATGCCGCTGATAAAATCCGGCGTCTGGGAGCCCTGGACGGGACGAAATCCGACGGTGACAACCCCTGGCCCGTCGAGACGCAGCCGCAGGTGGCCGCGTATTTGCGCCGGGGGACTGGTCGTAAACGAATCGGATGTTATGATGACGGCCCTTTTCCTGAGATCCGGTGACGCGAGGAACGCCGGAGTCGGCATGATGCGCAACCTACGGCCCCCGGCGGGATCGGCCACGACTGTTGAAATTACTTGCTGAAAGACGGTGAAGGACAATGAGTCGGTGGGCGGTGTTGGCGGCGGAGAGGTAGACGGTGGAGACCCGAGCGCGTCCGCATCGAACTTGTCGTCCAGGCGTGCGGTGGTGGCGCAGCCCCACAGCGTTAAGAATATGGCCGCGACCGCAATGTTTGCTCGCCCGCGACCCCAGTTCTTTATGGAAGTTCCCTTCGTCAATGTCCGGGCGGCGTTGCCGTTTATATGTATTTTGTCTTCCCGCGTTCTTGCAGAGACAGTGTCCCCTTGCAAAGGTTTGAGAATTGTCCCTCGGGTTGAATATCCGCGAGAGTCACTCCTTACACCATCCAGATTCTTGACAGCAGTCGAAAATATCTTTTTATGGGACTCATCGATTTTTTGCATACCCCCCCCTCATGCGTGTCTTCGCGTTAACGGATGCGGCGAAATTCAGGAAATCCCGTACGTCGATGCCGTTCTTTTACTCTCGCCATGGAAAACACGGGACCGATCCTGTTTTGATTTATCGGCGGGTCATTTTGACCGTGCCTTGACCGTTCCCTCCCACGTATAGCTCATTTTGTTGCCATCAACTTTAAACGGGGAAATGTTGCAGAGGTTCCGCGGTAGCAAAGCCACCCCACGGCCTTAAATGGGATTGGCATCCCAGCCCGCTGGAGGTTTAGCGATATATTCTCCCGTCTCACCAAACTCCTAACCAGGATTGTAGGAAAGAGAAGAAATGATTTAACAACGAGATCTTTTCAAAGAGCTAGCGTGGTCAAAGATTAACCCTTCGAGGTGAGCGGATACAGTTAGACCGCAGAGTATTTATCAAATTTGAACTGTCAATAGGGTCAGAATGGTATCACCAAATCTTTTTTGGACCATTTACTTTGCCCGTTTTCTTCGGAGCACAAAAGCTCCGAAGTTTACAGATTGCCCTTCTCTCAATCGCGAAACGACTGACGCCTTGGATAGCTGGTCGAGCGTTATCAATAAAATAGCAGAAGATAGAAGAGAGGCCGCTTGTATCTGTCGCTCACGTTAGAAAAGTCATTATCGTTCTCGTTGCATTCCTTTATCCGTCTTCCCTGATTCGACAACCTTTTTCCATACTATGAGGCCGGATCTATGTTACGGTTGGTGCGAAACACGTTGTCCGGGTCCCAGCGCAGCTTGACCTCGGCCAGCCGCGACAGGTTTTTGCCGAGAGCTGCCTTTGTTCTCTCGGAGCCTTCGTCCTGGGTCAAAAAGTTGATGTACGTGCCACCGGTCGAAAATGCCTTCAAGTCACTCCAGGCCGCGCGCGCCCATGCGAAGTTGGCCTCATCGTCGGCCGGTTGCTCCCAGGCGCCGCCGATGTTGAGCACGTAGCGCGCGTCGCGGTTTCCGACCGGCGAGTGGTCGACTTCGAGCCGGTTCAGGGCCCCGCCGATCTGGAAAAGAATCATGGAGGATTGCGGCGAGCCGATCCTGGCGGCATGGGCCATAAACTTCTCGCACATCTCCGGTTCTATGCGCGCCAGGTATTCACTTTTCCAGTAATAGCGCCTGCCCTTCGGCTGCGTGCCGTCGAGTAGGGACTGCAACTGGGCGTATGGCCGGCGCACGAGTACATCGCCGATAGGGGTGCCGAACGACTTGATGGGGGCAACAGCCTTTTCGCCCTCCTCGGGCTTACCGCTGTGACAGGCGAGGATGGCCACGATCGGCTTGCCGTGCATGTCCTTCGGCAGCCAGGGTGCCGGGGGCGCCGGGCGCATCAGCGTCACGAGGGTGAGTTCGGGCGGAGCCTTTTCGGCCAACGACCGGTACAACTCGAGCACCTCAGGCGCATCGTCGGCAGACCAGGCGACGAGGCCCCCGACCACTTCCGGGCCGACGGGATGAAGCTGATAGTCGATGCCGGTCACGACCCCGAAGTTTCCGCCGCCGCCCCGCAGTCCCCAGAAGAGGTCCGGGTTTTCTTCATTTGTCGCACGAACCATGTTTGCGTCAGCAGTGACGAGGTCCATCCCGACCACGTTGTCCGTCGTCCACCCCCAGCGCCGGGTAAGATAACCGAACCCCCCGCCCAAAGTCAGGCCTGTGATCCCGGTCATCGAGACGAACCCTAAAGGAGTGGCGAGTCCGTGCACCTGCGTTTCACGATCCAGGTCCCCCAGTAGGCAACCAGCCTGGGCGCGGGCGATCTTTCGCGGCGCGTCCACCCAGACGCCGCGCATCAGCGACAAATCGAGCATGAGCGCGCCATTGGCCGTTGCCAGGCCGGCAATATTGTGCCCGCCTCCCTTGAGACAGAGCAGAAGCTGATGCTCGCGCGCAAACCGCACGCAGGCGATCACGTCGGCGGTGCCGAGGCAACGCACAACGAGCGCCGGCCTGCGGTCGATCATCGCGTTCCAGACCGAACGGGATTCGTCATAGTCGGCATCACCAGGCACGAGCAATGGTCCCTTGAGACTTATTTTCAGACGGTCGAGCACGGCCTGTTGCAGGTCGATTTCACAACCGTCAATGGTTTTGGCTTTCATGAAGATGTCTCCTTTTTACGATCGGCAGATGTTTCCTTGCTGTTGTCCACCTCCGGTGCGTCGGTATCACCCAATCCCTCCAGGAGGTGTTCGCGGGCTTCTGTCGCCAGGCGCTGGTAGTTTTTACGGATGGCATCGAGCTGCTTGTCATCCAGTTCCTCCAGGTCGAGCAGGGCGTTGTGCGCTCCGTCAAGCGCCCGGATGACCTCGTCGAGCTTGACCTGCAGTGCCCCGGTGTCGCGATTCTGGGTATTCTGAATCAGAAACACCATCAGGAAAGTCACGATCGTGGTGCCGGTGTTGATGACCAGCTGCCAGGTGTCGCTGAAGCCGAAAATTGGACCGGTTACCGCCCATGTCAGGATGACCAGTACTGCCACGCTGAAGGTCACCGGATGTCCGGAAAACCGGGATGTCCATTTTGCGAAACGGGTGAACCGTGAGGCCGAATTTTTCTTTTTCATGGATTCCGCATATCTCCCTCTAAAAACGGCTCAGTCAGAAATTTCTATGCTTTAAGATAAAGGTTTCGGCAAGGCCAGATGGAGGCGGCCGTCGTTGTAACCCCGACCGATACCGGCAGCTCGTATGAAACTACGCCAAAATGTCATAGTTTCCTTCTTGATCAATCTGGCCGCTTTTCAGGCCAGCGGCAGGGCTAACCCCTGTTTTGAAGCGTATAAAAGATTCGGGACCGGCCCTTTTATGGCCTGCGGCCGTTTTTCAACTCCACCATGATGATGTGAGTGGGCGTATCGCCGATGTTTTCGCCCACGTGATTCTGCTCTTCCGAATAAAGGACCTCTCCGGCCTTGAACTCCCGCTGGATTTTCTGCCCGTCGGGCAGGCTGAGCCGGCGCTTGAACGGCTCGAGTGCATACAGCACGAAGGCCGGATGATGGTGCGGTTGCGTCCTTTCTCCGGGCAGGTCGCGATACTCGAGCACCCTGACCGTTTCGTTTTCGAAAAGCACTTTGTACTTGTCTCCGTCGGTTTCGACCGGATCCTGGGCCAACGCGGTCGAGGCCATCAGCAAAATCGTCAATGTCTTAAACATTCGCAACATGGCGGCAACTCTCCTTGAAAGTGGCCGGCACTCTTTAAAAAGAGAGAAATATTCGCTATCGTGCCGGCTACGGAATTAATGATTGAAACCGAATCCTTATATAGACAGCAGATGGACTTGATCAGGCGCAATGGCCGGGATTTAAGGCAGGAGGCAGAAACGGTTTAAGGAGATCTTATCAAAGAGCCTGGTCAAGATGCACCCTTCGAGGTGAGTAGATCCCGGTTGACCGCAGAGTATTGATCAAATCAAAGCTGTCAATGGGGTCCTGATAGTAAGGCGAATATTTTTTTTCATCGTTTGCTGCCGATACACAAAAAAACCGTTTCACCGGACCGATGGGGTGGTTGCAGGTTGGTGAATCTGCCCTACCTTACGCTCATGGAGGACAGGCCTTCTGAAACCGCATGGATGTGCCTGTTATGAATAAAATTAGACATCGAGGAGGAAAAAATGAGCCAGCGAGCGAAAGACATTGCCAAACGAATCGAATCATTCAGGGATGAGGTGGGCGCATTCGTCGAAAACTTGTCCGATGAGGAGTGGAATAAAGAGTGTGATGCGGAGGACTGGTCGGTGGGGGTGACGGCGCGTCACGTGGGCGCCGGGCACTTGGCCTTGTCCGGGCTTATCGGCAAGATGGCCCGAGGCGAGGAGCTTCCCCAGCTGAGCATGGATCAGATCAATGCCATGTCGGAAAAAGATGCCCGCGCCCACGCGGATGCCACCAAAGCCGAAGTCCTCGAACATCTTCGAAAGAATGGTGACGAGCTGGTCGATTTCGTCGCCGGGCTGTCCGATGACGACCTCGGCCGCCAGGCCGGAATGCCCGCCTTCGGGGGAGCGGTCAGCGCCGAACTTTTTATCGACTATGTCATCTTTCAATCGGCGGCCCAGCACTTCGAAAGCATGAAGAAAGCTGTCACTGAATAGCCGGGCATGCGCCCTCTTTTTTTTCTTGACAGGCAAAAAAATAATTGTTTTATACGATGTAAGCGCTTACATTTTACGAAATATAATGCATTTTTAGTGTTTTTCCGTCCTTTTACGCTGTTTCTGCTAATCCACTCGGGTGATTGTGAGCAGCGGCATGGCAAAGCTCAACATGGCGGATATCGCCCGGCTTTCGGGAGTTTCGTTGGCAACCGTTTCCAGGGCAATCCATACGCCCGACAAGGTGCGTGACGAAACCCGCAGCAAGGTGCTCGACGCCATCCGGGAACACAATTACATTTACAACGCCGCCGCCGCCGATCTCTCGCGCCGGCACTCGAAGGTGATCGGCCTTCTCATTCCCACCACCCGCAGTCCCGTTTTTGCCGAAACCATCCTTGCCATTCAAGAGTACTGCCAGAGTGCCGGGTATGCCGTCATTCTGGGCAACACCGGCTATGATGCCGCTGTTGAAAAACGTTTGCTGCAGCAATTCGAAGAGCGCCGCGTGGCCGGCATCATCCTGACCGGCTTCACCCTTGCCTGCGAATCGGAAGTGGCCGACCTCAGAACCCATGGCATTCCCCACGTCGTCATTTGGGAAAACCTGCACGACCAGGATATCAATTCCGTCGGCTTCGACAATTTCAAAACGGCGCAAAAAATGACGGCGTACCTGATTTCGTTAGGCCACCGTCGGATCGGGCTGATTATCGGCCCCTACAGTAAAGTCGGTCGGGTGCGAAAAAGATGGGAAGGATTCAATTTTGCCATGGAGAAGCGCGGCCTGGTCGTTGACCCATCGCTGGTCGTTGAAACCGAGCCGACCCTTGAAAACGGCGAGGCGGCGATGTCCATCCTGCTTGGCTTGCCGGAACCACCGTCTGCGGTGTTCGCCGCCAGCGATGTTTTGGCCATCGGCGCGTTAAAAGCCGCCCGACAGGCTGGACTGGCGGTGCCGGAACAGGTCTCCATTGCAGGTCACGATGACATCGGCTTCGCGGCCTATACCCAGCCGCCCCTCACGACAGTGCGGGTTAAAAGTTATGACATCGGCCGGCGCGCGGTAGAGGTCCTGTTGGATGAAATTGACAGTGGAAAGTGTCGGCCGCGGCGGCATTGCCTTGCCGCTGAACTGGTTGTTCGCGGTTCCTGCGGCCAATTTGAACCATTCTTGTAATCACGCACGACAGCAAAAAAAAGGAGACATGATGATGAAAAGGCATGCAATGGTCGTTGCAACTCTCGTGATCGTACTGGCCGGGCTCCTCTTCAGCCCCTCCGCGCAAGCCCTGGAAAAAATCAGGGTCGGCTACCTTCACACTCTGGCCGTCGACGGCCAGTTCTGGCTCGGCGTTCACAAGGGGTATTTCAAGGATCAGGGCCTTGAAATAGAACCCATCCAGTTCACCTCGGGCATTCCCCTCATGCAGGCCCTGAGCGGCGGAAGCGTGGACGTGGCGATCATGGGTGCGGTCATCTCCAATTTTCCCTCACGCGGGGTCGGCAAGGTGTTTCTGATCAACAACATCGAATACGACACCGCGATGCTTTTCGCGCGCCCGGAAACCGGTGCCAAGACCATCCAGGATGTCAAGGGGCAGAAGATCGCCACCGTCAAAGGCACCACCGCCCACGTTTTCCTGCATACGGCCCTTAAAGCCAATGGAATCGACTCCACCAAGGATGTGGTCATCGTGAGCATGGATATGGCCGGCGCCGTGTCGGCCTTCATCACCGGCGCGGTGCCTTTCGTGAGCACCTGGTCGCCGTTTCACGTCCAGATCAAGGAAAAGGTCCCCGGCGCCATAATGCTTTCTTCGGCCAAAGACTACTACCCGGATGCAGCCATAATCGGCGGATGGGTGGCAACGAATAAATTTTATGAAGAGCGCAAGGACCTCTTGAAAAAAATCATCAAGGCCTGGGTTGTCGCCAATGACGAACTGGTCAACAACCCGGAAGCCTCCCTCAAGTTCATTCACGAAAAGGCCTACAGCAATATCCCTTTTGCGGACATCCAGGCCAGCTGGGATGCGGAAAAGTGTGAAACATCCCAGGCATGGGTCAAGCTCTATGAGGACGGAACCGTGGCCCGCTGGCTCGGGCAGGTGGAGAATGTCTTCGTGGAAATCGGGTCCATCGGCAACTGGGTCGACCCGAAAGAATTCTTCGACCCGAATCTGTACCTCGAGGTCGTGAAAAAATAACCGCAAGGCATTCCGACATGGCTGAGAAGACAGATGTAAACAAACAGGAAATTGAGGAGCGGTTCGCTCGCAAACGCCGGCGCGATCGCCTGGAAAAAATCGGCTATTTCGTGGCGTCCTTCTGCATGCTTCTGATCGTGTGGGAACTTTGCCGGGCCGTGGGTCTTATCAATCCCCGGATCTTTCCATCGGTGCCGGCCGTCCTCCATTCCTTTATCGTTCAGCTTTCCGACGGCAGCCTTCAAAAACACATGTACGCCAGCTTCATG
>JBAPWQ010000433.1:0-4968 GCA_049283795.1 Desulfobacterales bacterium | reverse complement strand
GGATACGATCCAGGGCGCCATCGCGGCGATTTCCCGCATGCGCCTGGCCGACAAAAGGTTGCCGGTGGGATTGGACGGTGAGTTGATGATAATGGCGCGGGTGCGGTCTGTCAGCTTGGCGCGGATGCCGTCGGGCCGGAACTGGAACCCGTCGTCTTCGGATACAGGAACAAACACCGGCTCGCCGTCCACGAACCGGATGAAATTGGGGTAGCAGGCGTAATGCGGGTCGGAAACGATCACCTGGTCGCCCGGGTCGAGCAGGGCGGCGAAGAGAAGCAGCATGGCCGGCGAGGTGCCGGAAGTCACGATGATCTGATCGGTGCCGACCGCCACGCCGTAATGCGCACGATAATAGCGGCAGATGGTTTCCCTGAGTTCCGGCAAGCCGAGGCTATGGGTGTAGTGGGTGTGACCGTCATCGAGCGCCCGGCAGGCGGCGGCCTTGACACACAGTGGCGTGTCGAAGTCCGGTTCGCCCACTTCCAGGTGGATGACGCTCACGCCCTCGCGTTCCAGTTCATGGGCCTTTTCGAGGACGTCCATGACGATGAAAGAGGTGATGTTTTCGGTGCGTTTGGCGACCACGGGCCCTCTCCTTTGAGGGAAATGCCGGATTCGAGATTTGCCTTCGGCTGATTAGACGACTTTGTTGAGCGGATATTCGATGATGCCCTCGGCCCCGGCCTTGAGCAGTCGCGGAATGAGGTCGCGCACGACCCCGGTGTCGACGACGATTTCGACCGAAAACCAGTTCGAATTGTACAAATGCGCCACCGTGGGGGCATTCAGGCTCGGCAGAAGCGCCACCACGGTCTCGATCTGCCGCTCGGGCACGTTCATTTTAAGGCCCACCAGCTTTTCGCCCAGCAGGGCGCCCTTCAGCAGCAGCGCAATCTGCTCGACCTTGGTCCGCTTCTCGCTCTCCTTCCAAGCATCGTGGTTGACGATCAACTGGGTGTTGGTCTGCATGAGTTCGTGGATGATGCGAAGCCCGTGGGCCTTGATGGTGCTGCCGGTTTCGGTCACCTCGACGATCGCATCGGCCAGCCCGGAAACGACCTTGGCTTCGGTGGCCCCCCAGGAGAACTCGACCGTCACCTTGATGTTACGTTCGGCGAAGAAGCGTTCGGTGAAGCGCAGCAATTCGGTGGCGATCTTGCACCCCTCCAGCTCTTCTATTTTCTCGATGCCCGAATCATAGGGCACCGCCAGCACCCAGCGCGCCGGCCGGGCACTGACCTTGGAGTAAATCAGGTCCGCCACCACCCGCACATCGGAGCCGTTTTCCGCGATCCAGTCTTTGCCCGTCAGGCCGGCGTCGAGCGTGCCGTTTTCCACGTAACGCGACATTTCCTGGGCGCGGCAGATGGCGCATTCGATCGAATCGTCGTTGATCTCGGGAAAGTAGCTGCGGCCGTTGACGTTTATTTTCCAGCCCGATCTTTTGAAGAGCGCTATCGTGGCACTCTGGAGGCTGCCCTTGGGAATCCCCAGCTTCAACCGTTTTTTCATTTGCCGTAAACCTCCTCGGGATCGAAAACCGGCTCGCCGACCACCGCGGTCGCACCCTTGTCGTCGACGACTTTCAGGTGAAAACAGCTCCGGTGGCCGGTGTGGCAGGCCGCGCCGCCGACCTGGTCGACTTTGAGCAAGATCGTGTCGGCATCGCAATCGATCCGAATTTCCCTGACCAGCTGAAGATGCCCCGACGTCTTGCCTTTGATCCAGAGCGTGCGGCGGCTGCGACTGTAATAGGTCGCCCGGCCGGTAGCAAGGGTCATTTCCCAGGCCTCGCGGTTCATGTAGGCCAGCATCAGCACCTCCCCGGTGCCCTCATCCTGGGCAATGGCTGGTATCAGGCCGCCTGATTTATCAAAATCGGGTGTCATCGCAGGGTTTCCTTGTTACCCGGTCCGGGCGCCCGTAGGTGTTCCACCGGTTAGACCTTTGCCTTGCACTATTTTTTTTGATAAACTGATTTAATTAGCGATAACCTTGAGGAAAGTCAATTCGTTTTTTCCTTTCCCGCCCGGCGGCGTCTTGCTTCACCGGTAATATTCTGTTAGGAAGACACTGTGAGCTAGGCGCGGGCAAACCTGGCTGTGCGGGTCCACCATTTAGACAGACGCTTTGGTTGGTGCAAGGTCCGTCAGGTTTTGTTCGCTTCAGCAAAGGTGATTTCAGCCCCTGCCGGAACGGCGGCACGGGCGAAAACGGCTTTAATGGCACGTGACTTTCTGTGGCCGGCGCGGCGCCGCGTGGCCCTTAACCATCCGAGAACTTACATGGCCAAACCTCAACGAACCGACGATAAATCGAAGCCGAAAAAAAAACGCGGGATCGGACGGATCATCTTGCGCGTCCTGCTCCTTTTCGTGGTGGTCTGTACGATAGCGGGCGGACTCGCCGCGGCGGGTCTTTATTACCATATCAGCCGCGATCTGCCCAAGATTTCAAGCCTCAAGGATTATCATCCGCCCATCATCTCCACCGTTTACGCGGACGACGGCCGCAAGATCGGCGAATTTTTCAATGAACGGCGGGTCGTCGTCCCGCTGACCGACGTCCCCGATATGCTGATCAAGGCCTTTGTCGCCGCCGAAGATTCCCGGTTCTACACGCACAAGGGAATCGACCTGGTGAGCATCACGCGCGCCTTTATCAAAAACATCGAGGCGGGCGGCATCGTCCAGGGCGGCAGCACCATCACCCAGCAGGTGACAAAATCCTTTTTGCTGACGCCGGAAAAAAGTTACACCCGTAAGATGAAAGAGGCCATTCTGGCCTTCCGGATAGAAAAAGCCTTGAAAAAAGAGGATATTCTTTTTCTGTACCTCAACCAGATCTATTTGGGCCACGGTGCTTACGGCGTCGAAGCGGCGGCCGAAAACTACTTCGGCAAAACCGCGCGCGACATGAACCTGGCCGAGTGCGCCATGCTGGCCGGACTGCCCCAGGCGCCCAGCCGCTATTCCCCCTTCAGGTATCCCGACCGCGCCAAGCAGCGCCAGATTTATGTCCTCAACCGTATGGTCGCCGACGGCGTGATTACCGCCGGCGAGGCCACGGCGGCCATCGACACCCCTCTGGACATCAGGCCGCGGCGCAACTGGTACATCGAAGAGGTGCCGTTTTACACGGAATACGTGCGCCAGTACATCGAAAAGAAATACGGCACCGATGCGCTTTATAACGACGGCCTGCAAATTTACACCGCCGTCAACATCGACATGCAGAAAATCGCCCACCAGGAAGTCGAAAAAGGGCTGCTGGAACTGGACAAACGCCAGGGGTACCGGGGAGCGCTTCAACGTCTCGCCCCCGAAGCCATCGAAGCCTTCGTGCAGGATCTCCAGAAACAATCGACCGGCCCCGTTCCGGCGGCAGCCGGGCAGACGGTTACGGGCGTCGTCGTTCAGGTGAACGATGACAATAAAACGGTTGCCGTCCGGATGGCCGGAGGCCGAGGACTCATCGCCATCACGGACATGGACTGGGCGCGCCTGCCGAATCCTGATGTCGCCTACCACCCCCGGATGATCAAGCGGCCCGGGGAGGCCTTGCACAGCGGCGACGTGATTCTGGTTCGTTTGAAGGACAGGCGCCCCGACTCGGATATGTGGAACCTGGCGCTGGAACAGGTGCCCAAGGCCCAGGGAGCGCTCTTGTGCATCGAGGCTGAAACAGGCGCCGTCAAGAGCATGGTCGGCGGGCGCGACTTCCGGGACAATCAGTTCAACCGAGCGCTGCAATCCAGACGGCAGCCCGGTTCGGCCTTCAAGCCGATCATTTATGCCGCCGCGCTCGACAAGGGGTATACGCCGGCAACCGTCGTCATCGATTCCCCGATCGTGTTCATGGACCGCGAGCAGGACGTCAAATGGAAGCCCAAGAATTACGGCGAGAAGTTCTACGGACCCACCCTGCTCAGACAGGCGCTGGCAAAATCCAGAAACGTCATCACCATAAAGATCCTCCAGGATATCGGTATCGACTATGTGATGGACTACGCCCACAAACTGGGCATCGACTCGACCCTGAACCGCGATCTGTCGCTGGCGCTGGGATCTTCGGGCGTATCGCTGCTGGAGTTGGTCAGCGCCTACTCGGTCTTCACCAACCACGGCTGGCGGGTGGAGCCGATGTTCGTGACCCGCGTTCTCGACCGCAACGGCAATGAACTCGAAAGCATCATCCCTGCCAGGCAAAAAGTGATCGATCCGAGCACGGCCTTTATCATGACCAGCCTGCTCGAAGGCGTGGTCCAGGACGGTACGGGGTGGCGCGCGAAAACACTCAACCGCCCGGTGGCCGGAAAAACCGGCACGACCAACGACCTCTATGACGCCTGGTTTATGGGGTTTACGCCGGAATACACGGCCGGCGTATGGGTCGGCTTCGATGAAGAAGCCTCGCTGGGTCAGCTTGAAACCGGCTCCCAGGCAGCCAGCCCGATCTGGGTCGGTTTCATGGAACGGATCCTGGCGGACAAGCCGGTGCTGGAATTTCAGGTGCCCGAAGGCGTCGTGTTCACCCGCATCGATGCCGAAACCGGCCTGCTGCCGGTCGCCGAGTCCCAGAAAACGATTTCCGAATGTTTCAAGGAGGGTACCGATCCGACTCAATACACGCCCAAGCCGGGCGTGGCGACCGAACCGGAACAGTTTTTCAAAATGGACATGTAAACAAATTGCTGCCGCAATTGGTGGCAAAAGCAGAAAGGGCACGGATATTCCGTGCCCTTTCTGCTTTTGAAATGCCTTGGGCGGCCCTGCCGGATCGCCGGGATAGATTTTGGTAGGGGCGAAAAATTTTTCGCCCCTACGGGCGCGCGGATGCCGCAGTCTGCTAGTGCGCGTTGGCGGCGGCAGTCTGCTGTTTTTTCAGCTTCTTGCGCTCGTCGATCGGCAGGGTCAGGGTCGGGTCCTTGCGGATGCGGATCTTCTGCATGAAGTAGACCAGGAC
>JBAPWQ010000432.1:0-4409 GCA_049283795.1 Desulfobacterales bacterium | reverse complement strand
TAGATTACCCACGCGTTACTCACCCGTGCGCCACTTTACTAGCTTCAGCAAGCTGAAGCGTTCTCGTGCGACTTGCATGTGTTAAGCACGCCGCCAGCGTTCATTCTGAGCCAGGATCAAACTCTCCAGTTAAAATAACTGCTGCCGTCACCGGAGTGTCGGCAACAAATTGATTGGTACCCGACTCGGGTTTTCCGTCACTATTTAGTTTTCAAAGATCAAGTCGTCGCTTGCGAGAAGCGACCGTTTCATTCGTTAGGAAAGTCCGACTTATAGATGTAATTAATACCCTTGTCAAGAAAAAAATTTAAAGCCGGTCTTTTTTTTCAAAGGCTTTTTTTTCAGAGCCCCTTTCAAGCAATCCGGCTAAAATAATCTTTTACCCGGGACCTGTCAAGCGAAATATTCGGTTCGCGCGTAAAATAATGCACTGTCACTTAAAATTTACCGCCGCCGGTCAGCCGCCGGAGCGGGCTTTCAGCCTGCAGTAGCGCTTCTTGCCCGACCTGAGGATCAGCATGTCGTTTTCATCCAGCTCCGCGTCGGTAATCGTCCGGTCGAAGACGTCGATTCGATCCGCATTCAGGTATGCGCCCCCCTGTTCGATCAACCGCCGGGCCGCGGCGCCTGAAGCGGCCAGGCCGACCCGCTGAAAAAGTTTAAATGCCGGAATGCCGTCGTGCAGCTCGCGCCGGTCGATAACCGCGTCGACAGCCGGCGGCGGGACGGCGGCGGCGCTTTCACCGCCGTCCGCAACCGATAGGGGGGTGCTGGCGGCATGGATCCGGCTGCCGGGTAAAATGGTTGCCGGCACCTGGCGAACGCCAAAATTGGTGACACTCTTGTGATAGGCCTGCATGGCCTGCTCTTCACCGTGGACCAGGGCCGTCGTTTCAAAGGCCAGGACTGTTTTGGCGCCGTTTAAACCGGCACCATCCAGCAACTGCACCGCATCGATTTCCGCCATCGGCAAAAACGTGTAGAGCGCGAGAAACCGGTGGACATCCCGGTCATCGATGTTGATCCAATACTGATAGTAATCATAGGGCGAGGTCCTTTCGGAATCCAGCCAGACGGCACCGGCCGCGGTTTTTCCCATTTTGGCCCCGCTGCTGGTGGTAATGAGCGGGAAGGTGATACCGAAGGCCGCTTCCTGCCGGACCCTTCGGATCAGCTCGATGCCGGCCACGATGTTGCCCCACTGGTCACTGCCGCCCATCTGCAGCCTGCAGCCGCAACGGGTGAAGAGTTCCAGAAAATCGTAGGCCTGCAGCAGCATGTAGTTGAATTCGATGAAATTCAACCCTTCATCCGAATCGAGCCGCAGGCGGTAACTCTCAGCCTTCAGCATCCGGTTGACGGAAAAGTGGCGTCCGATGTCCCGCAGAAAGGGAATGACCTCGAGCTTGGTGAGCCAGTCGGCATTGTTCAGCATCAAGGCCCGATTGTCGGTAAAGTCGATAAAGCGTGCCAGTTGATTTTTGATCCCGATGGCATTTTCGCCCACCAGTTCCGGCGTCAGCAGCTGCCGCATTTCGGTTTTTCCGCTGGGGTCTCCCACAAGCCCCGTGCCGCCGCCGACCAGGGCGATCGGTCGATGACCGCTACGCTGCATGTGCGCCAGCGACATGATCGGCACCAGGCTGCCAATGTGCAGGCTCGATGCCGTCGGGTCGAAACCGATATAGCAGGTGACCGGAGCGGTCGACAGCAAATCGTAGAGTTCCGCATCATGGGTTGTCTGGTCGATGAACCCGCGGACGCGCAGGATATCGAGAACGTTCTTCATCGATCACTCCTATGGGCGTGAAAATAGCATGGAGGTTGAGCGGTTCGGGGTTTGTTTTTTATTCGTTAACCCTTTGCGCCTCGAGCCCGCAACCAGGAACTCGCCGCTCCCTGCCCTTGCGAGGGGCGCCATCCGGAATGCACGACCCTATTTGTTCGCGAACTCGACGGCCCGTGTCTCGCGGATCACCATCACCTTTATCTGGCCCGGAAAGGTCAACGATTCTTCGATTTTCTTGGCGATATCCCGGCAGAGCAACGTTGAACTCTCATCGGTAATTTTGTCGCTTTCCACGATGACCCGCAATTCGCGTCCCGCCTGAATGGCGTAAGTGTTGGCCACTCCCGTAAACGAGTTGGCGATGCTCTCGAGGTCTTCGAGACGTTTGATGTAATTCTCGAGCATCTCTTTGCGCGCGCCGGGCCGTGCGCCCGACAATCCGTCGGCGGCCTGCACCAGAACCGAATAGACCGAGTTGGGCGGCACGTCTTCGTGGTGGGCGGCGATGGCATGCACGACCTTGGGCGATTCATTGAATTTTTTGGCCAGCTTGGACCCGATGATGGCGTGTGGACCTTCGACTTCGTGATCGATGGCCTTGCCGATGTCGTGCAGCAGGCCCATGCGCCGCGCCTGTTTCTGGTTCAAGCCCAGTTCCGCCGCCATAATGCCGCACAAAAAGCCCACCTCCACCGAATGCTGCAAGACGTTTTGGGCGTAGCTGGTGCGGTATTTCAAGCGACCGATGTACTTGATCAGTTCGCTGTGGATGCCGTGGACACCCAAATCGAAGGCGGCCTGCTCGCCGGCCTCTTTGATGGCCTGGTCGACTTCCAGGCCTACCTTTTTGACCACGTCTTCGATGCGGGCCGGATGTATCCGCCCATCCGAGATAAGCCGGGTCAATGCAATGCGCGCGACTTCTCTTCTGACCGGGTTGAAGCCCGAGAGAATCACGGCTTCGGGCGTGTCGTCTATGATGAGATCGATGCCCGTCGCCGCTTCCAGGGCGCGGATGTTGCGCCCCTCCCGGCCGATGATGCGCCCCTTCATTTCATCGTTGGGCAACTGGACCACCGAAACCGTGCGCTCGGCGATGAAATCGCCGGCATACCGCTGAATGGCCGTGGCGATTATTTTTTTGGCCTTCTTGTCGGCGGCCTCACGACTCTCGTTTTCGATCCGCTTGATCAGTTTGGCGCCCTCGTAGCGCGCTTCGTTTTCCATCGCCCGGATCAGCAACTCCTTGGCCTGCTCGGCCGTCAAGCCCGAAATTTTTTCGAGTTGCCGCTTTTGTTCTTCAACCAGGTCGTGAAATTTTTTTTCATCCGCCTCGATGCGTTCGGTACGATGCGCTATGTCCTTTTCCAGCCGCCCGATGTCCTGTTCGCGTTTCTCGACCTGTTCGGCCCGGCGATCGATGTGCTCTTCTTTTTGAAGCAGCCTTTTTTCCCGGTTGCCGAGTTCAGCGCGGGTTTCTTTGGTTTCGGTATCGAAATCGCTTTTCATTTTGAAAAGCTTGTCCTTCACTTCGATATCGGCTTCCCTGAGAAGGGATTCGGAATGCCGCTGGGCCTCCTCCCGAATTCTGGCCGCCTCTGACTCGGCGACCTTGATCTTGCGGGTCAGCTTCTGGCCTTTGACGTAAAAGGCAACCCCGAACCCCGCGCCAAAAAAAATAACGCCGATCAGCAGGTAAAATGCGTCCATATATAGTCTCCCCGGAATTCATGCCGAAAGTCATTCAGCGGCAGCAACAAGTCGATTGAGACACTCTGACATACGACTCGGCGACGAATCCAAGCCGTGGCTTTTAGTCGCAGCGTCAGATGAGGGCCATTTTTAATCGTGTGGTGTGATCGAGGAGGAAAAAAAGGCAAGCCGCTTCGGTGATCCGGCAGGATGTCGTTTCCGGCACTCGTGCAACGCAGATCCCTTAAAAGCGCAACCGCTTCAGCGTGTTTGAGCTGCAGCCGGTCCGCCCCGAACGGGGATGACGTCAGAGAATACCGGGTGAGGACCCCTGCCACTGTGCCGTGTTGTCAGGTTCTTTGAACCATTGGTTCAAAGTGGGCGCCATTTGGTTTCTTCAGGCTTTTCCGGTGCGATACCGGAATTTGCACACCGAAACCAGCGATAGCCCCCGGTGCGTAAGTGTTGGGACAAAGAACATCTTCCAATCACGAACACGGCAGGGGTCGACAACCAGATAGTGCGACTCAAGTAAGGCGAAATCAAGCCGGCAGGCTGGAAGGAAAACCCTTCTATCGAGCGCCACGAGAGGTTCGTGGGGCGGTAAAAGATTTTTCAGAAAATGATGCTAAGTCCCCGCTTGCAGCCGATAGGCTTCGGCGCCTTCGGGTTCCATAAAACAGCCGTCGAGCTTGCGGATCAATTCCGCCGAACGGTCCGAAAGGGAAGCGATGAAATGCGATCGATTTTTTTCCAGTTCCAAATACTCCTGGGCAATATTGAGTGCGGCAAGGATCATGATGGTGACATGGTTCATTTTTGTAGACTTGTTGGGGTAGTAATCGGCAACCTTGGTGACCTCTCTTACCAGCAGATCGGCGACTTCCTTCGCCTGACTCAGTTCCGACTGGGTTTTAAACGTGTATGG
>JBAPWQ010000431.1:0-17833 GCA_049283795.1 Desulfobacterales bacterium | reverse complement strand
CGGGCCACCGCCTGGGGACCAAGGAGATCGAATCGGCCGCCATGGTCTGCGAAGAGGTGGCCGAGGCCGCGGTGGTGCCGGTGGCGCACGAGATCAAGGGCAGGGAGCCGGATATGTACATTGCTCTCAAGCCCGGGTATAAGGCCAGCCCGGAACTGGCCAAGAAGATCTCCGACACCATATCGACCGAGATCGGCAAAATCGCCAAACCGCGGCACGTCTGGATCGTGCCCGACATGCCCAAGACCCGCTCCGGCAAGATCATGCGGCGGGTTCTCGGCTCGATCTCCAACAAACAGGACGAGGGCGATGTCACCACCCTCGCGAACCCTGAAATCGTTGCAGCGATCAAGAAGATGGTTCAGGGATAAGCGTCACCGCAATGCCCGGGTCCGGGCGGCGTGAATCCGCGCCCGGACCCGAAGAACAACCGCTTCGCGACGGAGACGAAAAGATTTCAACAAAGGTCTTTCTGATTCAGACGCCCGCGCAAAGACCGAGCCGGTGCCACTGAAGAAAGGGCTTCAGCCACCGGCGGACGTCGGACCGGATTAATGCATTGCCGAAAGGGGGTGGTACCGCATAGGTGACGTTTGTAATGCTTCGACGTATCCACATTACAATTTGACAATCAATTGCAGCGACGATTGTACAGGAGGTAAAAATGAGTGGAACCACTTGGGTATACGTAATGCTCGGCATTTACATCATCTATTGCTTCTACTGGGGGTTGAAGGGGTATTTCTCCGAAAAAACCTCCGCCGGGTACGCCATCGCGGGCCGTTCCATCCCCTTCATCGCATTTCTGATGGCGGCGACGGCAGCCTCGTTCTCCGGGTGGACCTTCATCGGTCACCCCGGCCTGATCTGGCGTGACGGCCTGGCCTACGCCTTTGCATCCTTTTACGTTCTCACCATCCCGATCACCGGCACCTTTTTCGCCAAGCGGAACTGGCTGATGGGCAAGCGCTACGGGTTCATCACCCCCGGCGACATGTTCGCCTATTACTACAACTCGGAGGCCGCGCGCTGGCTGACGGTCTTCACGGCCTTTCTCTACTCCATGTTCTACTCGGCCGTTCAGCTGATGGCCTCGGCCGCGCTGTTCCACTGGGTGGCCGGCGTGCCGGTGACCTTCGGCGCCATCTTCATGGCCTTCATCGTCTGGTTCTACGTCTGCTCCGGCGGCCTGAAGGCCAGCACCTGGGTCGGCGTGCTCCAGTTCATCCTGCTGGTGGGCGGCATCATCCTGCTCGGCTACTACGTCATCACCTCCGATGCCATCGGCGGCTGGTCGATGTTCGGCAAGAATCTCGCGGCGATGGCGCCCGAGGTCAAGCACCGGATGCTGAACGTTCCGGCGGTCATCTACCCGGTCCTGGATGCCACGAAATACGCCAAGGCCAACAAGGAGACCGTCTGGACGGCCGTCATGATCCTGTCCTACATGTTCGCCCTGATGGGGATCCAGTCCTCGCCGGCCTTCACGCTCTGGAACTTCGGCATTAAAAACCCCAAGCCCCTGGCCTGGCAGCAGACCTTCATGTCGACCTTCGTGGTCGGCTTCGCCCTGTTCTACTTCACCGCCTTTCAGGGCATGGGGTCGAAAATTCTTCAACTCCAGGGGGTTCTGGAATTCACCAAGGACTCGGACGTCGTACCCATTCTGATGAAGACCTATCTGCCGCCTTTCGTGCTCGGCATCGTCTTCCTGGGGGCCATCGCGGCGATCCACTCCACCGCCGCGCCCTACATCGGCACCGGCGGCACCATCCTGCTGCGCGACGTCTACTGGCGCTACATCCGCAATCAGCAGGCCGGCCATTCCGAGCAGATCTGGGTCAACCGCCTGCTGGCGACCTTCGTGACCATCGCCGCGCTGTGGGTCGGCATGACCTCGACGGCCGCGCTGGTCATCCTGGGGGCCCTGGCCACCGCCTTCGGCTTCGTGCAGTATGTCTACCTCATGGGGGTCCACTGGGGCTTCCGCTTTCCGAGTATCGGCGCCTCGCTGGGGGTCCTGGCCGGTATGGTCGCGGTCTTTGTCACTTATTACATCTGGGTCTACCCGCTCTCATTCCACTGTGCCGGCTGGGGCTTGGGCATCGGCCTGCTGGTGGCCTATCTGTGCCGCGGGCTGGGCATCAAGGACAACGAGGAGACCATCAAGCGCCAGAACGAGGTGCGCACCTTCCTCGACAGTATCGACTCGCCCAGTGAATCCGGCCGCAAATGGCGCAACGCCATGAAGATCGTCGTGCCGATCTGGTATTTCTTCGCGATCGGCCCGGCCTGTATCCTGGGCAACAACGCCTTCTCGTTTGCGGGGTTCCCGCCCCTGTGGTCCTGGCAGATCTTCTGGTGGATCCTTGGCATCATCATGATGTGGGCCCTGACCTTCAAGGCCGAGATGTCGACGACCTCCGAGGAGCAGATCCAGCGCGCCGAGGTCGAAACCAACATCGTTATCAAGGAAGCCTAACCGATAACCGATTCGATAGGAGATTGAGACCATGAAACAAGAAGATCTATGGATGATCGGCATCGTTGCCTTCTGCATCCTTTTCACCGCATCCTTCGGGTGGGGCCTCTGGGGATAGTTCCTGTGAGTCCTTAGCCTGAATCGACACCTCCGGCCGGAAGACTTGTTTGCTCTTCCGGCCGGATGCTCTTGCATTCATGCCTGTCATCGATCGACTGTACCGGCACCGGGCCGCAGGCGCGCGCGGGGCCGGGATTCATGTTATCCGTAAAATGACGCCATTAATTCTTGAGGGACTTCTTAAAATTTGGTATGGCAAAATGATTTTGCGATCGGCCCAAACAAATGTATCTGAATTCGAACCGAAAAATTGACATGACGACCCTGTCGGAAAACCGGCTGCCAGGTTTTTTCCTTCCAGCAGTTTGGAGAGCCAATGCGCCCCACCGTCGGAAGGCACGGTTTTTTCCCGCCGGCAGGCTGATGCTGAAAAATCGATCCGCAACGCGATCTGGTCCATAGTGAATAACGATATCTAAAGCTAATGCAAAAAGGAGGATGATCCATGACCAATCCGTACGAAGAGGCTTTCGAGAAATCGATCAAGGACCCCAATGGCTTCTGGGGCGCGGCCGGCGAAAAGGTTCACTGGTACAAGAAGTGGGACAAGGTGCTGGATGACAGCAACAAGCCCTTTTACCGGTGGTTCAGCGGTGGTGAGATCAATACGGCCTACAACGCGCTCGATTACCACATCGATCAGGGCCGCGGCGACCAGGCGGCCTTGATCTATGACAGCCCGGTGACCGACACCATCAAAACCTACACCTATTCGCAGCTGCGCGACGAGGTGGCCAAGTTCGCCGGCGTGCTGGCGGCTCAGGGCGTCAAGAAAGGCGATCGCGTGCTGATCTACATGCCGATGATTGCCGAGGCCGCCATTTCCATGCTGGCCACGGCGCGCATCGGTGCGGTTCACTCGGTTGTCTTCGGCGGCTTCGCGGCCAAGGAACTCGCCGTGCGCATCAACGACGCCAAGCCGAAAGTCATCGTTTCCGCTTCCTGCGGGATCGAGGTCAAGCGGGTCATCCCCTACAAGCCGCTGCTGGACAAGGCGATCGACACGGCCACCAGCAAGGTGGAAAAATGCATCATCCTGCAGCGTCCGATGGAAAAAGCCGAGATGAAGGCCGGCCGCGATATCGATTACGCCGAGGCCATGGCGACGGCCAAACCCCACGACTGCGTCAAGGTCGCCGCCACCGACCCGCTTTACATTCTGTATACCTCCGGCACCACCGGCGTGCCGAAAGGTGTCGTGCGCGACAACGGCGGCCACGTGGTGGCCCTCAAGTGGACCATGAAGAACATTTACAACATCGATGCGGGCGACGTCTACTGGGCCGCCTCCGACGTCGGCTGGGTCGTCGGGCACTCCTATATCGTCTACGCCCCCCTGTTCAACGGGTCCACGACCATCCTCTACGAGGGCAAGCCGGTCGGCACCCCGGATGCCGGGGCCTTCTGGCGCGTGATTTCCCAGCACAAGGTCAAGGCCATGTTCACGGCCCCGACGGCCTTCAGGGCCATCAAGCAGCAGGACCCGACCGGGTCCCTGATCAAGAATTACGACTTGTCGAATTTCAAAACCCTGTTTCTGGCCGGCGAGCGGCTCGATCCCGACACCCTGCGCTGGGCCGAGAAAAACCTGGGCGTGCCGGTGATCGACCACTGGTGGCAGACCGAAACCGGCTGGGCCATCTGTGCCAACTGCATGGGGCTGCACCATTTCCCGGTCAAGGAGGGCTCGCCCACCAAGCCGGCGCCGGGCTGGAACCTGCAGGTGCTCGACCCGGAAGCCAAGACCCAGGTGAAGGCCGGGGAAATCGGCGCGCTGGTGGTCAAACTGCCGCTGCCGCCCGGCACGCTGCCCACGCTGTGGAACAATGACCAGGGCTACATCAAGTCCTACCTGGAGGAGTTCCCCGGCTATTACAAAACCGCGGACGCGGGCTTCATCGACGAGGACGGCTACGCCTACGTCATGACCCGCACGGACGACATCATCAATGTCGCCGGTCACCGGCTGTCGACCGGCGCCATGGAAGAGGTCCTGGCCGATCATCCCGATGTGGCCGAGTGCGCCGTGCTCGGCGTCGATGACAAACTCAAGGGTCAGGTCCCGGTCGGATTCATGGTGCTCAACGCCGGCGTCGACCGCGATCACCAGGAGATCGTCAAGGAGGTGGTGCAAATGGTCCGTGACCGCATCGGGCCGGTCGCCTCGTTCAAAACCGCCACGGTCGTCAAGCGGCTGCCCAAGACCCGTTCGGGCAAGATCCTGCGCGGGACCATTCAGAAGATCGCCGACAACAAGCAGTGGAACATGCCGGCCACCATCGACGATCCCGCCATTCTGGATGAAATGAAGGACGCCCTGGAGAAGATCGGCCTCGGCAACGCGCGCAAGCAGTAAGACTGCGGCATCATGCATAACAGCAGAAGTAGCCGGCTCTTCATCCAGGGGATGCCGGCTACTTTTTTCGGAATCCGGTTATCAGGATAACCTTATGCCGAAAAAAGTATTGATCGTGGATGATGAGCCGAGCATCATCGTACCACTGCAATTTCTAATGGAACAAAACGGGTATGAGACCCGGGTGGCCTTCAGCGGGGAGGAGGCCATGGAAACGATCGCCGCCGCGCATCCCGACCTGATCCTGCTCGATATCATGCTGCCGATCATCGACGGTTTCGAAGTCTGCCAGCGCGTGCGCGAGAACCCGGAATGGGACGACATCCGGATCATCCTGCTGACCGCCATGGGTAGCGAACCCAACATCGCCAAGGGGTTGGCATTGGGCGCGGATGCCTACATCACGAAACCATTTTCGAATGCGGACGTCATCGCCAAAGTAAAAGAGTTGATCCGCCAGTGAACCGCAAAAACACATTCTTGTGGTTTTTGGGTGCCTCGATCGGGTTTACGGTGCTGGTGGTTCTGAGCCTGGTCATCATTTTCTGGCGGCAGCTTCCCGCCGTCGACCGGGAGTATCTTTTTCAACTGGGCCGCCAGAATCTCGGGTTTCTCTTCAGCGCCGCCGTTCTTCTCCTGGCCGGATTCGGGTTCGCGCTCGATTGGCTTTTCCGGCTGTACATCATTCCGATCGACAAAATCGCCTCGGAAACCCGTCTGATTCATGCGGTCAACCCGTCCCATCGCATTCATATCGAAGGCGTGTATGACATCGTGCGCCTGGTCAATGTCATCAACGAAAGCGCCGATCGCTATGAGGACCTTTTCAACCAGGTTCAACAAAAAGTCGACACGGCCCGGGCCGAAGTCGAGGAAGAAAAGAATATACTGGCGGCCATCGTGGCCGAGCTGCCCGAAGGGGTCCTGATCTGCAACACCGAGGGCCAGATTCTTCTGTACAACACGCGCGTCACCCAGTTGTTTTCAGGCGTGGCGGCCAACGGCGCGGTGGACTCGGCCGCGGAATCCTGTGCGGGACGTTTCATCGGCCTCGGGCGTTCCGTATTCGGTCTGATCGACAAGCACCTCATCGTGCATGCCTTAGGAGAAATTGCCGATAAACTGAAGCGTGAAGAATCCGATGCGGCAGCCTACTTCGTGGTCTTCGGCCGCGAACGTCAGCTGCTGAGGGTGGAAGCCGTTCCGGTCCTGAACCATCGGCGCGAATTCACCGGCTTCATTCTGATATTCCACGACATCACCCAGCAACTCGACTCCGAAAAACAGCTGGACACCCTGCTGCGTTCGCTCTCGCGTAGCACCCGCTCCTCATTGGCGAGCATCAGGGCCGCCATCGAAGCCATCCTGGAATATCCGACCATGGACGGCCGTCAGCTGCAGAAATTCAAGGAAATTATCCACCAGGAATCGATCGCGATCGGGAAAGTCATCGACAAGACCACTTCCTATTACTCCAGCCAACTGCAAACCCGCTATCCTCTGGTGTGCGTGCCGGCCGGTGAGGTCGTCGCCGCGGTGGCCCAGAAGGCCAGGGAGAAACTCGGTCTGGCGGTGCGGGTCGAGGCGGGAGATGCCGGCACCTGGATTCAAGTCGACAGCTACACCATCGGAGCGGCCCTTTTGTTCGCACAGGAGCGGTTGCGGGCGGAAACAGGCTGCGAGACTTATTTCTATCGGATTCTCCGACAAGGGCATTTCGTCGGTCTCGATTTCACATGGTCTGGCAGACCGATCAAGATGGAAACGATCCGGAAATGGCAGGACCAACCGGTGACCGTCGCGGACGAGTCGCTGCCCGCAACCCTGAGAGAGGTCATCGGCCACCACCGCGCCGAAATCTGGTCACACTCGATCAGCCCCGGCGGCCAGGCTTACCTGCGGTTTCTGTTTCCGGCGACCGATACGGCCGAGGTCGAGCACATCCGCAACCTGACCATCTTGTCGAAGAGCCGACCGGAGTTTTTCGATTTCGACCTCTTCAGCCAGCCCGGCCAGATTCCGGAACTGGACAACCGCAAATTGACCGAGTTGACCTATACTGTCTTTGATACCGAAACCACCGGCCTCGATCCGAAGAAGGGCGATGAAATCATCTCGATCGGCGCGGTGCGCGTGGTCAACAACCGGTTGCTGCATTGCGAATTCTTCGACCAGCTGGTCGATCCCCAACGCGAAGTTCCCCCGCAGTCGGTGAGCATCCATGGCATCAAGTCCCAGATGCTCGAGAATCAGCCGACCATCGATCGCGTGCTGCCTCTTTTTCACCGGTTTGCCGATGAAACGATCCTGGTGGCGCACAACGCGGCCTTCGACATGCGCATGCTGCAACTCAAAGAAGCCGCTGCCGGCGTCAAATTCGCCAACCCGGTCCTGGATACTCTGCTCCTGTCGGCCGTCGTGCACCCCGGCCACAAGAACCATGACCTGGAACAGATCGCCGAGCGACTGGGGGTCAGCATCGTCGGCCGCCACACGGCGCTGGGCGATGCCATCGCCACCGGCGAGATCTTCCTTAAACTGATTCCGCTGCTCGAAAGCCAGGGCATCACGACGCTGAAGCAAGCCCGCCTGGCGTCACGGAAATCCTATTACACCCGGTTGAAGTATTAGGGAAGGCGCAAGGTGCAAGGCATAAGGGAAAAAAGAAGGGGGCGAAAGGCGGACGGCTGACGGCGGAAGGGAGGGGATGGAAGGGATAGAAGGGATAGCGGAGTAGGGTGGAGGGTATAAGGTATAAGGTGTAAGGGAGGAAAGAAGGAGGCGGAAGGCGAAGGGGAAGGGAGGGGATAGAAGGGATATGAGTAGGGTGTAGGGTATAGGGTGTTGGGTATAAGGAAAAATGGATAAGATCTTGGCTGACGGCGGAAGGCTGATGGCAAAAGGCAAAGGGGTTGAAGGGATGGGTGAAAATACGGCTGACGGCGAAAGGCTAATGGCGAAAGGGAAGGGATGAATTGAGCTGTAAAGGCCATCTATGGATGGGCCCCCGGGTGTTTGCCGCGGGGCAGGGTGAAGTAAAAGGTCGCTCCGTGCCCCGGTTCGCTATCGACCCAGATGCGGCCGCCATGAAAATCGATGATCCGGCGCGTGATGGACAGTCCCAGTCCGCTGCCCGGCGGGCGGCCCTTGAGCGTATGTTTGATCTGCCGGAATTCCTGGAAAATTGTTTCGCAATCCTGGCCGCTGATGCCGATGCCGTTGTCCTTGACCGAAATTCGCACATGATCCGGCGCTACGACGAGTCCGATGTCGATCAGGCCGTTTTCGTCGGGGCAGAACTTCACCGCATTCGAAACCAGGTTCACCATTACCTGGATCAACCGATCGCGGTCGCCGGCCACCAGCGGCACCTGGTCAGGGATATTGCGGACGAGGCGGATGTGCTTGTCCTTGACGAGGCTGGCGGTGGAGGAGAGGGCGTCATGAATGACCTCTTTGGGATCGATTTCTGAAATCTGCCAGTCCATCCGGCCCGTTTCGATTTTTTGAAAATCGAGCACCTGGTTGATCAGGCGCGTCAAGCGTTCGCTCTCCTTGACGATAATGGCCGTGAACTCCTGGTGCTGCCGGTGCTCGATGCCGGGGTTGGCATGCAGAATCTCGGCGATGGACCGCACGGATGTCAACGGCGTGCGCAGTTCATGGGTGACGGTCGCAATGAATTCGTCTTTGAGCCGGTCGAGTTCCTTCAGGCGTTCGTTGGCCGCTTTGAGTTCGGCGCTCGCTTTTTCGAGTTCGTGACTGTAAGCGATGACCTGGCGGGTTTCATCGAGGATGTCCATGACTTCCTCGATGCCGAGCGGTTCCTCCTTGACCGTTTTCGAGACCACCACCCGCGCCGAGGCCGACCCGATGGTGCCGGCCAGGAGTTTTTCGACGTAGCTGACCAGGCCGGCATCGGCTTCCAGGTCATCTTCCCACTTGTGGCGCTGCCGGCCATTTACATGCCGGAGAGCATACGCCGCCAGTTCTTCTTCGGTTCGTTCCCGGCCCAGGAAACGGACCAGCAGTGACCTGAGGTCGCCGACCGAAGCCGTTCCCCTCCAGAAACTAGACCCGTCGGTTTCTCCGGCGTAGCGGTAGGCTTCGACAAAAAGCGTGGCCTGAGAGTGCTCGATGGCGCTGGGCCGGCTGTACAACGACATCCCGACAAAGAGCGCCGTATTGAAGAACATGCTCCAGAAAACGGCATGGGCCACATGGTCGAAGTCCTGTAATCCGAAGAGGGCGAACGGTTTGAGCCAGGCGATGCCGAAAGGGCCGTGCGTCACGAATTGCGGATCCATAATGCCGGCCTGGACCAGGGAAGGAAGGACCAGGGTATAGACCCACACAACGAAGCCGGCGATCAGGCCGCTCAATGCCCCGGCCTTGGTGGCCCGCTTCCAGAAGATGCCGCCCAGAATCGCCGGTGCAAACTGGGCCACGGCCGCAAATGAAATCAGGCCGATCGACACCAGGGTGTAGAATTCGCCGATGAAATGAAAATAGGCATAGCCGCACATCAGAACCAGGATATTGCTGCCGCGGCGGATGGACAGCAGGATAAAGCTCAGATCGGCCCGCTGCGCCATCGCCAGCGAGGGCAGGCGCAGGAGCACCGGCATGACCAGGTCATTGCAGATCATGGTCGACAGCGCGATGGTGGCCACGATGACCATGCCGGTTGCGGCCGACATGCCGCCGATGAAAACCAGCAGCGCCAGGGTCTCCTTTTGTTTCGCCATCGGCAGCGTCAGCACGAACGTGTCGGCATCCATGTTGCCGGCACCGAATTGCAATACGCCGCCGAAGGCTATCGGCAAAACGAAGAGGTTGATCGCCAGCAGGTACAGGGGAAAAAGCCAGATGGCCTTGTCCAGGTGGTCCTCGTTGACGTTTTCCACCACCATGACCTGGAACTGGCGCGGCAGGAACATGACCGCCATCATGGACAAAAATATGTGGATGAACCAGTCGGCATAGGTGCCGGCGCTCAGCTCGAAGGTGAAGAGTCGCTGCAATTCCGGCAGGGCGCGCGAGCGGGTGAAAATATCGCCGAACCCGTCGTAGATTCCGTAGGTGACGAAGATGCCGACTGCCAGGAAGGCGACCAGCTTGACGATCGACTCGAAGGCGATGGCGGCTACCAATCCTTCGTGCCGTTCGGTGGCCTCGAGCGACCGCGTGCCGAAGAGCAGCGTAAAGACCGCCAGGATCAGGGCGATGTAAAATGCGGTGTCATGAAAAACCGGGATCTCGGCGAAATGAAGCGGAACGTGGATCAGCGGATAGTCCGTTATCACCAGATAACTGGTGGAGATGGCCTTGAGTTGAAGCGATATATAGGGAATGATGCCCAGCACGGCGATAATGGTCACCACGCTGCCCAGCGTGGTGCTCTTGCCGTAGCGGGAGGCGATGAAATCGGCGATGGAGGTAATGCGATGCACCTTGCTGATGCGAATGATCTTGCGCAGGACGAACCAGCCGAGCGTGGCGACCAGGGTCGGCCCGATATAGGTCGGCAGGAATCCTATCCCGCTGGTGGCCGCGCGGCCCACGCTGCCGTAAAAGGTCCAGGCCGTGCAATAGACGGCCAGCGAAAGGGCGTAAATGTAAGGGTTGCTGACGAGGCTCTGGCCGATGCGCGCATGCCGGTCGCCGATATAGGCAATGGCGAACAGCAGGCCGATGTAGCCGAAGGAAAAAAACAGGATGGTTTCGGTGGTCAGCATGTCGCTTTCAAAATCCGGAACTTCTTCGACGGCGGCCCGCCGTGGAGCGCATTTTGTCGCGCGCCCGCGTGACGAAGACGATCATCAGTATCAGGAATGCCCAGACAGCGAACAGGTAGAGGTATAACAGCGGAATCCCGAACAGAAAAATCGGTAAACTGAAAAGGGACAGAATCGGGTAATTCAGCAGGAAGCAGCCGAGCAGAAACAAGGCGAACAGGCGGCGACTGATGATCGATTCGGGCGTCATGGACAGCCTCGTTACAAGTGTGCTATTTATTGTCCGTTTTTCGTAAGGAAATCGGCAGGGACTCCGTGCTTGCGGCGATTTCCCTGGAAACACCTATAAAGGATGGATGGCCGGGTGTCAACGAGCAGGCGGCACCCCGGGCTCATTTCGTCGATTCGATCGTCATGTCCCTGAAAAAAGTTTACATCGATCAGGCCGTCGCCGACAACCGACAGGTGCGCGGGATTTGCCGCCGGTTGAATCTGCCGCAAGAAACGGTGAGCGGGGCACCGGCGGTTTTTGCCGCCGTGGCCGCGGCCCCGGACCCGGTCAAGCGCGGCAAAGAAGTCCTTTTCCTGACGCAGAACAAAGGGGCCTTCGTCAAGCTGTGCCCGGGCACGCGGCACTATACCTGCTGCGATTACGGGATCCTTCACATCGGCACTTTCTGCAACATGGACTGCGCCTACTGTATCCTGCAGTCCTATTTTCACCCGCCGGTGCTGCAGTACTTCGTCAACCACCAGGATCTCTTCGGCGAACTCGACCGGCTTTTCGCCCACCGGCGGATCTCCCGCATCGGCACCGGCGAATTTACCGACAGCCTGATCTGGGAAAGCTGGACCGATCTGTCGCAGACCCTGATCTCGCGCTTTGCAGCCCAGGATACCGCGGTACTTGAACTCAAGTCGAAGACGACGGCCATCGAGAAGTTGGAGCCGCTGGCCCACCGACGCAAAACGATCCTGGCCTGGTCGCTGAACACGCCCCGCGTCATTGCACAGCAGGAACGCGCGACCGCCTCCCTCGCGGCACGGCTGCAGGCCGCGTCCCGCTGCGAATCCTGGGGGTACCCGCTGGCCTTTCACTTCGATCCGATGCTGATCTATCAAGGCTGCGAAGCCGATTACCGCTCGGTCGTCGAGCAGCTGTTCGCCGCGGTGTCGCCCGACAATGTGGTGTGGATCAGCCTGGGAACCTTCCGGTTTCCACCGGCATTGAAACCTGTTATCGAAGCGCGCTTTCCCGAATCCGACATCATCTATGGTGAATTCATTTCCGGACTGGATGGCAAGATGCGCTATTTCAAGCCGCTGCGAATCGCCCTCTACCGTAAAATGGCCGGCTGGATCAGGGAGTTTGCGCCGGATGCCACGATTTACTTCTGCATGGAAGACGATGAGGTCTGGCAAAAATCCCTCGGGTTTCTGCCCGCCGAAAGGGGCGGACTGCCGCGCCTGCTGGATGAAAGCGCCGTGCGCCACTGCGGGCTCGACGCGCGGGCGCTGACGGCGGGGCCGGGTCACGGCGCATTGAAAAGAAAAAAGAACACGGGCGGCATATGGTGAAACGATGCGGGGGGGTCGCGGCCGGTTGCTTTTTTCTGCTGTGGCTGCTGGCGGCGCTAACTGCTGCGGCCGGCGAATGGGTGAGCGTCAAGTGGGTCGATGACGGCGACACGATCCTGTTGGCCGACGGACGGCGCTTGCGCTACATCGGCATCAACGCCCCGGAAGTCGCCCATGCGAAGTACGGCCGCGCCGCCGAGCCTTTGGGTGACAGCGCCCTGGCCGCCAACAAGGCTCTTGTCTCCGGTCAAAAGGTCCGGCTGGAATTGGACCGAGAGGAAAAAGACCACTACGGCCGGCTGCTGGCCTATGTCTACCGCGAGGACGGCCGGTGTGTTAACACCGAGATGATCGCCGGCGGCTGGGCTTACGTCCTTTATAAAAAACCAAATGACCGGCACGACCAAATCTTCCTGGAAGCCCAGCGCCGCGCCATGACGGCCGGGATCGGCATCTGGAGCCGGTGGCACGAAACCGGGGAGGCCATCGTCGGCAATCGTCGCTCCCGGCGCTTCCACCTCGAGCGCTGTCCCGAGTCGAAAAAGATTCACCCCAAAAATCGGGTCCGCCTGGCGAGCCAATGGGAGGCATACTGGCAGGGATACGCGCCCTCCAAAAAATGCGACCCCTGAAAGCAGAAAAAGGGATTCGATCGTCTCGAATCCCTTTTTCTGCAATGTGGCATAGACGCCGTGCGGGTAGGCCATCAGCCCTTGTCCTTGTTGACCTCCGCGATGATTTTTTCGGCAATCTGGGTCGGCACTTCATCGTAGTGGGAGAATTTCATGGTGTAGATGCCGCGCCCGCCGGTCATCGATCGCAGATCGGGGGCATAGGTCAAAAATTCGGCCATCGGCACCTGGGCCTTGATGACCTGGTTGCGGCCGGCGCTGTCCATACCGAGCACCCGCCCCCGGCGGCCGTTGAGATCGCCCATGATATCACCCATGTATTCGTCGGGTGCCGTTATGGTGACATCCATGATCGGTTCGAGCAGGGCCGGGTTCGCCTGTTCGCAAGCCTTCTTGAATGCCAGCGAGCCGGCGATCTTGAACGCCATTTCCGATGAATCCACGGCGTGGAAGGACCCGTCGTCGAGGGTCGCCTTGAAGTCGATGCAGGGAAACCCGGCCAGGACACCCTTCTGACAGGATTCGATGATGCCTTTTTCGACTGCCGGAATGTACTGGCGAGGGATCGAGCCGCCGACGATGGCATCCACGAATTCGAATCCCGCCCCCTTGGGTTGCGGCTCGATCTGAACCCAGCAGTCGCCGAACTGGCCGTGGCCGCCGGTTTGCTTCTTGTGCCGGCCCTGAACGCGGACTTTCTTCTTGATCGTCTCCCGATACGGCACCTTGGGGGTGTTGAGTACGGCTTCGACGTTGAATTTTCGTTTCAGCTTTTCGACCGTGGTTTCGATGTGGATCTGGCCGGCGCCGGAGAGCAGAATCTCTTTCGTCTCGGCATTGCGATCGAGTTTCAACCCCATGTCTTCTTCCATCAGGCGCGAGAGCGAGCTGAAAATCTTGTCTTCGTCCCCTTTGGCTTTGGCGCTCAAAGCATAGGAGATCAAGGTGGGGATCGGCTGGGCGGTGGCAAAGATGACCTTGCGGTTTTCGGCGCAAAGAGTGTCGCCGGTGGTGGTCTCCTTGAGTTTGGCGACCGCCACGATCGCCCCGGGGCCGGCTTCACCGGCGGGTTTCTGTTCTTTGCCGGCCAGGGTCAGGAGCTGGTTGTAGCGTTCGCGGGTTCGCTTGCGGGTGTTGTAGAACGTCCCGTCTCCCGCCAGGGTGCCGGAGACGACCCGGAAGATCGACAGGCGGCCCGCATACGGGTCGGCGACGGTCTTGAAGACAAAGCCGGCGAAAGGCGCCGATGGATCGGGTTCACAGGCGACAGTGTTTTCACCGGACTCGTCGGTGGCGGTGATCGCGCCGCGATCGGCCGGAGAGGGGACGCTGCCGACGATAAAGTCCAGCAGCTGGTCGATGCCGATGCCGGCGGTGGCCGAACCGCACAGGACCGGCACGAAAATGCGGGCGAGCAGGCCTTTGGTCAGCGCCGCCTTGATGTCCTCGTCCGTGAGTTCCTCGCCTTCGAGATAGCGTTCGACCAGGGCATCGTCGGCCTCGGCCACGTTTTCGATAAAGGCCTCTCTTTCCGAATCGACCGCTGCCTGCATGTCGGCCGGAATGTCGATTTCAGATGCCTTGCCGTCGGTATCATACGAAAAGGCCTTCATGCGCGCCAGATCGACTACCCCTTTAAACTCGGCTTCTTCACCGATCGGCAACTGCATGACAATCGGCTTGGGGTCCAAGATCCCGCGGGCTTCCTCGAAAGTGCGCATGAAATCCGCCCGTTCCCGATCCAGCTTGTTGATGAAGATGACGCAGGGCATGTCGAATTCACGGGCGAATTCCCAGGCCTGTTCGGTCTGCACCTTGATGCCATCGACCGCATCGACCAGGAAGATGGCGCAATCGGCGGCCGGCAGGCAGAATTTGGTGTCGTTGAAAAAATTCTGGTCGCCGGGAGTGTCGATGATATTGATCGTGTGTTTTTTCCAGCCGAACTGATGAAAAGAGCTGCTGATACTCGACTGACGCCGTAGTTCTTCGGGTTCGTAGTCCATCGCCGTATTGCCGTCCTCAACCCGTCCGATGCGGTTGGTGACACCGGCCTTGAATAGCATGATTTCGGCAAGAGAGGTCTTGCCCGAACCACCGTGGCCGACCAGTGCAATGTTCCTCAGTTTGTCCACCATCTCACTCATCTATGTTCCCCTCTCATTGGTTTATCCTGACGATTCCGCAAAGCGTTTGTCCCGGTTCCGCGCGTCGATCCGGAAATTAAAGACATTCGCCAGCCGTGGGCATCTATGAGCCGATCCGTTTCGATTCTCACCAAAGAGTTCAAATCAAATTTTCCTACCCTCTTCAAGCGTAAAAATCAAGGCCAACTTTATGGTCGATTGAGCCCGTTGTGCCCGTTGAGCCCGTTGGGTCCCGCTACCGGCCTTGCCAAAACCTTTATCTTAAAGTCAATATTTCGGGCTAAGGGGATCAGGGTCGTTTGGCAGGGGGAGGGGAAGGGAGCTTCGCCGGGGCGGAATCAGACCGGGGGGAATACCGTCTGTTGCTGTTGGCTGGAGAGTCGCTGCAGGTGGATCAAAAACTCCTTGTTGCCTTTGGGCCCCGAGATCGGGGATTCGATCACGGCGCCCACCGACAGCGGCAGCTGGCTGAAAAAAGTGGTCAACTCACCGATCACCTGCCGGTGCAGCAGCGGCTCCCGCACCACGCCGCCCTTGCCGACCTGCCCCTTGCCGACTTCGAACTGGGGCTTGATCAGCGCCACGATGGCGGCGCCGGCCTTCGCCAGGCAGGTGACGGCCGGAACGACGATTCTAAGGGAAATAAAGGCCACGTCGATCGTGATCAAATCGATCGGTTCACCGATGACGCCAGGGGACATGTGGCGGATATTGGTCCGCTCGATGGCCACCACGCGCGGATCCTGCCGCAGTTTCCAGGCCAGCTGCCCGTAGCCGACATCGACGGCGTAGACCTTGCGGGCTCCGTGCTGGAGGAGACAGTCGGTGAAGCCACCCGTGGAAGCGCCGACGTCGAGACAGGTCTTGTCTCTGACGGCAATCGTGAAGGCCCGCAGTGCGGCCTCCAGCTTGAGGCCGCCGCGGCTCACGAAGGGATGGTCTTCGGTTTTAAGGAGAATTTCATCCCGATCGGTGACCGACTGGCCGGCCTTGTCGACTGGCTTGCGGTTGACCAGGACCTTGCCCGACATGATCAGCGCGCGGGCGCGTTGCCGGGTTGCCGCAAGACCCCGGCTTAAAACGGCCAAGTCGAGGCGCTGCTTTTTGGAAGGCGTCATGGGGGGAAGAATAAAAAAGGCGGGGTAATGCTAAGAGGGCTGTCAGACGGCGTGGCGCATCTTTACATCTTCGGCGGCCGTCAGATGCCGGGCCGCAGCGGCAATCGCCGCGGCATCGATGCCGTATTTGGACCTGAGAAGCGCCTGGGGACCATGCTCGACAAAAGTGTCGGCAATACCGATCCGCCTGAATGCGCAGCCGGTTATCCCCAAATCGGTCAAACACTCGAGCACGGCGCTGCCGAACCCGCCGCTGAGCATATTTTCTTCCACCGTTATGATCCGTGGGATCTTTTCGGCCAGCCCGGCAATCAACTCGGCGTCCAGTGGTTTGATGAAGCGGCAGTTGACGACCGTGGCGGCGACCCCTTCTTCAGCCAGGAGCCGCTGTGCCGCAAGGGCCTCGTTCACCGGACGGCCGACCGCCAGGATCAAAACGTCCGCACCGGTCGTCAGGACTTCGGCTTTTCCGATCGGCAAGGCGCGCAGCGGCATCGACATCCGGACGCCCTCGCCCTGGCCGCGCGGGTAGCGAAACGCAATCGGCCCGTCATGCCGCACGGCCGTGGCCATCATGCGCCGCAGTTCGTTTTCGTTGCTGGGGGCCATGACCACCATGTTCGGCAGGTTTCGCAGATATGACAAATCAAACAGGCCATGATGGGTCGGTCCGTCATCGCCCACGATGCCGCCGCGATCCAGCGCAAAAACCACGTGATGGGCGTCCAGGCAGACGTCATGCAGAATTTGATCATAGGCGCGCTGCAAGAAGGTCGAATAGACGGCCACCACCGGGATAAACCCTTCCGTGGCCAGACCGGCGGCAAAGGTCACCCCGTGCTGTTCGGCGATGCCGACATCGAAAAACCGGGCCGGATATGCCTTTGAAAAAGGCGCCAACCCCGTGCCCTCGGGCATGGCCGCCGTGACGGCCACGATCCGCTCGTCATCCTGAGCCAGGCCCAGCAAGGTTTCCCCGAAAACCTGGGTGTAGGTGACGGGGCCGCTCTTGAGATCCAGGCAGGCGCCGGTGTCGACGTCGAAACTTCCGCAGCCGTGGAAATAGACGGGATTTTTTTCGGCCGGTAGATACCCCTTGCCTTTGCGGGTGGTGATATGCAGCAACACCGGTTCTTTTAAATATTTTATATTGTTTAATATATCAATGAGATGGTCGAGATTGTGCCCGTCAATCGGCCCGAAATACTCGAAGTTGAACGCCTCGAACAACATGCCCGGCGTCACGAAGGTCTTGAAGGATTCCTCCGTGCGCTTGGCGAACTGGTAGATGTCGTCGCCGATTTTCGGCAGGGATTTAAGGAACAGACCGAAATCTTTGCGCAGACCCTGCAGTCGTTTCTTCGAAAATGTCCGGCTCAACAAGGACGACAAGGCGCCGACGTTGCGGGTGATCGACATTTCATTGTCGTTGAGGATGACGATAAGCTGCTTGTCGTTGTGGCTGCCGGCCTGGTTGAGGCCTTCGAAGGCCAAACCGGCGGTCAGGGAGCCGTCGCCGATCACCGCGATCACCTTGGATTCTTCATCTTTCAGGGATTTGCCGCAGGCCATGCCCAGGCCGGCTGAAATCGACGTGCTGCTGTGTCCGGTCGAAAAGGCGTCATAGGGGCTCTCGCCGATGCGGGTGAACCCCGACAGGCC
>JBAPWQ010000430.1:0-3586 GCA_049283795.1 Desulfobacterales bacterium | reverse complement strand
CGTTAAGCATGTGCCCGACACGGCTGCCAACATCAAGGTTGTCGGTGAAAACGGCTTTGACGATGCCAGCGGTAAATTCATCGCCAATCCATACGACGAATATGCCGTCGAGCAGGCGGTGCGACTGGTGGAGAAGGACGGCGGCGAAGTGGTCGTCGTCACCGTAGGCAAGGCGGCGGCCGCCGCCACGATCCGCGCGGCGATGGCCATGGGCGCCCACCGGGGCATCCTGGTCACCGTCGACAGCCAGTTTCTGGACAGTCAAACCACCGCCCAGGCCCTCAAGACGGCCATAGAACGGGACGGACGGCCGGAAATCATCTTTGGCGGCAAGGGGGCCGTCGACTCGGAAGGCTTTCAGACCCTTTACCGGTTGGCAGCCGCCCTGAACATGCCGGTGGTCAACGAAATCAACCAGATGGAATTGGGCGACGGCCAGGTCACTGTCAGCCATGAAATCGGCGGCGGCGCCCGTGAACGCGTGGAAGTTTCCCTGCCCTGCGTGTTGGGAGCCACCAAAGGCCTCAACGAGCCTCGCTATCCAAAGTTCCCGGACATCATGAAGGCCAAAAAGAAAGAGATCAAGCAGGTGGCCATTGCCGACCTGGGCCTCGCCATAGGCCACCCGCAAAGCGAACTGGTCAAACTGGAAAAGGTCCCCGAGCGCTCAGGTGCCAAAATACTGAATGGTGATGTCCGTCAGGCGGTTGAAGAACTGGTGCGGATACTGAAAAAGGAAGAAAAAGTCATATAAGGAGACAACCATGGCAACCATCGGCATTTTTATAGAAACCGAAGACGGCCTCGTCAAGGAAGCAAACTTCGGTGTCCTTACCCTTGCCCGCCGGCAGGGCGCTGCAACGATCATTGCCTTTGTGACCGAGGGGTCGGCAGAGGCGGTCAAAGACGCCCTGGGCCGCTATGGGGCGCAGAAGGTGGTTCAGATCAGCGTTGACGGTGGTGATCTTTCCGCCAGCCCCGACCTCAACGCCCGGGCCCTGGCCGCCGCGGTTGACACGTACGGCCTTAACGCGCTCCTGGGACTGGCCAGCGCCCGCGGACGGGATATCTTCGCGCGGTTGGCCGCCTGTATGGATCTGCCCCTGGCGTCGGACTGCCTGGATCTTGACCTGGCAGCCAATACCGTGAAGAAATCACATTTTTCCGGTAAGACCGTGGCCACCATCAAGATGTCCGGCAAGGTGATGCTGTGCGCCATTCGTCCCAATGCCGTCGATGCGGTGGAAGCACCGGCCGCCGCGGCCGTGGAGTCCTTTGTGGCGCCGGTCAAGGACCCGGGGCTCGTAAGGGTCGTGGACGTCAAACGGGAGGCCGCCGATAAAATCGATCTGACCGAAGCCGGTGTCATCGTCACCGGCGGCCGGCCCATTGCATCGGCAGACAACTATACCATGCTGGCGGAATGCGCCAAGCTGCTGGGCGGCGCTATCGGCGCCTCGCGCGCCGCCGTGGATGCGGGGTTTGCCCCCCATTCCATGCAGGTGGGGCAGACCGGCAAGACCGTCAGCCCCCGGCTCTATATCGGCTGCGGCCTCTCCGGTTCGGTCCAGCACTTTGCCGGCATGAAAACCTCCAAGGTGATCGTGGCGATCAATGTCGACAAGGATGCCCCCATCTTCGAAAAGTGCGACTACGGCATCATCGGCGACCTGTTCGAGGTGGTGCCGGTGCTCACCGAGGTGCTGAAAGAAAAACTGTAGCCATTCCGGCCGTCTTCATCTGCCATTGGTCGCCGCCCGGCAGTGAGCCTGTCATGCGCAGGCGAGCCCGTTGCGGCGGCAAGATCACGGACTGGTGAAGATCGGCAATTGGTATCGTCAATGGAAACCTACACCATCGTCAAATCGTTTGTCATGCTCATGGCCCTGGTCGGAGCCTTCTCCTTTTTCTTTTTGCGGGTCGGACGACTGTATCGCCTGATGATGGCGGTTGAGGGCACCACCGAATTTAAACTGGACCGGGTCAAGGAGCGCATCGGCGTTCTGTTCACGGACGTTCTGGGCCAGGCCAACGTGCGGCGCAAGAAACTGCCCGGCATCGCGCATGCCCTGATCTTTTTCGGTTTTCTGGCCATTCAGCCTCACAGCCTGGAGTTGATGATCAAGGGCGTGTGTCCGGCCTTCGAGGTGGGGCGTTGGATTCCCGGTCTTTACGCCGGCTACCTGTTCGTGGCCGACATCCTGGCGAGCCTCGTGCTGGTGGGGTTCGCCTACGCCATCTACCGGCGGCTTTGGCTGCGTCCCCGTTACCTGACCCTGGGCCGTGACGCCAACCTGATCATTCTGTTTACCTGCCTGATCATCGTCACATTCCTGTTTATCAATGCCTTCCAGACCCTGTTACCCGTGGAACCCGGCGCCTTTGACTACCGGGGTGTCTTCCCCGTGTCCGGCGCACTGGTGAGCGTCTTCGGGTTAGAGAGGCTGAGCCCCGCGCAGGTTTTCGCAGGATACGAGATCAGCTACTGGGTCCACATAGCCACCATCCTCAGCTTTCTGATCTACATTCCGGGGTCCAAACACCTGCACCTGCTGGCGGCCGCCCCTAACGTTTTCCTGAAGCCCCTGGAGCGCGAAAAGGCCATCCTCAAGACCGACATCGAAAACGAAGAACGGGAGACCTTCGGCCTGGGCAAGGTCAGCGAATTGAACTGGAAAAACGTTCTCAACCTTTACGCCTGCACCGAGTGCGGCCGTTGCGAGGAGCAGTGCCCGGCGGCCAATACGGACAAGCCCCTGTCGCCCAAAAAGGTAATCCATGACCTTAAAGCAGACCTGCTGAACCAGTCCGCAGCCATTCTGGGCGGCTACTTCGACCAGGTGAAGCCCATCGTCCGGCCGGGCTCGCCGGTCACCGGTGACGTGCTCTGGTCCTGCACCACCTGTCGGGCGTGCGAAGACATCTGCCCGGTGAACATCGAACATCTGGACTTCATCATCGAAACCCGCAAGCACCAGGTGCTCATGGAAGCCAGTTTCCCACTGGAGGTGCAGGAGACGTTCACCAACCTGGAAAATCAGGCCAATCCGTGGGGCTTCGGCGCCGACAGCCGGGCGGACTGGTGCAAGGGCATGGACGTTCCGTTGATGAGCGACACCCCCGAAGCCGAACTGCTCTGGTTCGTGGGCTGCGCCGGATCATTCGACGATCGGGGCAAGAAGATTTCCCAGGCCATGGCGAGGGTGCTGCGGCACGCCGGAGTCGACTTCGCCATTCTGGGACCCGAAGAGGCCTGCAACGGCGATATGGCCAGGCGGGCCGGCAACGAGTACCTGGCCCAGATCTTGATCCAGCAAAATGTCGAGATCCTCAACCAGTACAATCCGAAGAAAATTCTGACCGGCTGTCCCCACTGCTTTAACATCATCAAGAACGAATACCCGCAGTTCGGCGCCGGTTTCCCGGTGGTCAGCCACGCCGAGTTTCTCTTCGACTTGCTCAAGCAGGGACGCTTGAGCCCCAACGGCAATAGCCCGGGCACCCTGACTTTCCACGATTCGTGCTACCTGGGGCGCTGGAACGGCATCCTCCAGCCGCCCCGCGATCTGCTGCGGTCTATTAACAG
>JBAPWQ010000429.1:0-6351 GCA_049283795.1 Desulfobacterales bacterium | reverse complement strand
ATCGTAAGTCCCCATTTCCTCGATGCGTCCGGCTTTCATGACGGCGATTTTATCGTAGCCCTCGATGATGTCCAGGCGGTGGACCACCGCCACCAGGGTACTTTTGCCCTTCCAACGGGATTCGAGTACTTTCTGAACCCGATCCTGGGATTGATTGTCAAGGCTGGCGGTGGCTTCATCCAGAAGTAGAATCGCGGGCTTCTTCAAAAACGCCCGCGCCAAGGCCAGCTTCTGCCGCTGGCCGCCGGAAAGATTATCGCCGCCACGTCCGACCTCGAATTTCATCCCGATCTCCAGCACCGCTTCCAGCAGCGCCTCTTCCACCAGCAGCCGGTTGATGTTCCGGTGGATTCGGTTTTTCACACCGGCGTCGTCGGAGGTGATCCGCCCGAAAATGATGTTCTCCAAAATGGTGGCGCCGGGAATGTAATCATCCGGTTTGTAAAAGATCACGACGCCGGGGGCCTCTTTTTGTAACATTTTCATCAACACCCGGCGCGCCGCCACGATGCGGCTGGTCAAGGATTCGGAAAGGGCGACCATATCGTGGACAGCCGGTATATACCGCAGGGATAGACCGAGAAGTCTGCGCCGATGTTTTTCGGGCAAATTTTGCGGAGGAAGCTTAGCCGCTTTCTTGATCGTCTGCTGCAGGGACTCCATTTCCTCGTAGAGAACCGGTATGTTGCGGGGTAAAATGGTCATATACCCGAAATCATCGAGGACCCGTTCACCAAAACGTCGGCCCACGTCGATCAGGGGCTCCATCAACTGCTCCTCGAGCAAAAAGCGGGTGAAGATGGTGTTGCGCGCGAGCCGTTCTTCGCAAAATCGTTTTTCCACCGCAGTGCCGAACAGAAGATTCTCGGCGATGCTCGCGTGATACAGGTAGTGATTCGCATCGAAAACTTCCACGTCGCCCGTCGCCTCCTCGGCATAAGTGTCGTGGAATTCGGCTCGTACCTCCAGAACGGCGTTTTGAAGATGGCGGTGGGCTTCCGGGTCAAACCGGGCCGAAAGACCGAAACCCAGAACATCGATAAACAGGCCCGTTTGCTGCAGCACTTCGATTTGTTCGTTCAGATCCGGCAACGTTTTCTGATCCGCTTCGTTCGAAAATCCAATGGCGGCCCGGCAGGCGTAGAGCAGGTTTTCCTGTATGCTGCCGCTGAAGATGGCCGGTGATTGAAACACGAAGCCGATGTTGGCACTCAGGTCGCGGCGGCCGAGTTCTGAAATACTTCTGCCGTCCAGCTCGTAGTGACCGTCGAAAATCGGGTACAGCCCCATCAGGCAGTTGACCAGCGTGCTCTTGCCGCTGCCGGAACCACCCACAAGCGCCATGTGTTCGCCGGGCGCCAGGGAAAACGAGACCCCCTGAAGCAGCGGTTTGCCCTCGGGGGTGGCAAAAAACAGGTTGTCGACCGCCATCCCTCCCTTCAGGCGAACGAGTTCACCATCGACTGGTTTCGGGTCTTTTTCCGTCTCCACGGCATAATAGTCCATGGTCCGCTGGTAGGTGACCGCCGCGGTCTGATACACCTGGTAGAACCGGATGAGTTCTTTCCAGGGCACGTAGAGTTTTTCCTGGGCCGACAGAAAGGCCACCAGAGCGCCGAGTTCCAGGCGCCCGTTGATCGCCAGGTAACCGCCCAGGGCGAAAATGAGAAAGCGGCTGAAGTTGGTGAAGAGATTGTTGACGACTTTCACGGCAAACCGGTAAATATTCCAGATGATGCGGATTTTTCGGAGCCGTTCGATCCGTTCCCCCAGGTAGCCGCTTTCGATGTTGAAGGCCGCGTTGGCCTTTATTTCATGAATTCCTTCGACGGTCTCCCCTATTCTGCCGGAATAACTGCGGTTGGCGTCCACTCTTTTTTTATTGTAGTGATTGACGCGTTTTTGAAGCGGCGGGACAATCAGCAGCACGGCGGGGTAAATGCTGAACGAGACCGCCGCCAAAAGAGGGTTGAGCCAGAACAGGTAACCGGCGAAGGCCAGCAGCGTCAGCACGTTGGACAGGGGCACCGCGACCGCCATGCCCACGAAATCACCGGCCGTGGCCAGCTCGCTCGTCATGGAGGAGACGATCAGGCCCGACTGAGTTTTACGGAAAAAAGATTGCGGCAGGGTGAGAATGTGACCGTAGAGCTGCCGGCGCATCTCGGCCAGGGTGTTCTGGCCGATGATGCTCTGCAGGGCGTTGATGCCGAACTTCAGCCCGCTGGCGGTAACGAAGGCGGCCAGATAGATGCCACAGTACAGCACGAGAAGATCGACTTTTTTCAGCTCGATGGCCTCATTGACGATTCTTTTCTGCATCTCGAGCGGCACCACCCGGGCAAAGACGGCCACGATGACGATCAGAAGCAGCACCAGCTGGAGTTTGAAATTGCGGCCCAGGGTCCAGGAGAAAAGCGAGCGGTTGACGATCGGAACCTTGTGGTTGTCCATGGCATGTTCCTGAAATGGGTGCGGTGATGAAATTATGTCACCATAACACACCCTTTTGACCTGTACATGGGGGTTTTGCGGTACACGCCGTGGCAGAGAACGGTATACACTCTAAGTGCAGGATGGTTTCGGCGGCAATCTCGGGGAGTATTAAAGCCGGGCGCTTTGTCACCCATGATCCAGGCCGTTTCGGCAAAATGAATTTTAGTGTGTGCTTTTTTCCAATATCAGCAATCTGCCGTATGTACGACCCGGTTTAAGGACATTATCGTTGGGTCAACTTGAAGATTCTCGACCGCCTAAAGCGGGGCAAGTGACCAGCGAATAAAGTTCCCGGTTTCCCGCCTGGGCGGGATTCAACGTTCAGCCCTGCCGCTAACCTGTAAAACGCCCAGTTTGATCGTTAAAGAAACTTTTTACATGAAGTTTCATGTAAGGGGTGACGGATGAAAAGCACTTTGAGGTTTCAGGAAGCGGCCGTTCAGACAATTTGGGTGTGACAAGAAGAGAAAAAATGAACATCTGCATGTTCACCAACACGTACTTGCCGCATGTCGGCGGCGTGGCCCGCTCGGTGCAGTTTTTTGCGGAGGATCTTATAACAAGGGGGCACCGCGTTCTCGTAGTGGCGCCCACCTTTTCCGAACATGCCGAGCCCGCACAGAACCGGCCGAAAGTCCTGAGAGTGCCCGCGATCCAGCATTTCAACGGCAGCGACTTTTCGGTGCGGATTCCCCTGCCGCTCTATATCGATCAGGAAATAGAAGAGTTCGTCCCGGATATCGTGCACAGTCATCACCCGTTTCTGCTGGGCGATGCCGCCGTTAGAGTGGCGCGGAAGCGAAGCCTGCCGCTGGTCTTCACCCATCACACCCTTTACGAGCAATACACCCATTACGTGCCGCTGGATTCGGAAGCGCTGGTTGGTTTCGTGACCCGCCTCCCGACCCTGTACGCCAATCTCTGCTGCCAGGTGGTGGCACCCAGCCAAAGCATCGCCGCCCTGATTCGCCGGCGCGGTGTCCATCGGCCGATCGCGGAAATTCCCACCGGGGTGGACGTCTCTTTTTTTGCCGCCGGCGACGGCCGGGGATTCCGGCGGGAGATAAACCTGCCCGAAGAGGCGCTGGTGATTGGCCACCTCGGCCGCCTCGCCCCCGAAAAAAACCTGGTTTACCTGGCCGAGGCCGTCGCGCTTTTTATGGACAAAGTGCCGGCGGCCCATTTTCTGGTGATTGGCGATGGCCCGAGCCGGTCCGAGATTGCACGGATTTTCGCGGAGCGGCACCTGGAGGACAGGCTGCGCCTGGCCGGTGAAGCCTCCGGCGATCGTTTGAGAGATGCGTACGGCGCGATGGATCTTTTCGTTTTCTCGTCCAAGTCCGAAACGCAGGGGATGGTGCTGGTGGAGGCCATGGCGGCAGGAAAACCGGTCATCGCCCTGGATGCCTCCGGCAGTCGCGAAGTCGTCCGGGACAAGGAAAATGGCCGCCTGCTGCCCGCCGATGCGTCCCCTAAAGATTTTGCCGCGGCAATTCAGGGGTTTCAGTCAGATCCCGAGCTGGCGGAGCAGTGGTCCTCGGGGGCCCGTAAGACCGCGCAACGATTTTCCCGCAAGGCTTGTGCCGGAAAAATGGAAGATCTCTATCACGCCGTTATCGATCGGCATAACGGCCACCTGCCGCGGAAACATTCGGAACACGGCCCGCTGGACATCTTAACCGAGCGCCTCAAGACTGAATGGGACCTGTGGAGCCTGAAAACCACCGCCGCCCTGGACGCGGTCCAGTCCATTGCGGACGAGTGAGATCGGGCGCTCACAGAAAATCCCTATACGCATTCTCTTTGCAACAGATGTATGGCGCGGCCTTCTTCTCAAATAGGGAAATATCTAAATTTTGGATATCCAATTGCAACGCCTCGACTTTGAGGTCCTACGACTTTTGCAACGGCAAAGTTGGGTTTGATATGTTTCATTACGTGTATATGAATCCAAATTTTCCGCCTTATCGACAAAATAAGTAAAATTCTACACGCAATTCCCCCCTCTGGCGCTCGTTTCTCGTTTTTCTCACCGTGTGTTTCCTGCAATCGCAATTTAACACAACTGGCGCAACCAAATTCATTTAATGGTTGATTTTCCAGTGGATTTAACCAATAAAAGAATATCCAGGTTGAGCGGTCCAGGGTTCAACGTTTCGGGTTGAAAAGCCCATAAACTGCTCATATCTGAATAATTCTGACTTTATGGTGCTTATAAAACTTTTGTACCCAATGAATTAAGCTGTCAATTCAAGTATTGGTGAAGAAATTCCGGAAATCAGCATTTTATTACCTTTGAACCCTAAACCGTGAACCTGGAACCGATCAGTTTAGAGAATAGTTATCATCACAGAGGCCCAAAGATCACAGAAACCGGTTTTTTATTTTGCTTGCAGAGCCGGTTGTCCACCATCGCTTCGGCTCAGGAGAGGTAGTCGTCCCATCGAAGATTAAGAAACAAGTGTCTCTGTGCCCTTTGTGACTCAGTGGTAAGATTATGTTGTTTTTCTGAATATTTTGCTCTGCTTCGACAACTCTGAAATAGTGCCAATCCACCGTTATGGCCATATTCATATATTTACTGTGGACAACACTGGCACTCTCCTGCCTCCTGGACGGGCGCACCAGCGAGCCCGAACGGCATTTTTCTTTCGGGCTCGTTCGCGTCCTCCTGTTGCTGCCGCTGCTTTCAGTCATCTACCTTTTTGTTTCCGCACACCTCCAGACGCAACTCGTTGGGCCTCTCATCTTTTCGGAAAATGTTTTTTCAGTGATCTGGCTTTTCATGGCGTATCGGCTCCACAGTGCCATTTTGCCGGCCGCCGCAAAATCGACCGTATATAACCTATCTTTCATTTTGGCCGGAGCCATCGTGGTCAGCGCGGGCGGATATTGGCTGCTAAACCCGCCCGCGGCCGAAATCCTCGACACCGCTCTCCTTTTTCCCCGTTACGGCCAGCTGTATCTCTCCTCCCTTTTCATGCTGATGGCGGTTTTTGTCATGGCCTGGCGGCTCGAAATATTCTGGCGGACCCTGGCCGACAATATCCGCTGGCAATACAAGTACCTGGTGATCGGTTTCTTCCTTGTTTGCGGCAGCCTGTTCTGGAGCACCTCTTACCGGCTGTTGTATCGGCAATTGGACGGTGAAGTCCTGCTGCTGCTGGCCGCGTTGCTGGTGATCGCCTGGTTGTTCATTTTATATGCCGTTGTCCGCCACCGGCTTCTCAACCGCAAACTGTTTGTGTCGCGCAAGGTCATATACACCGCCGCCGCCCCGCTCATCTTTGCCGGCTATCTCATCCTGTTGGGACTCGCTGCGATGGTGATGAGGTCTTTCGGCTGGTCCCTGCCGTATTTTTTGCAATGGCTGCTGATCGTCAGCGGAATGCTGTTCGTGGTCGCCCTCGTTTTTTCCGGCAAGGTGCGCAGTTCGGTCAAGTATTTCATCAGCACCCATTTCTATGTCAACAAATACGAGTACCGCGACGAGTGGCTGGCATTTTCGAGCCTCCTGCAGGGAACCCTGACCGAACGCGAGGTGGCGGAGGCCCTGCGACACATATTGAGTGAAAGCCTCTACACCCGGAAAATCATGATCTGGCTGGGAGATACGCAAAGCGGATTTCGCTTGATCGATGCTGCCCAGGGCCACGTCGGGTCAAACGAAGCGGCGATTGCCGCCGACGATCCCCTGGTTCTCTATCTGCAACATGAGCCGGTATATTATGAGGAACTGCCCGGCGATGAACCGGCCCATCAGCGTGTCATCTCTGAAAAGGGGAATTTTCTTCGCGCCGGCGGCCTTGTGCTGATAGCGCCGCTGACCATCGGCGGCCAATGTGTCGGTCTGAT
>JBAPWQ010000428.1:0-4399 GCA_049283795.1 Desulfobacterales bacterium | reverse complement strand
CGACCGGTTTGACGATCCTTGCCGCCCAGTGGATGTTCGTGCTGCCCGGCTGGCTGATACTGGTGCTGACGATCCTGCTGTCCATGTTTCTGACCTCTTTTCTGGGAATGTTCGTCGAACGCGTGGGCTACCGTCCCCTGCGGGATGCGCCGCGGGCCTCGGCCGCCATCACCGGGCTGATGATCGGCATCATTCTCGAAACGATCATTTTGTGGGGCATGGGCACCCAGCGCGTCAGTTTCCCCTCCCTGATCGAAACCGCGACCTACAATCTCGGCGGCGTGTTTGTCACCAATAAAAAAATTCTCATCGTCGGAGTCTCGCTGAGCTTCATGCTGGCCCTGCATGTGTTTATCACGCGTTCGCGCTGGGGCATGGCCATGCGCGCCATGGCCTTCGATTACGTGGTCGTGCCGTTGATGGGCGTGTCGATCAACCGCATTGCGGCCATGACCTTCGCTATCGGATCGTCCCTGGCGGCCCTGGCCGGAATCCTCTTCGGCCTGGCTTATCCGGTCCTGGACCCCTACATGGGAGTGGTCTTCGGCTGGAAGGCTTTCGTGGCGGCGATCCTGGGCGGCAGGGGCTCCATCATGGGGGCGACCCTGGCCGGTTTCCTGCTCGGTTTCATCGAAATATTCGTGGCCATGATCTTTCCCTCGACCCTGCGGGACCTCATCGCCTATTCGATCGTCCTGCTCATTCTGGTCTTCAGGCCATACGGGTTCTTCGGTCAGCCCTACAGCGCCAAGTTGCGGCTGTAGCGGCCTTGGGCATGGTATTGCTATAGAAAGGGAGTAAAATGGAGGCAGCGCACAGCGCCCTGTCCGCGCCTGTAAGCAGGCTGAAAGACACCGTCAGGCGCACGTTTTCCCGGATACCGGTGCTGGGATGGCTGACCGGGGCCCTGGCCGCGGTGCTGCTGGAGCAGTTCGCGGGCCGCCTGCTGGCCCAGGCCGTGGGACTGCCGAAAATCCCGCCCCTTTTCGGTGTCACGATCATTTTGAAAGACCCGGCCCTTTTCCCCAGCGCGGTGCTCTATGTCCTTTTGGTGTACCTGCTTCCGATAACGATCGTGGCCCGGCTGTGCCGCGGCCCGGCCAACTGGCTGGCGCAAAAGATGATCGACATCTCGATGCCCGGAGCGGTGGTGGCCCACCTGGTCCTGCTGTACGTCGTCTTTCAAATCTGGGCCGGCGTCAGCGACTATCGCGACATCAGCCTCAAATTCACCCTGATCGCCATCATGGTCACCGTCAGCCTGAACGTGATCAACGGCTACATGGGCGAATTCTCCTGTTCCCACCCCGGCTTCATGGCTCTGGGGGCCTACAGCGCCTCGGTTTTTACAGTCTCTTTGTTTGTCAACGACAGCCAGTTCGGCCCGGCGTTGTTGCCGGCCTTCCTGGGTCCGTTCGTGTTTCCGCTCGGCCTCGTTTTAGGCGGGTTCGTGGCGGCCATCGGCGCCCTGATCGTCGCCATCCCCTCCTTCAGGACCAGGGGCGATTACCTGGCGATCATTTCGCTGGCGTTTTTGTTCATCGTCAAAAGTCTGATCGAAAACCTGGAATTCGTCGGCGGCCCGCGCGGCCTGAGCAGCCAGCCTAACTGGGCCAACCTGCCCACGGTCTTCGCCTGGACCGTCATCTGCATCTGGGTGATCAACAACTTTGTCCGCTCCACCCTCGGCAAGGCCCTCAACGCGGTGCGCGACGATGAAACCGCGGCCAACGCCATGAGTGTCAACACGCGGCGCACCAAGATGGTGGCCTTCATGTTCGCCGCGTTCTGGGCCGGCGTGGCCGGCGGCCTGTTCGCCCATGTCCTGCGCTACGTGAACCCCGGCTCCTTCGGCATTCAGAAGCTGGCCGAGGTGCTGGCCATGGTGTATTTCGGCGGGCTCAACTCGGTCTATGGGTCGATCATGGGCGCGGTCAGCCTGAGCCTGCTGAGCGAGGCATTGCGACCGCTGGAACTCTTCAAATGGATCGTCATTCCGCTGCTGCTCATTCTGGTGATGATTTTCCGGCCGACCGGCCTGATCGCCTTCACCGAATTCGATGCCGCCAAACTGATCCGACCGCGACCGAAGCCGGAAAACGAGGTGTAGCATGCCGCTGCTGCAGGTAGAGAACATGACCCATTATTTCGGCGGGCTGCGGGCCGTGCACGACTACGGCCTGAGCATCGAGCCGGGTCAGATCCGGGGGCTGATCGGTCCCAACGGGGCCGGCAAGACGACCATCTTCAACCTGATAACCGGCATCTACCGGCCCTCGGAAGGCCGCATTCGCCTCGAAGGGCAAAGCCTCGTCGGCCTGCAGCCCCACCAGATCGCTTCGGTCGGCCTGGGACGCACCTTTCAGAACCTGCTCCTGTGGCGGCACATGAATGTGCTGGAGCACGTGGTCATGGCCCAGTATTCGCGCATGACCTACGGCCTGGTGGGCGCCTTTTTCGGAACCGCCAAACGAAACCGGCAGGAGGCCGCGGCGCGCGAGAAGGCTTACCGGTTGCTGGAGCTGGTGGGGATTTCCGACCTGGCGGACCAGAACGTGCTCAATCTGCCCTACGGCGATCAGAGGCGGGTCGAAATGGCGCGGGCGCTGGCCCTGGAGCCCAAGATCCTTTTTCTGGATGAGCCCACGGCCGGAATGAACCCGGAGGAGCTGATCCAGATGATGGTCATTATCCGCCGGGTGCACCGGGAGTTCGGGTTGGCGATATTTCTGATCGAACACCGGCTGAAGATGGTGATGGAACTCTGCGAAATGATCCAGACGCTTGTGTTCGGCGAGGTCATTGCCGAAGGCACCCCGGAGGAAATCCAGAACGATCCGAAGGTGATCGAGGCCTACCTGGGCAAGGAGGCGATAGACTGATGCTGACCGTGGAAAATCTTCAGGTTTCCTATGGAAACATAAAGGCCCTGCAGGGGATCAGCTTCAGGATCGAGGAGGGTGAGATCGTGACCATCATCGGCGCCAACGGGGCGGGCAAAAGCACCGCGCTCAAGGCGATCTCGCGCCTGGTGCCGGTCGCCCGGACCAGCCGCATGACCTTCAAAGACAAAAATCTGCTGAAGTATTCGGCCGACAAGGTGGTCAGCGAACTGGGCATCTCGCACGTGCCGGAGGGCCGGCGGCTTTTCGGTAACCTGACGGTGCTCGAAAACCTGCAGCTGGCCTCATTTGCGCGCAAGGATGTCGACGGTATCGCCCGGGACATCAAACGGGTGTTCGCTATTTTTCCGCGGCTGGAGGAACGCAAGGTGCAGAATTCAGGGACCCTGAGCGGCGGTGAGCAGCAGATGCTGGCTATCGGGCGGGCGTTCATGAGCGGCCGCAAGATCATGCTGCTCGACGAGCCCTCGATGGGGTTGGCGCCGCTGCTGATGCGCAGTGTCTTTGCCGCCCTGAAGGATATAAACGCCGAGGGCACCACGATATTGCTGGTGGAACAAAACGCCCGCATGGCGCTCAAGTTCGCCCAGCGGGGTTACGTGCTGGAGAGCGGCAACATGGTCCTGGAAGGTGATTCGGCCTCGCTGTTAGAAAATCCGGAAGTAAAGAAGGCCTATTTGGGGGGATGAAAATATAGGGTATAGGTTTAGGGTATAAGGTGTAGGGTGGAGGGTATAAGGCTGAAGGGGACAGACGAGAGACAGATGGCGGAGGACGGACGACAGAAGAAGGGTTGCGGGCAGGCAGTTTGATCGAAGAGGCAATCCAACGTTTTGATTAAATTTTCTTAGTCGGAGATGGTTTTGCTGAGATTCGGGATGGTTTCGGGGCGGTTGCGCTGCATGTAGCGGCTGTCACCGTCACGGCGCGTGACGTTTTCGTAGACGCCGTCGTCGCGCTTGACGAGCTTCGTGAATCCGAGATTGCGCAGGTCGGTGTCGCTTTTGGGCGTGTTGACGAAGTTCAGCGACATGATCTTGCGTATGGCCCCGCCGCAGTGTGGGCAGCGGGAAAGCGGTGGGTCTTCAAGCGACTGTCGGCTTTCAAATACCAGCCCGGCCGTACAAGGGCTGTTCACGTGTTCGTATTCGTAGATCGGCATGCCTCGTCCTTCGTGTCTGTATTTTCGCCAGGGGGGCCAAAATCAAGTATTGCAACCTCCGGCCGCTATAAAACATAAAGCCGCACGGTCTGCCCGGCAGGCAGACCGTGCGGCTTTATGTATCGAATACGGCTGGGCGGTCGCGGGCTATACGGGTGACTGCTCTTGATTATACCCCGGAAGCCGATGCCCGGCAAGCCGCAGGGCGAAAAATTTTTCGCCCTTACATGGTTTGACCGGTGGCTCGGCAACCCGTAAGGCCGAAGATAAATTTCCATGAACGTCAAACATCCCACATTGATACGCTGAACGTTCAATAAGGAAGGTCACATTG
>JBAPWQ010000427.1:0-5120 GCA_049283795.1 Desulfobacterales bacterium | reverse complement strand
ATCGCAACAATCCTCTCCAACATGAACGAGGAGATTGTTATACTAAAGGACAAGCTGGCCAAGGCCCGCCAGGTCAAGCAGGGCATGATGCAGGAACTCTTAACCGGAAAGATTCGACTCGTATGAGTAACGAAGGGCAGTCTGATCAGTTCTTTATCGGTTGGGATGTTGGCGGGTGGAACTGTGATAAGAACCAAAAAAGCCGCGACGCCATTGTCATCATAGACTCAAACCTATCAATCGTGGGCAGGCCATGGCGAGGCAACCTGCGAAGACTGATCAATGAATCCACCACTACCGGAGAGTTCATCCGCAAACTATTCTGTCTGGCCATCACCAAACTAAAACCTGACAATGCACGCATCATTCTGGCGATCGACACACCACTTGGTTTTTCCAATGATTTTGTGGGACTGGTTGCAGGTTATAAATATGTGGAGCCGGTCGAGGGTTCCGGCACCAACCCCTACCTGTTCCGAAAGACTGAGCGTTTCCTGTTTCAGCATGGCTTGAGGCCCTTGTCGGCCATAAAGGACATGATCGGTAGCCAGGCAACCAAGGGAATGCACGTACTGGCCAAATTCGCGCCGGAGGTACTTCGCTGCGGAGTTTGGAGTAATGGCGAGTCATTGAGGGCAATTGAGGCATATCCGTCAGCCTGCAAGAGTTCCACATCAATAAAGGCTTTGCGCCACCAGGTCAGATATAAATCTATAGATAACCAGGACGAGCAGGATGCACTAACCTGTGCGCTTATGGCGTACCTGTTTGAAAACCGTTCTAATGATCTCATCGCCCCTCCGGATTTAGTGCCTGCAAGCGAGGGTTGGATTTGGGTTCCCAAAGACATCATTTAAGGAGTGATGCCATGAGTGTCGGCAAACCTGAACGGATCACTCAAAACCGGATCATCACCCTATTCCGCGATGAGCTGAGCTACCGCTACCTCGGCGATTGGACCGACCGCGACGGCAATAGCAACATCGAGGAGGGACTGCTCAAGGCGCACCTGACCAAATGCGGATACACCCCTGCCCAGATCAATGTGGCCACTCACAAGCTGCGTACCGAAGCAGACAACCACAGCCGCGGCCTCTATGGCAACAACCAGTCCGTTTACACCCTGCTGCGCTACGGCGTGCCCGTGAAGATCGAGGCGGGCAAGGTGACGGAAACCGTCCACCTCATCGACTGGCGGGAACCGGAAAAAAACGACTTTGCCATCGCCGAGGAGGTGACCCTCAAGGGCAATCACGAGCGGCGCCCCGACCTCGTGCTCTATTTCAACGGCATCGCCGTCGGTGTGCTGGAGCTGAAAAACAGCCGCGTCAGCATCGGCGACGGTATCCGGCAAAACCTTTCCAACCAGACACCCGAGTTCAACGAGGGGTTTTTCAGCACGGTGCAGTTCATCTTCGCCGGAAACGATTCCGAGGGCCTGCAATACGGGACCATCGGCACGCCGGAGAAATACTTTCTCAAGTGGAAGGAGGACGAAGAGGACGACAGCCGCTTCAAGCTGGACAAATACCTGCTCAAGATGTGCCGCAAGAACCGGTTGATCGAGCTGATGCATGACTTCGTGCTATTCGATAGCGGCGTAAAAAAGCTGCCGCGCGTGCACCAGTATTTCGGCGTCAAGGCCGCGCAGGAGCATGTGAACGGACACAGAGGCGGCATCATCTGGCACACCCAGGGCAGCGGTAAAAGCATCGTCATGGTTTTGCTGGCCAAGTGGATCCTTGAGAACCACCCCAACGCCCGCGTGGCCATTATCACCGACCGCGACGAGCTGGACAAACAGATCGAGCGGGTCTTTTCCGAGGCAGGCGAGGCCATCGTGCGCAGCTCCAGCGGACGCGACCTGCTGACCCAACTCGGCCAGGCCAAACCGCGCCTCCTGTGCTCGCTGGTTCACAAGTTCGGCCGCAAGGACGTGGACGATTTCGACGCCTTCATCAGGGAACTGGAGGCGCAGCCCAGCCCGACCATAGGCGAGGTTTTTGTCTTTGTGGACGAGTGCCACCGCACCCAGAGCGGCAAGCTGCACCGCGTGATGAAGGCGATGATGCCAAATGCGGTCTTCATCGGCTTTACCGGCACCCCCCTGCTCAAACAAGATCGACAAACCAGCCTGGAGATTTTCGGCGGGTACATCCACACCTACAAGTTCAGCGAAGGCGTCGAAGACGCGGTGGTGCTCGACCTGGTCTATGAGGCGCGGGACATTGACCAGCACCTGGGTTCAGAGGACAAGATCGATGCGTGGTTCGAGGCCAAGACCAAAGCCCTGAACGACTGGCAGAAAAATGAGCTGAAGAATAAATGGGGCACGATGCAGAACGTGCTCAGTTCCAAGTCCCGCATGGATCGGGTGGTGAGCGACATCGTCTTCGACTTCAGCGTAAAGCCCCGCCTGTCAAGCAAACGCGGCAATGCGCTCCTGGTGGCATCGAGCATCTACGAGGCGTGCAAATATTTCACCTTGTTTCAGAAGACACCCTTGAAAGGCAAGTGTGCGGTGGTGACCTCATATAATCCGCTGGCGAAGGATGTGACCAGGGAGGAGACCGGCGCGAACACCGAGACCGATAAGCAGTTCATCTACAACACCTATAACGTTCTGCTCGAGGACGTCGATGCCAAGCCAGGCATGACGAAAACCGAAACCTATGAAGAACAGGCCAAGGACCTGTTCATCAGAGAGCCGGCGAACATGAAGCTCCTGGTGGTGGTGGACAAACTGTTGACCGGCTTCGATGCGCCGCCCTGCACCTACCTTTACATCGATAAGTCCATGCAGGACCACGGCCTGTTCCAGGCCATCTGCCGCACCAACCGGCTGGACGGCGAGGACAAGGAGTTCGGCTACATCGTGGACTACAAGGACCTTTTTCCGAAGGTCGAGAACGCCATCGCGGTTTACACCTCCGAGCTGGATCACAGCGCCGGCGGGACAGCGCCCGAGGTGCTTCTGCAGGACCGCCTCAAAAAGGGCAAGGAGCGCCTCGACCAGGCGCTGGAGGCCCTAACCCTGCTGTGCGAGCCGGTCGAGCCGCCCAAGGGCGAGCTGGAGTACATCCATTACTTTTGCGGCAATACGGAAATACCGACCGACCTGCAGGAACGGGAACCGCAACGCGCCGCGCTTTACAAGGACACCGTCGCCATGGTGCGGGCCTATGTCAACATCGCCGATGAGCTTGAGCCGGCCGGATACAGCTTGGACGACATTACCTGCATCAAGCAGCAGCGCGACCATTATCTGAAAGTCCGCGAGATCATCCGCAAGGCCAGTGGCGAAACAATCGACCTCAAGGCCTATGAGGCCGACATGCGGCACCTCATCGACACCTACATCGAGGCCGATGAGCCGCGGAAGATTTCGCCCTTCAACGGGTTGTCGCTGCTGGACTTGATCGTTAAAACCGGCATCGCCACTGCAATTGCGACCCAGCTCGGGGGGTTGAAGGGTAACAAGAACGCCATTGCCGAGACCATCGAGAACAACGTCCGCCGCAAGATTATCAAGGAGCACCTGAACGACCCGGCCTACTACGAAAAGATGTCCGCTCTTCTGGACGAGATCATTTCAGCCCGCAAGGCCAAGGCTGTCGAGTACGAGGAGTACCTCAAGCGCATCGCTGAGTTGGTCAAAAGGGTGGAAGCCGGACAAGCGGATGATACTCCCGCAACGCTGGACACGCCGGGCAAGCGTGCCCTCTACAACAACCTCAAGAAGGTTGGCGGAAAACCGACGGAAAAGGATCGTATCTCTGAAGACACGCTTGAATGGGGAAATACCGGGGATATAGTATTGAATCTGGCGCTGACCATCGATGCGACGGTTAAACCGGTGCGTCCAGACGGGTGGCGCGGGATTCAGGCGCGCGAGCAGGTGATCAAGCAGGCGTTGTATGGCGTCCTTAAGTCCGTGACCGAGGTCGAGCGCGTGTTTCTCATCATCAAAGCGCAGAAAGAATACTGATGGTCAGGCAGCTCAAGCTGGGGGATGTCACGGTGGACGTGGTGCTAAAGGATATTAAAAATGTCCATTTAAGCGTCCATCCCCCGACCGGTCGGGTGCGCATTTCGGCGCCGTCGCGGATGAGTCTCGACAACGTCCGCGTATTCGCGATTTCAAAGCTGGGATGGATCAAACAGCAGCAAAAGAAACTGCGGGAGCAGGACCGTGAAACCTTGCGCGAATACCTGGACTGCGAGAGCCACTACGTTTGGGGCAAGCGCTACCTGCTCACGGTCATCGAGAGCGACCAGGCACCATCCGTCGAGTTGAAACACAGCCGAATGCTGTTACGGGTCCGACCCGGCACGGATGAAAAGCGGCGGCAGGCAGTGGTGGAGGGATGGTATCGAGAGCAGCTCAAAAATGCTGTGCCACCCTTGATCGCCAAGTGGGAGCCCCTGTTGGGGGTAAAGGTTAAGCGGTTTTTTGTGCAGCGGATGAAAACCAAGTGGGGAAGCTGCACCCCCGGCGCGGGCAACATCCGCCTCAACACCGAACTCGCCAAAAAGCCTTCGGAGTGCCTTGAATACATCGTCGTACACGAGATGGCGCACTTACTGGAACCAACCCATAACGCCCGATTCAGGGCCCTGATGGATCGTTTGATACCAAAGTGGCAATTCTATCTTGACCAGTTAAACCGGTTGCCGGTGAGCCACGAAGACTGGGCTTATTGAAATACAAATCGAATGTTGGCCAAATCTCGAGACGGTTGGTCACGGTGGATTCGAGCGATCGAATGATGGTTGGTATCTAACCGGTAACGGGCCGTCTGAATTGTTTCACCATACAGGGGGCACGGCATGCCATGCCCCTACCCCTCACAACCCCAAATCCTCAAAATTTTTGTTTATCGTCCCTACCGCATCGGGATTTTCCGTGTCCGATTCCCAGCGTGCGGGATTCCCGACGATGTATTCCCGAATGCGGTTCAATTCGTCGTCGTTGCGGATAATGTGTTCGTAATAATTTCGTTGCCACAATTTTGTGCCGGGAGAATGGCGTATTTCGTTGATGCGCCGTGATGAAAATGTTTTAAACCCCCGTATTATTTCCGGTAATGCGTGAATTTTCGTAGGGGCGGGTTTCGTAG
>JBAPWQ010000426.1:0-5981 GCA_049283795.1 Desulfobacterales bacterium | reverse complement strand
CCGGTTTTTTTGGACTCCATCAGGGCCATCTCCAACTGGCCCTGGTCGATAAAGCCCATCTGAATCAGGATATCGCCAATTCGTTTCTTCATGTAATCAACCTTCTTGTGCTATCTTAGGTCGTCAGCCTGTACTGGATAGCCTCCGCCTTAACTGCTTACAACCCCAAGGGTCGCGCAAAAGAAAAGCCGGCAGTCACGCGTGACGGGATTTAGGGCCGGAACGGTGCGCAAAAGCATGCAATCTGGGACATGTTGGGTTTTGTGCACCAAACCGGTTGGGGCGCTTTGTCATTTTTGAACGAGCCCCGCATATGCCTGCAAGGACCTGATGCGGTCTTCGATCTTTTTTTCCTCATCCGCCGGCAAGGGACTTCTTTGTCGCAGGAATTTCTCGTAGTATTGAACGGCTTCGTCATATCGGTGCAACTTATCGGAAAGAACCGCCAGGTTAAAGAGCAGAAGGGCATGGCCGCCATTGAGGTCCTCGGCCTTTTTGTAGGAGATGCGCGCTTCTTCCAGCTTGCCGAGCCGGCTCAGGGCGACCGCCCGATGGAAATAGATCCCGAACTGAGGTTCCGCCCCCTGGCAGGCGGCCGTATCCAGTATCTGAATCGCCTCCGCCGGTCTTCCCAGACCAATTTCGACGATGGCACAATTCACCAGAATATCGGGGTTCAGGTGATCGGCGGCTCGCAGCTGCTTCATCAGGGGGTTGGCTTCCGAATACGCCGCCAGTTGAATATAGGCTGCGCCGAGGTTGAACCGCGCATCTCGATGACCGGGATCTGCCCGAATAACTTGTTTGTACATCTGGACGGCTTGCGTTAACCTGCCATCGCGGTGATAGCGCAGCGCCTTCTGATAGAAAAGGTCGACGTCACGGGCGGGCACCGCTGCGCCCGCTGACGTATCCCTCATGATAATTTGACGGTTTTTATTTGCTGTCGGCCTTATCATAGACGAGCTTTTCCCCGGGAGGGTGTCTGTCCTCTCCGGGCGGCGGTTGGCAACTTCTTTATTGTTTTTGACCGACTGGCTTTGATCGGATTGAAGCAAGGGTGATTTTTCCGATTCCGGTACCTCTATGTCTGATTCGGGTTCGACCTTTTCTCCACGTGCCGCCGCGGATGCTGACGTCGGTTTGATGTCATTTTGCTCGAATTCCTGCGCGGCGCCCTCGCCGGCGACCGGCATGTTTTCCCGGGCCGACAGGGGTTGCGAGTAATACCAGGTGCCGAGGATCAGGGTTCCGGCAAGGAGCGCCATGCCACCGATGCACGAAATGGCGGTTCTTTGCAGGAGATGCCGCGCGGAGTGTTTTCGATTATGGGGATCGTTATCCGGTTGCTCGATATCGGTGCTTTTTTTACCGTGCGCTTCATTCGGAAAACTCATAGACGGTTCCAATGCCGTTTATAAAACAGTTAAGGGCTCACGAAGAGATGTGCTCGTCAGTTCGGGCAGGCGACAAGATTTTGACATCCGGTACACCCGGCCGGTCATAAAGGCGATGAGGAGAATTCCACCCTTCACTTCAGGCTTTAAAATAAAGATTTTGGCAAGGCCGGAAGCAGGCGGCGGCTTGCATCCACGGTTGAGCGGTTCAGGGTTTTACGTTCTTGGTTGAAAAGCCCTTGAAAAATACGCCAACGACCAATACCACAGCCAAAAGTTTTATCTTAATGCCTATGTTTCAATCATATGGGGGAACCCACCAGGCGATATCCGCAAATTCAATTCTGACTTCCAGCTGCCGGCCTTTGTTCCGAACAGCCTTTATCTTTCCCGGGACCTCCTGCCGGTCGATAATCCCCGGAAAGGAGAAGCTCATCGTAATCTTATCGTCGCTCTGCAACGCATTGTCTCCGTTCGCAGCCGCTTCAAAGATGCAGCAACAGCCGCTTTTGCTGATATTCTTGATGACCCCGGCCTTCGTTTCGTTGTTGATGTCTATTTTAGCCGAAATAAAGCAGGTGATCCTTTTATGGGATCGGGATTCGAGCTTCACCACCGCGGCGGGGTATTCCAGCAAGAGCAGTATTAAAGGCTCGCGGGTAACCTTGATCAACTTGGAGGAGAATTCCAGGACGTTTCCTTTAGATGAATACTTGACTTTTATGCGGCCGCTGCGAAGCAGTTTTTTCTCGATGCCGCTGTGTTGTGACGGAGGGGCAATGACGATATATTGATTTTCTTTTTTGCCGATATAAGTGCTTTTCAACACCCCGTTAAGGCCCTCTGCAACAAGGCTCAGCTCGGTTCCGGGCATAAGGTCGAGATAGTCTGTCTTATCGATTTCAGCGATGTTTTTACCTGCCATAACGATTCCTTATAATGGGCACAGCGGGGATTGGCGATCGGAAGAAAAAGACCTCTTCCGGCTATAATCCATCATCAAAAGCGTATACGGACGACGTGCAAGCATGTCGCGCAACGCTTCAGCACTTGCAAGATTAACGCCAACTTTTAAAAATTACTCGATAATTTGCAGAAAATCAGTGCATGTCACGTGAGTGCTCCGACATACATGCGGCACGGGGGTCGAAACAGGAGGGGAGAACGTGGAGGAGAATTTTTTAACGGTTTTGAGATAAAGATTTTGGCAATGCCAGAGGCAGGCGGCCGTCGTGTAATACGCCAACGGACGACACCAGCAGCCAAAACCTTTATCTTGAAGCCTATAGTTGGTGTCCATCCAAAATGGCGGGCTTGTCCGCCTGAAGCAGACTTCTCAGGATGCTGTGGGTCAGCCATCCAGCGCGTCGCGCATCTTTTGTGACAAATCTTCAAGGGTGAATGGTTTCTGAATGAAACCGCTGCAGCCTCGTTTCAAGACGTCACCTGCCTTGCCCTCGACGCTGTATCCGCTCGCAAGGATCACTTTTATGTCAGGACGGATAGCTACCAGACGATCGAATGCCTCGTCGCCCCCCATTTCGGGCATGATCATGTCCAGAATAATCAAGGAAACAAGATCTTTGTTATCCTCAAATACCGCGATGGCATCTTTCGCGCTGCCGGCGGTCAACACGGTGTACCCAAGCAGTTGAAGCATTTGCGCTCCCACATCGCGGAGCTTCTCTTCGTCATCCACGAGCAGGACGGTTTCTTTTCCTTTGAGAATCGCTTTGACGATCGGCTTTTTCTCTGCGTCCGGCGATTTGCGAACGGCGGGAAGATATATCGTGAACGTCGATCCTTGGCCCCTGACGCTGGACACGGTGATGATGCCGCCGTGATTCCCGATGATCCCATAAGAGGAAGCAAGGCCCAATCCCGTGCCCCTTTTAATGTCCTTGGTCGTGAAAAAGGGCTCGAATACCCGTTGCCGCGTTTCCTCATCCATACCCGCTCCGGTGTCGGTGACCAAGATCTTTACATGAAGGCCCGGATCGATGCCGTTGGCTTCGGCAAATTTCCGGTCGAGCATGTCATTTCGTGTTTCGAGCGTCAGCACACCGCCGCTTGGCATAGCCTGCCACGCGTTGACGAAAAGGTTCAGCAGAACCTGCTCCATCTGGCTTCTGTCCACGTTAACCGGCCAGACATTTGGTTGAAGTTTTCTGACGATGCCGAGTTCCTTTCTCGTGCGGCCGAACATTTCCGAAATTCTTTCTATCAGGCGGTTGATATCCGTTGCCTTGAGTTCGTATTTACCACTGCGGGCAAATCCAAGCAGATGGCGGGTCAGCTCCGTTGCGCTATTGACGCATTCCTCTATGCCCTTTACGTGCTCGACGAAAGAATGGCCGGGATCCAGTTTCATACTCATGATCGACGTGTGTCCCAGGACGCCCATGAGAAGATTGTTGAAATCGTGGGCGATGCCGCCCGCGAGGGTCCCGAGTGATTCAAGCCGCCGGGCTTCGGTGAGCATCGCTTCCAGTTGCGCTTTCTCGTGCTCCGCCCGCTTGCGCTCGTTTATGTCGCGGGTTGCCCCCAACACACCTGCCGGTTTCCCTTCCTTATTGCGGATGAAGGTCACGGTCGCCTCGGACCAGGCAAATGAGCCATCTTTGCAAACCTGCTCGAGTTCCATGGTCCGGGATCGATCGGGGTCGACGCCTTCACTTCCATCCCGGGCAAGCTCCTCGGCCAGGACCTTGCGCACGAGTTTAAAGGACTGCGGGGACAATGTGGCTTCCAGGCTGATTTCCATGGCTTCTTCAGGGCTGAAACCCCTCACGCGCAATACCGACGGGCTGATGTAGTCAAAGCGCATGGTTGCCAGATCGAACGTCCAGATGATATCCGATGCATTCTCCGCCAGGAGCCGGTACCTGCGCTCAGAGGCCATGTATTCCGCCCTGCTTTTCTCCAATTGACGTTTGGATGACAAAAGGTCCCTGTTGGCGGTTTCCAAATCGGCGGCGAGTCGTCTGGCCTCGTCGTATTTTTCCTGAATCCGCGAATTGGCATCCTGAAGATCTTCAATGGCCCGTTCATAAACGTGCCGCTTCGTAATGAAGCGTTTCCAGCCGGACTCCGCTTTGCTTTTCTGCCACTGGACCCGGTACAGGCAACCCTGTCGACCATGGACGGGATGGTCGGACCACATCCTTTCGCCATAGACATCGGGATGAACCTGGCATTCCACTTCTTCGATTTCAGCCGGAGGCATGCCGAACAAGGTGGGAATGCCGGCCAGTATTCCGCGGGTGTAGTCACAGTCGTACCGGGTCTTCTGGGTGCTGTCGTGGTAGCGATCTTCCAACACCACCCATGAATTTCCCAGTTCGTGAATATAGACGTCTCCATTCAGTTTCAGCAACCGGTTGTATTTCGGGGCCTGGCCGTAGATGAGCTTAGGACTGCCCAACAATCGAACGATACGATCGAGCAGACCCAGGGACTGAAAACGTTCGGAGGCAATGGTCATGTGATAGACCGCGTTTTTGTCATCCAGAATCCGGATCATCCGATGGTACAGGACCTGGAGAAACGCGTGGGAAACCCAGTTGTCGGGGTCCAGCAGATATCGTTCATCGCGTTCCAGGTCGTCCAGGAGATTCCCGAGGGAGCCGCCGTTGCATTCGCGCACGTACATCAGCAGGGTCCGGGTGACCCGGCAGCTGATATCCTTATGGTCAGAGGTTCCCATGCAAGAGACGATTCCGGTAAACGATAACGTGACGGCGCAAGCCCGAACGAGCGCGCAGTGGCGTGATACTATTATTTTTTGACTATTTTCAAGCCTTGGAGGACGGCGAATTTCGGGTTGACAACCTTTCTGTCGCAGCCGCAGGCGCCCTGGTTCAGGTCGGCGCCGCAGCGGGGGCAGAGGCCCTTGCAGTCGGGCCGGCACTGGGGTGTCATCGGCAGGGCCATCAGCACCTCCTCCTGGACGGCTGCGCCAAGATCGATCTCGTCGCCCCGAAAAAAGATCTGTCCGATTTCCTCGGGGTCGAGTTCGATTTCCGTGCGGCGGGACAATTCGGGGTATTCCGCGGGCTGCCGGGTGAAGGTAAGGGTGAAGTCGGCGGCGAGCGGGGCCTCGAAATCCGCCAGGCAGCGGCTGCACGACTGGCGCACGCCGGTGGCGAAGCGGCCGTCCGCCGTGAACAGGTCGCCGATGCGCCGGATATGAAGTTCGATGGCCAGGGGCATCGTAAAATCGCATTCCCGGCTGCGGCAAAGTTCGACCAGCGACGGAAACGATGCGGGATCTTCCCGGAAGGCCAGTTCGGTACCGTTCTCGTTGATATCATCCACATTAACGCGCATCCCATCCTCCTTTTGCTCCATGCCCGGTTGCGCAATTTAATTGCGATCGCCTTAAAATTATTATAAATGTAACTTTTATCGGGTAAAATGGCAATCCGGCTTTCATCCTCCAATTTAATCGTTATTCCGGGGAATCACATGAAGAATTCGGAAGATCCGCGCGCGACCACCACAGGGGAAAAGCGTTCTGACGGCGAAGAGGCCCCGGCCGCGCCCCCCAACTTCATCAGGACCATCATCGACGAAGACATGCAG
>JBAPWQ010000425.1:0-2100 GCA_049283795.1 Desulfobacterales bacterium | reverse complement strand
AGCGGCAGGTGCTCCGGCCAGACCTTGCGCACGGCCGCGGTGACGTCCAGTGGAAGCCGGCACCGGCCTTCGGGCGATCCGCCCCAGCGGTCCTCGCGCCGATTTGACAGCGGGGAGAGAAACTCGTGCAGCAGGTAACCGTGGGCCAGGTGCAGTTCGACGACTTCGAACCCCGCCGCCAGGCTGCGCTCCGCGGCGGCCGCGAATTGGGCGGTCACCGCCGCCAAGTCTGCGGCCGTCATCTCGCGCGGCACCGGCGAACCCGCGTCGAACGGGACGGAACTCGGCGCCAGGGGCTGCCACCCGCCGTCCTTCTCGCCGACAGCTCCGCCGCCGCGCCAGGGCACATCGGTCGAGGCCTTGCGGCCGGCATGGGCCAGCTGAATCCCCGCCACGGCCCCCTGCGCCTTGATGAAGGCCGTAATGCGCGCAAAGGCGTTTGCCTGCGCATCGGACCAGATGCCGCTGTCCCAGGGCGATATGCGTCCTTCCGGCGAAACGGCGGTGGCCTCCACGATCACAAGCGCCGCGCCGCCCACCGCCCGGCTGCCCAGATGCACCAGGTGCCAGTCGTTCGGCATACCCTCGTCACTTGAATACTGGCACATGGGGGATACGAAAATACGGTTTTTAAACGTGATGGTTCTCAAACGAAACTCCGAGAATAATTTGGCCATCATCGATTCTCCTCTTGGTTAGAACACAAATAACGCTCTGCGTCCTTTACGACTCTGCGGTAAGAAAAGCAAATCTCCGGCGACTCTGTGGTAATAATCCGCCGCCCCCGGGACCGACCTACTCGACCGCCATCTGACCTGCAGCGGCCTGCTGGTTTTCGCGCAGAATCAGAACCAGCGGCAGGGTCAAGGCAAACACCACCGACACCAGAAAGAACACGCGGTTGTACGAGATCATCGTTGCCTGGCGCATCACCTCGTTATAAATCAGCTGCAGCCCCTGCAGGCGGGCGGTGCCTGCGGCGGAACCATGGGCCGACAGGGCCGTGGTCAGGCTCCTGGTCCAGGCCGTCATCGTCTCCCGGTAAGGCGTCAGATTCTTCATGAGCATGGCGCCGGCGGCAATCGTGCCGTCGTCCAGTCGGGTGGCCACGCCGGCGATGCCGACACTGCCGAAGACCAGGCGGATGACGTTGTAGAGACCGGCCCTGTCATCCATAATTTTCCGGAGTTTTGAAACGGTATTGACATGCAGCGATTCGCCTTGCGCAGGCAAGGTCGATTAACCATAAGGTCGCCGGTGCCTCTCGGATAGGGGCAAAGATCCGATTTTTTTGTAGGACTTCCCTGGCGCCGATTGTCGGTATTTGTCTTATAGGATGTTCTGGCTGTGTTAGCGGTCGTCGGCCTATGACGCCGAAGCGTCCCCCTTGTTGGCCTCGCCCATATCATTATTCTTAAAGTCGGTGGAGTCACCGGCGGATCGCACACGGTTGACCTGTGAAGGATTTATGATAAACTTCAACACCATTTAAGCCAATGACGGCAGCCTGTTCTCAACCAATGAGGCCTATAGATATTGCCCATCCACGATCTTTTTTAGGCACCATTATGTGTCAAATTCATAAATGTGGATTTTTTTCGCTGGGCAAGGCCGCACAAGGGTTTGCGGCGAGGCGTACTTTACGTACGCCGCAGCCGAAAACCCGCTTCGACCGGCAGTCCAGCGAAAAAAAGACCATTTATGGATGGACCCAATCTAAAATCACCGCAAAGGGGTTCTTAAATGTCTATTATTACAGTAAGCCGAGGCTCTTACAGCCGGGGTAAAGAGGTTGCGGAAAAACTGGCCCTCAAATTGGGGTATGAATGTATTTCACGCGATATCCTGATCGAGGCATCCGACGAATTCAATATCCCGGAGATTAAACTCATCCGGGCGCTGCACGATCCCGCATCGGTGCTTGAACGATTTACCCACGGCAAGGAAAGGTATATCAGCTACCTTCATGCCGCCCTCCTCCAGCATATTCGCAAGGACAACGTCGTCTATCACGGCCTGGCCGGACAGTTTTTTCTACGTGATATCCCGCACGTTCTGAAAGTCAGGGTCATCGCCGACATGCGGGACCGGGTGAAAGAA
>JBAPWQ010000424.1:0-4571 GCA_049283795.1 Desulfobacterales bacterium | reverse complement strand
GTTGTGAATAATTGGTTATAACTTTCAGGATAGCCCTCATTTTTTCAACAGACACGTTTGCCCCGTACGGACGGCGTCGACCATGAGTTTCCCGGTCAATTTCATTTTCTCCAACCGGTTTTTCTTCTTAGCCATGATGACTTCGTAAAGCTCTTCCCGGGTTTTCGGCGGCCTTACTTCGATAGTCTTTTTAACCAAGGTTATTGATTCGGTAGGGCAGCCGGCAACGCAAACCCCGCATCCAAGGCACCGGTTCAGGTCCACCACGGCGTATTGACCCTTCTCGTGGACAGCAACGGCTCCGACCTGGCAGCTTTCCTGGCAGTTGCCGCACCCGCTGCAGGTGTGGGTGTCTACGACCGCCTGAAAGTTCGAGGCCCAGAACTCCAATGGTTTTGGAATCCTGCTGTGAATTTCCAGCATTCCGCAGCAGCACCCGCAGCACGAGCAGATGAATTCGGCTTTTTCGGTGTTGGAGGGCTGCAGCACCAGTCCCAGCTTCTGATTCTCTTCTATGATCGAAATCGCCTCTTCCCGGCTGATTTCCCGTCCCATGCCGCTGCGTTGGACCATCTGCGCCATGCCGCCTATGGCAAGGCAGGTTTCCGTTCGCTGCGTTACCTTACAGGATTTTCCTTCGATCGCCTTTTTCTTGCGGCAAATGCACTCGATGATGACAAAAGGCTCTTCAGCCTCCTGCAGCAGCGCCGTCACTTCATCAAAGGTGCTGACATTGTTTTGGGGGCGAATGCTCTTGGCAACTGGGATGGTACGCATCTGCGGAAGTTCCGTGCTCAAGAATTCGACACCGAACTTCATATCTGAAATGTACCGGTTGAAATCCTTGATGAATTCCGGGGTCAATCTTCCCAGTTGTAACTCGTACATTCCCACCACGAGCGGCGCACAACAATACTGCAGCGTGCCGTCTTTTGTTCTGGATTCGATACCGCCCTTTTTCTGGATTCGATCGAGAAGCATTTCCAGTTCCTGCGGGGATTCCACAAGGTGTCCGGCTCTGCTGAATATCGTATCGAGCGGCTCCGGCCTGTAGGTCAAACAGGTGGCGATTTCAGCTTCTTCCGGCGTAAAAATATGCTTGAGAATTCTGATTTCGGCGCCTGATCTGGTTGCCGGAAACCCGACCGCCTGGCTGTTCAGATGTTTTTGCAATTTGACATAAACGCTGTCATCGGGGACCATGTCGCACCTCCTGTGCTGTAACCGGAGAAAGCAAAGACCTTCAAGTCTACCACCAGCTGCGATTTCCGCCCGATTTTGATTGAGAAAACCTTCTCGCAGCTGTTTGTGCACCAAAGCTGCCCGCTTTAAGTGACCAATTCCTTCTTGCCATTTAGATGCCAAATTAATCGGGCTTGTGAAGACTAATTTCTAGGTACTGTGAATACATTTCAAAATCTTTGTCCGCAGTATAAATGGAATGCTTGTTTCTAACGGCCACGGCGCATATCAAAAAATCAGTATTCGAACCTTGTATTCCCTTTGAACGACAATGATTGAAAAATTGAGCCGCAGTAACATAGTCTTCAGTAAGAATCGGTAGATCGGGAAAGCTTTCAAGATGCTTTCGGAGTTTATTAAATTGAGTTTTACTGCGAATACCCGATAAGATCTCCTGACGTATAGGACCTATCATTTTGGCGCGGTGGTCGTAGATTAAATGACGAAGCTCCTGGACAAGCGCTGGATGGTCATCATTATTGCGTCTTAAAGCCAGGGACCATATACTTTTATCGATAATAACCTTCACGACCGGTCTCTTTGTTTTTTATAATTATAGTCAGTGTCGTATTCCACGGTTCCAAACATCGAAAGGATTTTTTCTTGTTCCAGCTGATGAATATATTCAATCAATGCCTTTGAGACAGCGGCCTTTTTTGTTTTATGTCCGCCAAGCCTGACCGCTTTTAGAATCAGATTATCATCGATCTGCAGATTTGTTGCCACAAAGATCACCTCCTTAATTTTACACATAATATTACACATCAATTTGTGTGAAAACAAGGAAAAATTATTAAATTCCTCGTGAAGGGGGCTCAAGGGCCTGGTTCAGTGTCTTTCCAACAATTTCAAATGACGATATGATGCAGGATGCCGGGGGCATCGATTCGGGCGTTGCGGGGCATTTGTTTTAAATACGGTTTTCACGCTCGCTTGTCTCTCACTATACTAAAACCCGTTAGGACCCTCATGCTCCCGCGCAGAGAGTCGGTCGGCGATTCCGCAGATTTTTCTGTCCTAAATGCCGCCGAGTTTCGGCATGACCGCCGCAGCGAAACTCAAAACAAAAAAGAAGCCGCACATGTCGGTGACCGTTGTCAGCAGAGGACTGGAAACCAGTGCCGGATCGAGCTTCAACCGCTTGAGCACAAGGGGCAGCATACCGCCGAGGATGACGGAAACCAGCGTGTTGGCCGCCAATGCACCACCGACCACAATGCCGAGCCACGGGTTACCCTTCCAGAGAAAGGCAACTCCGCCAAGCAGCAAGCCCAGCACCAGGCCGTTGATAATGCCGACTCTTGCTTCCTTTAACAGCACCCAGAGCAGCTCGCCCGGCCGGACCAGACCAAGGGAGAGTTCACGCATGGATACCGCCACGGCCTGGTTGCCTGAACAGCCGCTCATGTCGCTGACCATGGGCAGAAAAACCGCCAGGGTAATGGCTGCCGCAAGGGTATCCTGATACAGGGCAATGACGCTGGCGGCGATGATATTGAGGACAATGTTCAGGCTCAGCCAGGACAGACGGCGCCCGGAACGGGATAGCAGCGGCATGGTCCGGAACTCCTCACCGCCAATGATACCGCTCAATCGTAAAAAAGTCTTTGTCTTACGTTTATTGACCGCCTCCTCGATGGCACTCGGCAGCACCACACCGACCAGTCGCCGCCCATCGTCTACCACCGGCACGCCGAACAAGTGGTGTTCCTCGAAAAACTCCTGCAGCGTTTTAAGCGAAGCCTTGTCCGATACACTGAGAGGAGAAGAGAGCATCACATGGCTGAGCAGGGTTTGCCGTTCTGGAAACAGTAGGTCGTGCATGCGAAGCACGCCGGCCAGCTTATCTTCCCGGTCGACAACATAAAAATATTGAACATGGTAGTCAACGTATTCACTCCGATTGGCCTGCAGGTCATCGAGCACATCTTGGATAGTATTATTTATTTTATAGACAAGGAATTCGGAAACCATGAGTCCGCCGGCGCAGTCTGGCGCGTACTCTAAAAACATTCTCGCTTCTTCGGCGTCTTCCCGGTCCATTTTCGCCAGAATGGCCCGACTGGCATCCTCATCCATTTCGCCCAGCATATCGACAAGATGATCGCTGGTCAGCTCCCCCATAATAGCCGCCGCTTGCTCCGATGGCATGTCCTCCACCAGGTCCGCGGCCTGGGTTTCCGGGATGTCTTCAATCACATCGGCGGCATCCTCGGGACTGAGAAGACTGAAAAGACGCATCTGTTCTTCTTCTGTCAGTCGAGAGATTGTCCTGGCCGTCTCCGGCGGACTGAGTTTATCAATAAAGCTTATCAGATCGACGCTGTTTCCTGCAGCGATCAGTTCACTGAGCATTTCCCAGGGGGAAGTTAAATCACTCATGAATACCTCATTTCCCGCACCTCGCGGTGCTTTTTGTTAACGGATCTGGCCATTGCACGGGTTCAGCAAAGAGTCCGCGAAAGAGGAAACAACCTCCCCGAGCTGATCATTCGCCGACGCTTTGCGGCCGGGCTCCGCAATTTTGGGAACTTGTACAAACCGGCTTTCGATGGTTGGGCGCTCTATAACAATTTTGGCAGCGAACCGGCTCTAATCGTATGTTAATGCCGATAGCACCATGCTTCAGTTTCAATCCACGCTCCCGCGCGGGGAGCGACAGCTTGGCCATGAGGTCATGGTCGACCAGATGATGCGGTTTTCGGTCTTTGTTGTCAACAAAGAAGCACCGTTTTCCTCTCCCCTGCGAAAACTCTCTTTGATTTATTGATGAATATCCATATAATCGGCTTAAACACTGCATCCAGGGAGAACGCTATTAAAATATCGGACAAAATAAAATGCTATACTCACCAAAAAGAAAATGCTCAGCCTTTTAACGCAAAGACATGTGCATGTGTAACCAATAATGAGACACTGGATCATGTCCAAAGCGAACTATAACCATGTCGTATCCGAGATAAAAACTCTCTCCCTATACGATCAGCTTCGTTTGTTGGAACAAATGGTGGCCATCATTCGCCAAAAAACAAGCACCGGCCGCACCCGCAGCATCTTGGAGTTAAAAGGCAAGGGCAAGAATATCTGGCAAAAGCTTGATATAAAAAAGTATCTTGATGAGGAAAGATCGTCGTGGAATGGATAAAAGATTTACGGGGAAAGACTGTCGGTCTTAATACGATTACAGGACGCGCCTAATATCGCCGTGATCGTTTTTAATATTTAATTATTGAGATGTCCCATTTGCTTCCCTGTCGATAAAATCCTTCAGGTTCATATCATCTTCATCAATCGCTTTGCATTCGATCCCTCTAATGACTGTATGATGC
>JBAPWQ010000423.1:0-11167 GCA_049283795.1 Desulfobacterales bacterium | reverse complement strand
GCTGGCCGAAATCCGCCAGAAATTCCGGGTGCCCTACGCCTGGATGACGCTGATCGAAAAAAGTGACATCAGCGATTTCATCCAGCAGATCGAATCCTCTGACCGGCTCAAGGCCCGCTTGAACCTGGTCGCCAAGGAGGAATTCGTGAAGCTGGTCGGGTCGCAGATGACCCCGCTGCTGGTCAACCGCGGCCTGGAACCCTACGAGCGCCTGTTGCCGCAGGGGTGCAACTTTGCCGTGCAATCGATGGCGATCGCTCCGATTTCGCTGGATGGTGAGATTATCGGCAGCCTGAACCAGGCCGATATCGCGCGCCGCCGTTTCCAGCCGGGCATGGACACGAGTCTGCTCGAACAGTTGGCCGTCAAAGTGTCGCTGTGCCTGTCCAACGTGACCGCCCATGAAAAATTGCGGTTCCTGGCCTATCACGATCCCCTGACGGGCCTGCTCAACCGGCGCGTCATGGAATCGGTCCTGGCCCGCGAATTCGCAAGATCGCAGCGCTACCCGCAATGCCTGACGCTGGTATTTCTGGACCTGGATCACTTCAAAGAGGTCAACGACCGCCACGGCCACGACCGGGGCGACGAACTGCTCGTTTATTTTGCCAGGGGCCTGGCCCGGATGAGCCGCACCACCGATGTCGTGGCCCGCTATGCCGGGGACGAGTTTGTCATCATCCTTCCGGAAACCACAAAAGAGAGCGCCGCCCGGTTGATGCGCCGCGTGTGCGACCACTTCTCTGCGCACCCCCTGGAATCGGGTGCGACGCGGTTGCCGATCTCGATCAGTTTCGGTATCGCCGCGTCGCACGATAGCGGCGTTTTCGACCCCGAATCGCTGTTGAAAAAAGCGGACACGGCCCTGTACGAAGCCAAAAAATCCCGAACCGGCCACCCCGGTCTTTCACACGAGGCCTTCCCGCCCGATCCGGCTTTTTGCGACCAGCGATAGGCCTCCCTCTTTGCCACCAGTATCGGCTCCGAACAGGGACTTTAAAAGACCGCGGATGATACCGGCCCTGTGCCTCGGCGCCTTCGGCGTTCGAAAGATGGCCGGGCGCACCATAAAAAAAAGCCCTGTTTACTTCAAACAGGGCTTGAGGCTCGAAAGGGTTTAGAACGTCACCGGCACCATCGGCCGGGCGGCATCATTATTTTTTGTCCGCATCCGGCTGAGTGTCGACAATGGGCGGTGCTGCGCCCGGCGTCTCTGCGGCGTTTTCTGCCTCATCTGTTTCGGTAACCGCCTGCGGATCCGCCTCTTCATCGGGCCGGGCTGCGATGCTCTCATCCGGATCGACTTCTCCCCCGGCCTTTTCCTCGGCCGGCGCCGGTGCCGTTCGCGTGCCGGCCTCTCTTTCAGCGGCAGTCGTTTTGTCGGACACGGTTTTGTCCGCGGGCACGGTTGCCTTGACCTTGTCCGTTTTCTTCTTCGTCTTGCCGCCGTCGATGGCGGGCGCAACGAGTTCGACGATCGACACGGCCGCGGCGTCGCCGGCCCTGCGGCCGATCTTGATCACGCGCGTGTATCCACCCGCAACGGCGCTAAAACGGCTCTCGGCCTCTTCGAACAGCTTGTGCACCACGTTTTTTTCCCTGACGATGGCCAGCGCCAACCGCCGGGCGTGAAGGTCCCCGCGCTTGGCCAGGGTGACGATATGGTCGGCCCAGCGTCTGAGTTCCTTGGCTTTGGCATCGGTGGTCCGGATGCGCTGGTGTTTGAACAAGGAGGTCACCATGTTCCTGAACATGGCATCCCTGTGACTGGCGGTGCGGCTCAACTTAAGCCCGGCTTTACGGTGTCTCATGGGGACCGTCTACTCCTCTTCTTCCGTTATTTCTTCGGGTGGCATGAACCCGTCCAGTTTCATTCCGAGCGAAAGCCCCATGTCGACCAGGACTTCCTTGATTTCGTTCAGCGACTTGCGTCCGAAATTCTTGGTCTTCAGCATCTCGGCTTCCGTCTTGGACACCAGTTGATAGATCTTGTGGATATCGGCATTTTTGAGGCAGTTCGCACTGCGCACCGATAGCTCGAGTTCGTCGACCGTGCGATAAAGGTTGTCGTTCCACCGCGGCTTTTCGTCACTGTCGGAATCGGTGTCGAGGCTGGGTTCCTGATTTTCGTCAAAATTGATGAAGATCGACATCTGGTCCTTCAAAATTTTGGCGGCATAGGCCACGCAGTTCTCCGGTTGGATACTGCCATCGGTCCAGACTTCCAGCGTCAGCTTGTCGTAGTCGGTCTTCTGGCCGACGCGGGCATTGCCGACAACATAGTTGACCCGCTTCACGGGCGAAAAAACGGCGTCGATCGGAATCGTTCCGATGGGCGCATCCTCGTCCTTGTTGCTCTCGGCCAGGGTGTAGCCCTTTCCGACCTTGACGGTCATGACCATATTGAGCCTGGCGTCCGCACCCAGGGTGGCGATGTGCAGATTCGAATTCAGGATTTCGCACTTGCCGTCATCGCTGAGGATATCACCGGCCGTGACCTTCTTTTCACCTTTGGCCTCGATCCGGACGATGTGGGGTCCGGCATCGTTCACCTTCAAGCGGACCTCTTTGAGATTTAGAATAATTTCAGAAACGTCTTCGAGAACACCGGGCACGACGCTGAACTCGTGCATCACGCCGTCGATCTTCACGGAGGTAATGGCGGCGCCGTGCAGAGACGATAGAATAACCCGCCGCATCGCGTTGCCGATAGTGGTCCCGAACCCTCTTTCAAGCGGCTCACAAACGAACTTGCCATACGAAGGCTTGCTGGTAACCTGAACCTTATCCGGCTTGAACATATCGCGCCAGTTTATGTATATAAGTTCATTCGGTGACATATTTTTGAATCTCCAGCTTTTTTTTGAGGTGTTGGTACCATTTGAAAGAATTCTGGAATACCAAGCCCGATTTCATCCGTCCTTCGCAGATCCGTTCCACCATCCCGCCGGCGCATGCGGCGTTTATTTGGAATAGAGTTCGACGATGAGCTGTTCCTGAATCGGCATCGTCAGGTCCTCGCGTGCCGGAAAATTCTTGACGACCCCCTTCAAATTTTCCTTTTCCAATTCCAACCACTGGGGAATCCCGCGCCGCACCACGCCGTCCATCGAATCGGATATCGCCTGAACCTTGCGGCTTTTCTCACGCACCTCGACGACGTCGCCGACTTTGACGAGATAAGAGGGGATATCGACTTTTTTGCCATTGACGAGAAAGTGATTGTGCCGGACGAAATGGCGCCCCTGCGATCGGGAGTTGACGAACCCCAGACGATAGACCACATTGTCGAGCCGCCGTTCGAGCGCGACCAGCAGGTTGGTTCCGGTCACCCCCTTCTGGCGATCGGCGCGCACGAAAAACAGATGGAACTGTTTCTCGGAAAGGCCGAACATCTTTTTTACTTTCTGCTTCTCCCTGAGCTGAATGCCGTAGTCCGATACCTTGCGGCCGCGACGCTGTCCATGTTCCCCGGGAGGGTAGCTGCGGCGGTCGAAAGCGCATTTATCGGAATAGCAGCGATCGCCCTTGAGGTAGAGTTTTAAATTCTCACGCCGGCAAATCCGGCATACGGAGCCTGTGTAGCGTGCCAAAATGAATCCTCCTGTATGGCTAAAAAAAAGGGTCTTGCGCCGGAACCCGGAAAGCGCCCGATCCGGCCGGCCCGGCGGTATGCGACCCGTGCTGCGGTCGCCTCGATCGACCGGTTAGACGCGGCGCCTCTTCGGCGGTCGACAGCCGTTATGGGGAATCGGCGTGACATCCTTGATCACGATGACGTTGAACCCGGTGGCCTGCAGCGACCGCAAGGCCGATTCGCGTCCGGGGCCCGGCCCCTTCACAAACACCTCGACATTCTTCATGCCGTGCTCCATGGCCTTTTTGGCGGCATCCGAAGCCGCCATCTGAGCGGCAAAAGGGGTGCTTTTTCGCGAGCCCTTGAAACCCTGGGCACCGGCGCTGGACCAGGCCACCACGTTTCCGGTCGGATCGGTGATGGTGATGATCGTGTTATTGAAGGTGGATTGAATGTGGACGACACCATTCTGGATATTCTTTTTTTCTTTTTTTTTGGTACGGGTTCTCTTCGCCATGCCATGCGCCTCGTGTGTCTATAAATTATTTCGGGCTGAAAATTATTTTTTCTTGGCGGCGCCCTTCTTCTTGACCGCCGCACGTTTGGGTCCCTTGCGCGTCCGCGCATTGGTGCTCGTGCGCTGTCCGCGGACCGGCAGCCCCTTGCGGTGCCGCAACCCACGATAGCAGCCCAGGTCCATCAGCCGCTTGATATTCATGGCGATATCGGACCTCAGTTCGCCTTCGACCTTGTAGTCCCCATCGATGACCTTTCTGATATCGTTGATTTGTGACTCCGTCAGGTCATCGCTTCTGGTGTTCGGATCGACGCCGGTTTTCGCCAAAATTTCGGTCGAGGTGCTTCGTCCGATCCCGTAGATATAGGTCAACGCGATCTCAACCCGTTTTTGTTTCGGTAAATCGACTCCAGCAATTCTGGCCAAATCCTGCCTCCTCTATCCTTGCCGCTGTTTGTGGCGTTTATTTTCACAGATCACCCGAACGCTCCCTTTGCGGCGGATGATCTTGCATTTCGGGCAAATTCTCTTGACGGATGCTCTGACTTTCATTGAAACGCTCCTTATCTTACTGCGGGTGCCGGCTCGCAGCCGAAAAATCCTGCCGCCCTTTAAGGGACCCTTTGACGGTCCGGGCCGTTTTCTACTTCGATCGGTACGTAATTCGGCCCCGGCTCAGATCGTAGGGCGACAACTCGACCGTCACCCGGTCACCGGGGAGGATCTTGATGAAATGCATCCTCATTTTGCCGGAAATATGGGCCAGAACCTGATGCTTGTTATCGAGTTCGACCTTGAACATCGCATTGGGCAGGGTCTCCAACACCGTACCCTCGACTTTTATGGCTTCTTCCTTGGCCATTGACCCTCCCTTTGGTGACCCCACGCCCGCGATCTTGACCGGAACTCGTGCTAACGGCGGCCCTTGACCCTGGCTCCCGACTTCTTTAAAAATCCCTCGTAATGACGGCTGAGCATGTGCGATTCCATCTGGGCCACCGTGTCGATGGCCACGCCGACCACGATCAGAAGCGCCGTTCCGCCGAAATAAAACGGGACGTTGAAGTGCGTGATGAGAATCGACGGCAGCACGCACACCGCCGATACGTACAGGGCGCCGCCCAAAGTGATCCGCGTCAGCACCTTGTCGATATAATCGGCCGTCCGCTTGCCGGGCCGGATGCCGGGAATGTAGCCCCCCTGTTTTTTCATGTTGTCGGCGACATCCACGGGGTTGAACGTGACGGCCGTGTAAAAATAACAGAAGAAGAAGATCAAGCCCACGAAAAGCAGTTCGTAGACCGCGTTGCCCGGCGTCAGGGCCGATACGATATCCTGAATCCAGGGCACGGTGATGAAGCTGGCGATCGTGGCCGGAAACATCATGATCGAGGAGGCGAAAATCGGTGGAATAACCCCGGACATGTTTATCTTGAGCGGCAGGTGCGTGCTCTGACCGCCGTACATGCGTCTGCCGACCACGCGCTTGGCATATTGAACGGGGATGCGCCGCTGGCCCTGTTCGACGAAGATGATGAACGCGATCACGGCCACCATCAAAACCAGCAGGATGATGATCGGAAAAATGCTCATCGCCCCCGTCGATACCAGGCGGAACGTGTTGCTCATGGCGGTGGGCATGCGGGCGACGATGCCCGCGAAAATGATCAGCGAAATGCCGTTGCCGATGCCGCGTTCGGTAATCTGTTCGCCGAGCCACATGATAAAGGCCGTCCCGGCCGTCAGCGTCAAAACCGACATCAGCCGGAAGCCCCACCCCGGGGCGATGACGGCCCCCATCCGTTCGAGCCCGACGCTGATGCCGAAGCCCTGGATGACGCTCAAAACGACCGTGCCGTAGCGGGTGTACTGGGTGATCTTCTTGCGTCCCTGTTCGCCTTCCTTCTTCAGCTGCTCAAGGTGCGGAATCACGACCGTCATCAATTGCAGAATAATCGACGCACTGATGTACGGCATGATGCCCAGGGCGAACACGGAAAGCTTTTCGAGCGCACCGCCGGAGAACATGTTGAAGATTCCCAGGATCGTTCCCTTGGCGCGCGCGAAAATCTCCGCCAGGGCGACGCTGTCGATCCCTGGCACCGGAACGTGTACCCCCACCCGATAGACCACCAGCAGCGCCAGCGTGTACAGGATCCGGCGCTTGAGTTCGGGAATTTTGAATATGTTGCCGAAACCGCCGATCATAAGGATGAAACCTCTATCATGCCGCCCGCCGATTCGATTTTCTGCCGGGCGCTCCGGCTGGCCAGATCGACTTTAATCGTCAAAGGAATTTCGATTTCGCCACGGCCCAAGAGCTTGATGCCGTCGCGCCGGCCTTTGACCAGGCCGGCCCGAACCAGGGCCGCTTCGTCGATCACGCTGCCGCTCTCCATTTTGGCCAGGTCGCCGACATTGACGATGGCGTAAATTTTCTTGAAGACATTCGTAAAGCCGCGTTTCGGCAACCGGCGGTGGATGGGCATCTGCCCGCCTTCGTAGCCGGGCCGGACCCCGCCGCCCGAGCGGCTGTTCTGCCCTTTGGAGCCCCGTCCGGCCGTTTTGCCCCATCCGGAGCCCACGCCGCGCCCCACACGCTTGCGGTCCTTGCGGGCGCCGGGCGCCGGTGCCAGATCATTAAGCCTCATTGGTCACCTCCTCGGACGTGACGAGATGCGATACGGTGGCGACCATCCCCCGGATAGCCGGCGTGTCTTGTCGCAAGACGCTTCGGTTGAGCTTGTTAAGACCCAGACCGCGCAGGACCCGACGATGTTTCTCCGGCCTGCCGATCATACTCTTGACCATGGTGATTTTCAGTTTTCCTGCCATCGAGCAACACCCTTTTGGTTAAGACAAAAACAGACTCCGGACGGACCCTCTGCAGCGGACGCGGCCCCGTCGCGGCTTAAAGTTCCTCGACTTGGATGCCGCGGCGTCTGGCGACCCGCTCCCGGCTTTGAAGCTGCTCGAGACCGGCAATCGTCGCCTTGACGACATTGTGCGGATTGTGAGAGCCCATGCACTTGGTGAGGACATTCTGGACGCCCGCGGCCTCGAGCACCGCCCGCACGGCCCCGCCGGCGATGAGCCCCGTGCCTGCGGAAGCGGGTTTTAAAAGGACCTTGCCCGCTCCGAACCGTCCGATGGTTTCGTAAGGCAGGGTCCCTTCCACCAGGGGCACTTCGATCATGCTCTTCTTGGCTTTCTCCACGCCTTTACGGATCGCCTCGGGGACCTCGCCGGCCTTTCCCAGGCCACACCCCACGCTGCCCTTGCCGTCGCCGACAACGACAATCGCGCTGAAGCTGAACCGGCGCCCGCCTTTGACGACCTTGGCCACCCGGTTGATGTGAACGACCTTGTCGATCAGCTGATAGTCATCTGTATCCTGTTTGTACAAGGACCCGCCTCCTTATATTGGCTGAGAAAGGAAATTAGCTCTAAAATTCAAGCCCGCCGGCGCGTGCGCCTTCCGAAACCGCCTTGACCCGGCCGTGATAGAGAAAACCGTTGCGGTCAAAAACGACCTGCTTGACGCCCTTGGCGACGGCGCGTTCGGCGATAAGCTTCCCGATGCGGTTGGCGACATCGGATTTCCGGCCGCTTTCGGACCGTTCCTGTTCGGCTTTTTCGAGGCTGCAGGCTGCGGCCAGCGTCCGCCCGCTCGTATCGTCGATCACCTGGGCATAGATATGCCGTGCGCTTCGAAATACCGTCAGGCGGGGCCGCTCGGACGTTCCGAGAATTTTCTTCCTGATTCTCTTTTTGCGTTTCTGCCGAGCTTCTTTTTTTTGATTCAACGAACCCATCGTCTCAATTCCTGATTGTGGTGATAGCCGCCGGCGGGTTTTACCGTGAGGAACCCGATTCCCCGTTCCGGATCGCTCGGTTACTTCGTTCCGGTCTTGCCGGCCTTGCGGCGGATGTATTCCTCGACGAACTTGATGCCCTTGCCCTTGTAGGGTTCGGGCGGGCGCAAGCGTCGGATCGACGCGGCGGTCTGCCCAAGCAGCTCCTTGTCGATGCCCTCGAGCTTGATGATATTGTTGCGTTCGACCGACGCCGAAACGCCGTCGGGCAGTGAAAAATTGATGGGGTGCGAGTACCCCAGCATGAGGATGAGGCTTTGCCCCTTGACCTCGGCGCGGTACCCGATGCCGTTGATTTCGAGGACGCGGGCAAATCCGGTGTCGACCCCGGTGACCATGTTCATCACCAGGCTGCGGGTCAGGCCTTGCAGGGCCTGACTGCTCTTATCGGACTGCAGCGGTTCCACCGACAGCACGCCGTCTTGCACCTTGATGGTCACGGCCGGGTGGATCGGTCGGCTCAGCTTCCCCTTCTGTCCCTGAACCGACAGTTCTCCGCCTTGATAGGTGACCTTGACTTTTTCGGGTATCGCAATGGGTTTTTTACCGACTCGCGACATGTATCGACTCCTTCTTCCTATTCGGCGCCGGCCAAGACCGGGCGCCGAACCGTGACCGCTAAACGGGGCTACCAGAGATTGCAGATGTGTTCACCGCCGATTTTTTCGGACCGGGCCCGCTTATCGGTCATGACACCCTTGGAGGTAGACAAAATCGCGACCCCCATGCCGTTCATGACCGATTTGATATTGTCGCTGCTCAGGTAAACGCGCCGGCTGGGCTTGCTGACGCGCACGAGGCCGTAGATGACGCTCTCCTGGTCGGGTCCGTACTTGAGGTACACCCGCAGGATACCCTGCTTGCCGTCCTTGATAAATTTGTAATTCCGGATGAACCCTTCTTCCTTCATGATTTTCGCCAACTCGGCCTTGAGGTTCGAACCGGGGATATCGACACTGTTGAACCTGGCTTTGGCCGCATTCCTGATGCGTGTCAGCATGTCGGCAATCGGATCGCTCATCGTCATGGTATTATCTCCGCAACACCCATTGAATTCACCTGATGACTCGTTGTTCTCATAAAATTGACCTGACGACTTTCGCCGCGCGGGTGCTGAACACCGTTGTCAATATGCATGCACCGCCCGGCGAAACCGCAGAATAACCGTTACCAGCTCGACTTGATGACGCCCGGCAGTTTCCCCTGGGACGCAAAATCACGAAAACAAATCCGGCAGAGGCCGAACTTGCGGATGAAAGCCCGCGGCCTTCCGCAAATCGGACAGCGGTTGTATGCCCTGACCTCGAACTTGGGTTTTCGCGAGGCTTTATTTTTGAGCGACGTCTTGGCCAAACCATCCTCCTTTTAAAACAGTATCCGAAACAAAAAAGAGTTAATTCCGGAAGGGCATGCCCAACAGCCGCAACAACTCCCGGCCTTCGTCGTCGGTGTTGGCGGTGGTGACGATCGACACGTTCAGCCCTTTGATCTTATCGATTTTATCGTAATCGATCTCCGGAAATATAAGCTGTTCCTTGACGCCAAGGCTGTAATTGCCGGAACCGTCCATGGCCTTGGCCGAAAGACCGCGAAAATCACGCACGCGCGGCAAGGCGACATTCACCAGCTTGTTGAAGAAGTCATACATGCGCTCGTGACGCAGGCTGACCATGCACCCGATCGGCATGCCGGTCCGCAGCTTGAAAGTGGCAATCGAACGACGCGCACGGGTGACGACCGGGCGCTGCCCGGCAATGGCCTGTAATTCTTCTACGGCCGAGTCAAGGATCTTTATATTATGAATCGCTTCCCCCAACCCCATGTTCAGGGTGATCTTCTCGAGCTTCGGCACCTGCATCACATTGCGGTACTTGAAGGTCTCCATCAACTGGGGGACCACCGTTTCCACATAATAATCTTTGAGCTGGGACATTGCCTTCCTCCGCTTACTTGTCGATGATCTCGTCGCACTTGCTGCAGGCCCGCACCTTCTTGCCGTCATCGAGACGCTGCACTTTAATGCGGGTAGGCGTCATGCATTTTCCGCACATGAGCATCAGGTTCGACCAGTGGATCGGGGCCTCGCCTTCGATGATACCGCCCTGCCTGTTCTGCGCGGAGGGTTTGGCGTGCCGTTTGACCATGTTAACGTTTTCGACAAGCACTCTGTTCTTCTTGCGGATCACTTTGAGGACCTTGCCGATCTTGCCCTTGTCCTTGCCGGCGATGACTTTGACCTTGTCGTCTTTTTTTATTCTGACCTTGCTGGTATTCATCGGTGACTTCTCCACCTGGCGGCGCCCGGGCTCAAATGACTTCCGGAGCCAACGAAATAATCTTCATGAATTTCTTTGCTCGCAATTCTCTGGCCACCGGTCCGAATATACGGGTGCCGATCGGTTCCCTGCTCGCCGAAATGAGCACGGCCGAGTTGTCGTCAAAGCGGATGAAGGACCCGTCCGGCCGCCTGATTTCCTTCTTGGTGCGCACCACCACGGCCTTCAGGACGTCCCCTTTTTTGACCTTCGCATTCGGAATGGCTTCCTTGACCGTCACGACGATGATATCGCCGATCCGGGCATAGCGCCGGCGGGTGCCGCCCAGAACTTTGATGCAGCTCAGCACCTTCGCACCGGAGTTATCCGCCACCGTGAGTCTCGTCTCTGTCTGAATCATTGCTCTCGAATCCCTTTAACGTCAAACGGCCTTTTCCAGGATTTGGCTGACCTGCCACCGCTTGGCTTTGCTGAGCGGCCGGGACTCGGTGATCAATACCTTGTCTCCGATCCGGCACGAATTTTCGGCATCATGGGCTGAAAACCTGGCTCGGCGACGGATATACTTATCATACAGCCGGTGTTTGACCAGTCTTTCCGCCTGGACCACGACGGTCTTGTCCATCTTGTCACTGACGACGGTCCCGATCACTTGTCTTTTCATTCCGCGTTTTTTCATGGCAGCAATAACAACTTGTCTCTATAATTATGGGTTATTCTATCTGGCCTCGGTTTCGTGGGTCGACAATTCTTCTTCTCGAATGATGGTTTGCACCCGGGCTACGTCACGCTTTATCTGTTTGAGCCGCTGCGGGTTTTCGAGCTGTCCGGTTGCATGTTGAAAGCGGAGGTTAAAGAGCTCCTGTTTCATTTCGACCAGCTTCTGCCGCCGCTCTTCCGGGCTAAGGGATCTGAATTCACC
>JBAPWQ010000422.1:0-2224 GCA_049283795.1 Desulfobacterales bacterium | reverse complement strand
GAGGGCCAGAATAGCGATGGTTCCCCACCCCAGCATGAGACACAATCCGCCCGCCGGCGCCAGCATCTGAAACGTGCGGATGCCGGTCAGGGCCAGCAGGAAAAGGTTGCCCTGGAACATGATGCTTCCGGCGATGAAAAACCAGCCGGCATACTGGAAGGACACGGCCGGATGCGCGTGTTTCAGCAAGCCGACCGCAATCAGCGCCAAGCCGTGGTAAAACATGTAGCGGGTGGCCAGGTCGAAATTGGTGCTCCCGCCTGAAAGGGCCAGGGTGTCCTCGAGGGCGTGGGCGCCCAAGGCCCCGGCAAAAACGGCCGCCAGACAGAATATCGCGCCCAGGCTGATGTAAAATTTCATGTTTTATATCCCTGCCATTATCGAACCATTGTGTTTGCCGTCCTCTCAACGGAAAACAAAACGAGTCCCCTCAGCGTTCTTTGCGTCTGCGGTGAAATTTAAACCACGTGCTCAAACCTGCCGCCCCGTCAGTGATCCTTCTTGAGCTTCGAGTGCAGCGCGTACCAGTCGCTGAGTTCGGTAATCGCCTGCGACTGCTGATACCGCCCGCCGGCAAAGACGCCGTAATCACCGCCGCCGGCCATGGCCGAGGTAAACCGGATCGAGTTGCCGTAGAACAGCCAGATCTGATGCCACTTCTTTTCGATCGCCTCGTCGAAAGGGTTCTGGCCACGCTCGAGCCCCGCGGCCAGCCCGCCCTTCCAGATGTCGCGCATGAGATTGGTCGCCGTCAGGGTTTCGGCGTTCGAGGCGGCAACGGTGTGTTCGAACTTCTTCCAGTGCCCGGTCACCCAGCCGGTGGTGTGACAGTTCAGGCAGATCTTCTGCATGGCCGCCGTGCGCTTCTGCATTTCTTCTTCGTCGATCAAAAAGGCCGAGGCGAACCCCCCGCCAAGATCGGAGGGCAGGGGCTGATCGTCTTTGTTGCGGATGATGGTCGTGTCGGGCGACCGGGGATGCGGGTGGGCATAGATCAGGCCGTAAATGCGCCACGGCAGGCGGTTGTTCATCCGGTGGCTGCGCTCGGCGACGACCTCGCCGTCCGGGTTGACGAGCAGGCTGACATGACAGGTCGCGCAGGTCGGCGCGGTAAAGTCTTTTCCGATGGTCCACGGCACGGCCTGAAAGTCCCAGCTGCCGGACATGGCCGACTGGATGGTACCGTGCTTGCTGGCCTCGTAGACCGGAAAGGCCGGCACGTCCGGCCCCACGTGGCACTCCTTGCAGGTGTAAGGCTTGCGGGCCATCTGGATCGAAAACCGGTGCCGCGTGTGGCAGGCCGCGCACGACCCGCGGCTGCCGTCCAGGTTGATGCGTCCGACCCCCTGGTTCGGCCAGCCGCCGATGACGGGAAATTCGAGTTCGCCGGCCAGTTCCGTGTTGCGGGTCTCCTTGCCCAGCACCTCGAGCCGGGTGCCGTGACAGTAGTAGCAGGCATCCGCAGCGGTGAGCGGGTCGGCCGGGCTGTAGGTTATGGCGCCGTCCTTGCGCTGCGTTTTTCCGATGATGCTCGTTTCGAGCTGCTGGTAAAGCGGGTTGTTCGCCAGGTTGCCGTAAGCATGCGACATGATGTTTTCGGTATACTGCGCGGCCTCCTCGCTGTGGCAGGTGGCACAGTCGTCCGGACTCACGACAACGTGCACCTGATACCCGTTGTGCTCGAAGGTATCGGCATGGCGGTCGGGACGCAGCGTGTGGCATTCGGCGCAGCCGACCACCATATTCTTCAACGCCTCGGGAACCGATGAACTGGAAACCTTGCGGGCCAGGCCCTCGACCGCCAAGGCCTGGGCCGGAGTTGTCGCCGAATGCCGGCTTTCGTGCCTGTCCTTGGCGATACCGGAATGAATCGAGGCATGGCAGCCAAGGCATTCTTCGGTCGCCTGGCTGACGGTGGCATCCGCACAGAGGCCCGCGCCGTTTGCAAGTCCGACCACAGCCAGTCCCAGGATTCCGATAACCGAAAATTTCATGAAAACTCCTTGTGTGACCGGTTACATGGCATTGACCCGCACGCCGCCGGCAGTCGTCCGGAAAGACCGGCCGCCTGCGGGTGGCGGAGAGGAACGGTTTTTTGTCATTCGCCTCCCTTTCGAGGCTATACTCATAATGAATATTGAGCCGCACATCAACCGAAAAAAATTGCAGCTTCTATGGGCTTTAAGATAAAGGTTTTGGCTGTGGTATCGGTCGTTGGCGTATG
>JBAPWQ010000421.1:0-3427 GCA_049283795.1 Desulfobacterales bacterium | reverse complement strand
GAATGGTATTAAATTCCTATTTGCGAGTTTCGAGTATCGAGTGTCAAGTTTCCATTCGCGGTTCCGGGTTCACCTGTAAAATCACAATCGAATGGTTTCGAATACCAATCGAATCGATCTACAAATTAGCAAATCCGACCTGGCGTTACAAGCGAAAAGGCGCCGGCGGCCCGGCGGTCGGCGCCTTTGGGCCGCGGTCCGAGCGCCGGACCGATCACCGCACGAAAACCTCACGCAATCCTAACAAAAGCCTAACAATTGATCCCTATTAATAAACCATGTCTCCCACAACCGTTCTGACAATCCTGCTGGCGCTCTCGTCGCTGGCCTATTTCCTGGGACGGCGCCGGGCCCTGGCCGTCGCCGGCAGTGCCGACAACATCAAGATGCTGCACTCGCGGCCCACCTATTACGGAGCCCTGACCGCGATCTGGTGCGGCATTCCGGCCTTGATCCTCTTTGGCTTCTGGATCGCGTTCGAGTCCAATATCATCACCGGCCTGGTGGTGGCCGAACTGCCCGAACACCTCCGCAGCCTGCCGCCGGATCGGTTGAACCTGATCCTGAACGATGTCAGAAACGTGGTCAGCGGCAATATCACCTCGGGCCGGATCGATCCGACCATGCAGGCGGCCGCCGACCACTATCGCCAGCTCCTCCTCGTCAGCCACGCCGCCCTGGCGGTCGTGGTGTTGGCGCTGGCCATCGGCGCCGCCCTGATCGTGCGCGCCAGGATCTCACCGAAACTGCGCGCCCGTAATCACGTCGAGACCATCATCCGCTACATCCTGATTTTCTGTTCGACCATCGCCATTTTCACCACGATCGGCATCGTCTTGTCGGTGTTGTACGAAGCCATCCGATTCTTCCAAAAAATTCCGGTCTGGGAATTTCTGTTCGGCTTGAAGTGGAGCCCCCAGATGGCGATCAGGGCCGACCAGGTCGGCTCGTCCGGGGCTTTCGGTTCGGTGCCGGTATTTGTCGGCACGCTTCTGATTTCGGGCATCGCCATGCTGGTGGCGGTGCCCATCGGCCTGATGTCGGCCATCTACCTGTCCGAATACGCCGACCGGCGGTTTCGCTCCGCCGCCAAACCGCTGATGGAGATTCTGGCCGGAATTCCGACCGTGGTGTACGGCTTTTTCGCGGCCCTGGTGGTCGCGCCCGTGATCCGCGACGCCGGCACGTTCGCGGGCCTGGACGTCTCCTCCGAGAGCGCCCTGGCCGCGGGGCTCGTCATGGGGATCATGATCATTCCCTTCGTCTCCTCGATTTCAGACGATGTGATCAACGCCGTTCCCCAGTCGCTGCGCGACGGCGCCTACAGCCTGGGGGCCACCAAGTCCGAAACCATCAAGCAGGTGGTGATCCCGGCCGCCCTGCCCGGCATCGTGGGCGGCATCCTGCTGGCGATTTCGCGCGCCATCGGCGAAACGATGATTGTGGTCATGGCCGCCGGACTGGCCGCCAACCTGACCATCAACCCATTGAACGCCGTCACGACGGTCACCGTCCAGATCGTCACGCTGCTGGTCGGCGACCAGGAATTCGACAGCCCCAAGACGCTGGCGGCATTCGCATTGGGCCTGCTGCTGTTTGTCATCACCCTGATCCTCAACGTCATCGCCCTGCACGTGGTGCGAAAATATCGGGAGCAGTATGAATAAGACACCCACCTCCACCACGCCCCCGCCGGCCACCGAGTCACTGCGGACAATCGATCTGGTCAACCGCGGTCTACCCCGCCGCTACCGGGCCGAGAAACGCTTTCGCTTTTACGGCATCGGCGCCATCGTTCTCAGCCTGGTGTTTCTGTCACTGCTTTTCATCAGCATTATCGGAAAGGGCTATCCCGCCTTCCAAAAGACGTTCATCCAGTTGACCGTTTTTTTCGACCCCGAGGTGCTGCGGCAGGATTCCTTGGCCACGGCCGACTACGGCAGGCTGGTCAAAAACGCCCTGTCGCAAATGTTCCCGGAAGCGACCGGCCGCAACGAGAAACGGGACCTTTACCGTCTGGTCAGTTCCGGGGCGGCGTTTCGCCTGCGCAATATGGTCCTGAGGGAGCCGGGTATCATCGGCCGCACCCTGCCCGTCTGGGTGACGGCCAACGATGACGTCGACATGCTCATCAAGGGCCGGTTCGACCGCACCGCCCCCGAAAGCGAACGCCGCGTGAGTGATGCCCAGCTGAGCTGGATCGAGCGCCTCGAAAAAGAAACCCGGATCGAGATGCGATTGAACCGGACGTTTTTCACCGCGGGCGACTCGCGCGAACCCGAACTGGCCGGCATCTGGGGCGCAACGGTCGGCTCTTTCCTGACCCTTTTCATTACGCTGGTCCTGTCGTTTCCGATCGGCGTTGCGGCCGCCGTCTACCTGGAGGAGTTCGCCCCAAAGAACCGCTGGACCGATCTGATCGAGGTCAACATCAACAATCTGGCGGCCGTGCCCTCGATCGTCTTCGGCCTTTTGGGACTGGCGGTCTTTCTCAATTTCTTCGGTCTGCCGCGTTCGGCGCCGCTGGTCGGCGGACTGGTCCTGACCCTCATGACGCTGCCGACCATCATCATCGCCAGCCGGGCCTCGCTGCAGTCCGTGCCGCCCTCGATCCGCGAAGCCGCCCTGGGGGTCGGCGCCTCGAAAATGCAGATGGTGGCCCACCACGTGCTGCCGCTGGCCCTGCCGGGGATGCTGACCGGCACGATCATCGGCATGGCCCGGGCCCTGGGCGAATCCGCGCCACTGCTGATGATCGGCATGGTGGCCTTCATCGTCGATGTTCCCGGCGGGTTCACCGACCCGGCCACGGTCCTGCCGGTCCAGATCTACCTGTGGGCCGACAGCCCGGAGCGGGCCTTCGTCGAACTCACCTCCGCCGCCACCATGGTGCTGCTGGCCTTTCTGATCGTCATGAACGCCGCCGCGGTCATCCTGCGCAGGCGGTTCGAGCGCCGGTGGTAACTATTTCCCGTCCATCAATGGCCCTTTCCCGCAATTTCGGCGTCACTCGGCGGAATCACTTGTGCGTCATACAGCAGTATGCCTCCGCGCAATTCCTTGATTTCCTTGAACTTGCAAAAAATTGCACATTTCTGGATCGGAAACTTATCAGTCCCACGCATGGGCACCTCTAACAAAAGTTTAACATCGCGCTCATATACCGCTAACAGTCGGTCCGCATAGTCTGCCTGCCTTGACGAAACGTCGCTAAAGTTTGCGGCCGAACTTGAACATGAACCGGATTGACCTCTCACACCATCGGAAGAAAAAGGAGAAAAAAATGTTTCGAAAAACAATGTTAATCACCGTTTCACTCCTGCTCGCTGCCGCTGCCTTCAGCGGCATGGCAACCGCCCAGTCCGCCCGGGATTACATCAGCATCGTCGGCTCCTCCACCGTTTACCCCTTCGCAACGGTAGTGGCC
>JBAPWQ010000420.1:0-11737 GCA_049283795.1 Desulfobacterales bacterium | reverse complement strand
GGACTGCTCTATCTCCTGGATTTCCCGCTTCAACCGCTCGCCGAAATCGACCGCATCGACCCCTCTGAGGATAAAGACGCTTAAAACAATGGCCTGATGACCATTGTAGTAGGCCGGGTTGTGGATCGGTTCCACGTAGGCTTTTCTGATGGTGGCGATGTCACGCAGCGGAATCGTGGCCTGGGTGCCGGAAATCGGGATCAGGACCTCTCCGATCTCCTCTATCGATATGAACCGGCCCTGGGTCTCCACGATGATTTCCACGTCGTTGACATTTATCCTGCCGCCGGGCAGAAGGATGTTCTGCGCCTGCAATGTTTTCCCGATGTCGGCGATGTCGATGCCCAATTGCGCAATCTTGGCGTTTAACACCTCCAGAAAGATGCGTTCATCCTGCACACCGGTAAGGTCGACCTTCTGGATGCCCGTCAGCAGGTTGAGGCGTTCCCTGATCTGGCGGGCGGTTTCATGCATTTCCGCCATGCTGAATCCATCGCTCCAAAGCGCGATGGTCGCCACCGATGTATCACCGAACGTATCGTTGACCATCGGTCCGACAGTGCCTTGCGGCAGCTCGGATCTGACATCATCCATCCTGTTGCGCAGCAGTTTCCATGTCGCCGGGAGCTGTTCGGTGGGCACTTCATCCTTGATGGTGACATGGATCAGGCATTCGCCGACTTTGGATGTGGAATCCTTGATCTTATCCACTTCGCCCATGCTCCGGATTTTCTCTTCGATGGGACGGGTAATCAGGCGTTCGACTTGTTCCACCGGCATGCCGGGATATTTTGCCGTCACCAGCGCCTCTCGAATCGTAATCAAGGGGTCTTCCAGTTTCGGAAGACTTAAAAATGCATAAATTCCTCCGAAGATGACCAGCAATATGGTCATGATGACGGTTCGCGAATTATTCAGCGCAAATGCGGTGATCCCTTTCACTTTAGGTTCCTTTTGTCCCGGGGGTTATCAAAATTATGCCAACGGCGCACAAAATTTTCTCAGTGTGATGGGCGCCAACATTACTGGTTCATCTGTTTGACTTTCATCCCATCGGCTAAAAAGCTCACGCCGGCCAAGGCAATAATGTCCCCGTCCGCAAGACCCTCGTACACGATTGCTTTATTATGCTCCATGCCCCGGGAACGGACCGCTGTTTTTTTAACCGTCGATGTCTGGGGGTCATATACAAAAGCATACCCCCGGTTCGCCTCCGGGGCGGGCAGGAGTGCCTGGAGCGGAACCAGATAACCGGCCTCCCGGTTGTCATCTTTCATAAAAAGATTTGCTTCGGCGGTAATGCCGGGTTTAACGTTTTGATTCGGACCCGTCAGCTCCACTTTAACTGGAAAGGCACCGGCCTGAACAGCGGCGGAACCGATAAAGGAAATGCGGCCTTTGGCGGATTCGCCCGGCAGCGTAGGAAAGGTGATCGTCGCTGCGTCATCGATGTGGATCCGGTCGATGGTGGTCTCCGGAACGGCCAGCTGTACCTCCATTGTTCCCCTGGCATTGATTTCAAACACTTTCTGGCCGACCTGCACCTCTTCGTGCGGCTGCACCGACCGCAAGGCGATGGTGCCGTCGTAAGGGGAGAGCAACTTCGTTTTGCGCAGATTGCGATTGGCAAGATCCAGTCTTGCCATCTGATAATTAACGGCGCTCTGGGCGGCTTTGTAAGTATATTCTGCAACATCCAAATAACTTTTCGCCCCCGCACCCTGCTCGAAAATCCGCTTATGACGATCGTATTGCGCCTTTGATTCGGAGACCTGGTCCCTGGCTTTTACAAGCTCAGCCTTGATGGCATCCACTTCCAACTGATAGGGCTCCGGATCGAGAACAGCGAGCTCCTGTCCTTTTTCCACCCGGTCCCCGATGTCGACCTTCACAGACATCACCTGCCCGGCGACCTGAAAACTGAGGTCCGAAGAATCGACCGCGGCGACGAGCCCGGAAAACTTGCGCACCTGCTCGGCAGCCTGCTCGCTGACGGTCATCGTCTTGATCGGCCGGATTACTTCAATAATTTCTGTTTTTTCTTTGCATGCCGTCAGGACGACCGCTATGCAAAGCAGCCAAACCATCTGCCTGAATCTCTGTTTGGGCATATTGGACCTCATTTTTAAGCACCGATTGTTGTTACCTGGAATAGAATCCCAGCGCTATTTCTCGATTCTCTTTAACGGTATTTTCCCTTGAATGGTATACCTGATGGATTCAACTGCAATCGCCACCAGTACTCCCGTGAATAGAAATCCAAAAAGTCCTATGACAATCGCAATTATTTTTGTCAGAGGATACGATGGCGAAAAATCGCCATATCCAATCGTGAAAGCGGTGATGAAAGCATAATAAAAAGAATCACCGATATTCCAGCCTTCTCTGATACCCGTTAGCAGTCCCAACAGAGCAATGACAAAAATCAACACCAGAAAAACAGGCCAGATGAAATCAATCAGTCCGAAGACATGCCTGAAGAAAACGACACTCGCGCGAAGCCCGGAGAGGCGACGGAAATTATTGGTTTTAAGTTTTTCATTCATATGCTGGACTCTCGCATTATGTCACCGACTCGTCCTTTTCTCAAGATGGCCCTTAAATTCTTGGCAAGTAATTAATAATAGATAAAGAGGCGATGGGTCATAGCTGGGACTCGATGGGCAGGATACTCAACAAGCCGATCCCCAGCCGCCTCCAATATCCCGTATAGGGATCGACGTCAAAAGTTTTCCGTTCACCGTCCACCATGCCGTGCCAAAGCACTTTTTCAGTCCCGTCTTCATTTTTGACCAACTCCAGACGGAACGCGATTTTTTCGATGTTCCGGTCGAACCAGTCGCCCATTCCCATCGCAATGTCAGCCTGGCTTATCACGACGCCGATTTCGGTATTGTGAAGGAGGGCCCGCGGATCGAGGTTGAGCGAACCGATAAAAACCTGCCGGCGGTCGAAGACAAAGGACTTGGCGTGCAGACTGGCCTTTGACGAACCCCCTTTGCCTTTCTTTTCTTCGCGCTGCTCCACGGTCAGTTGCCTGTTCATTTCATAGAGTTCGATTCCGGCGCGCAGCAGTTCCTTACGGTATTTGGAATACCCCGCATGGACAATTCCCACATCGTTGGAGGCCAGGGAGTTTGTCAGGATTCGCACCCGAATCCCCTGCCGGGCCAGCCGGGTCAGAAAAGCCGTTCCGGGCTTACCGGGAACGAAATAGGGGGAAAAGAGTATTAATTCCTTATTGACTTCCTCCCAATAGGGCTTGAGCTGCGAAGACAGATGGTATTTCGTTTGGTCGAAATCATGGAGAATCTTTTCCGGTTGATCATAGACAACTTCGGCCTCACCCCAATGAAAAACCACTGTGTCATTTCTGATGTTCTCGGCCAGAGACGATGTACGCAGGGCCTGCAGGTATTCCGAATCGGCCTCTTGCGCCACGAATTCATTCAACCCCTGCCGCATTCGCTGGATTTCCGCAATCGTTGGCGTGTTGCCCGTGAGAACCGCTACCGGATAGGCCAGGTCGCTGTTCCAGTATCGATCGAATGCGGTGGAGACATCCTGAACCACCGGCCCGATCGCCATGACATCCAGATCCGCAAAAGCCAAATCGGGATCGGCCTCGAAATATTCGTTGCCGATGTTGCGCCCGCCCAGAATGGTCACCTGGTTGTCCACGGTGAAGCTCTTGTTGTGCATGCGGCGGGTTACCGACCCCATGCGGGTTATGAACTGGGAAGTCCGGCCTGCCTTACGGCTGAAAGGATTGAATACCCTCACCTCAATATTGGGGTGCGCATCCATGACCGCAGCGCCCAGGTCCCGGCCCGCCAGGTCCATATCATCTACCAGGAGGCGCACGCGCACCCCCCGGTCGGCGGCCTTGAGCAGTTGGTCTGTGAACAGGTGCCCGACGAGATCATCGTGATACAGGTAATACTGCACATCGATACAGCGCACGGCCAAATGGGCCAGAACCGCGCGGGCGACAAAGGCATCCAGCCCGTTTCCGAGCAAATAAAAACCGGATTTGCCCGGGTTGGCGGCCTTTTCATCCGCAAACGCCCTGCCCAATGCCGTATCCTGTGTATTGGTTATTGCAAGCGATTGCGGCCGGTCAACGTTTTCGGGCAGGGTCGCGCAGCCAACAAATACCAGCAGCAAAAACATTATCGGCAAACAACCGTATCGCCTGACCATACTGTCGCTCCATTTTTTTAGATATTTACTCCAAATTATCCGGATTGAAACACACCCTTTTCCCGCGCAATCTGTACCAGATGTCGCGCGCAGACCCATCAAAACCAAAGAAAATGGCGGCTCTTCCAGGACTTTTTCATTTTCGAGCACCCGCACCGAACAGTGCCTCTGCCAGCAGCTTGTCCCGGCCGTACACATCCTCAAAGAAATAGAGCGCGTTGTCCTCCGGGTTTACATACGCCGTGCGGTACAATATGTACACCGGCACCGGCTGGTCCAGCACGGCCACCTGTCGTTTGCGGCCGGCGATGACTTCATTGACCCGCGCCAGACTCCACCCTTTCTCTTCCCCGCCCAGTACCCAGGCGGCCATTTCCGCGGGTCGGCCCATGCGGATGCAGCCGTGGCTGAACGCACGCTGCTCTTTTTTGAACAAGCCGTGAGCGGGCGTGTCGTGCAGATAGACATCGAACTTATTCGGGAAGACCAGCTTTACGGTGCCGAGGGCATTGTCCGGCCCCGGGTCCTGGCGAATGCGGTACCGGTTCATGTCCCTCTTCGAGACCTTGCTCCAATCAATGGTCGTGGCATCCAGTTCCGGGGCGTCCGGCCCCCAGCCCTGGAAAATCCGCATGTTGTTTTTCTTCAGATAACGGGGGTCTTTCTTCAGCTTCGGCAGGGTTTCATTGGCGGCGATGCTGGTCGGCATGTTCCAGTAGGGATTGAATTCCACATATTTGATCGTGTCGCTGAAAACCGGCGTTTCGTGGTATGTTTTGCCGACGATCACGGGCATCCTCACATCGAATTTTCCCGGCTTGCCGGCGACCGCTTCGAAACTCGGAATGTTGACCGCCACCAGGCGCTCGCCCATGCGTTCCCGTTTGAGCCAGCGATACCGCTCCATGTTGAGGACAATCTGGTCGATCCTGGATTCAACCGTCACATTCATGGCGGCCAGGGTCTGTTGGCCGATCGTGCCGTCCGGTGTTAAATTGTGGCGTTTCTGGAATCCTTTGACGGCCTCTTCCAGCGCCGTATCGAACACGGCACCGTCCATATTCTCTGGAACCAGATCTCCGGTGACGGCCAGCCGTTTTCTGACCATCGCCACGCGGGGATCCTCCATGCCCGGTTTCAACGTCGTGCCGGTGGGAATTGACGGCCATCCGCCTGTTGCGGCGATGGCGCGATATTCGGCCAGCTTTTTTCGCAGTTGGCCGTATTGCGGAAACGGCGGCGCCTGCTGCTCGAGAAAGGTTTTCATGTCCGGCGCCTCGAAGGCCGCTTTCCTGAGGGCGCCCCAGTCCACTTCCACATCACGGGCGGTGGCAAAGAGGTTGGGGTTGACCTTGCGCGGCTCCATGCGACCCTGCTGCTGATCCGCCGTGTAGCGCATCATGCCCATTGTCAGAAGGATGTCCAGCCGCACCCGGCCGGTGGTGTCCGTGCTGTCCCAGTATTGGTGAATCTTGTCTACAAAATAGTCGGCCGGAACCAGCCCCTGGCTTTCCGCATCCTCGAGCACGGCGAGCGTTTCGGCCGCCCGCGGTCCGGGTTTTCCGTCTACTATCCAGAACGGCTGCAGCCCGTTGCCGTGATATAATTCGGTGAGCCGTTTATCGATATCCGCGGCCGTTTTGCCGTGGGCATCGATATTCAGGTAGGTGGCCGGTCCCAATTCCAGGTGTTCGATGAACACGCTCTGATACGCATCATCTGATGCGGCGATGCCATGGCCGGAGTGAACCATGAGTACCCCTGCAACCAGGACAATGATTTTCGCGTTGTAATATCTTCCCATCGTTTGATCCCTTCTCTACCCGGGTTTAATTGCGGGGGTCCGTGGTGCCTGGTATTATAACGGCTTTTCAAGAATCGTTGTGCCCACTTCGAATCCGTCACTGACCTCGAATGCCAGATAAGCGGTTCACCGGATGCTTCACTTACTTTAAATAGCGATTCTGCAGCTCAGTCCAATTTTCCGTTTTCAAGAATTTCAGCAGCGCCTTGTTTATGTAAGCCGGCGGAGCGACGATCACCCCCACCTGGAGCGTTCGTGGAGGCGTGCTATCATCCTGAGAAAAGGCACTCTCCGGGAAAAAGAAAAGAACTTGGAACCACATCATTCCGCAAGCTATCACATGGATAGCGGCTCTATGATTCGGTTGCATTATGAATGCCTCCGTGCGAATGCTGCAACTTTACGCGATGTCACAATTATTATAATGGCGGGGGGCTTTGTCACAGGATAGCCGCTTAGGGGAAATCGATACCCCCGACAGGGTCCCGGCGGTCGTACCCTCGAAAACCAAATCGACTTCAAAGGCAGGACCGCCGGTGCCGTCCCTGAACATCTTCGCAAAACAGATCGATACCGATTATTTCATACCGACTTGCTTTCGAGCTTCCTTGCAGCGCGAACTGACCTTCGCGTCGTTCTTCTTAAGGCAATCCAGCAGTCGCCCCTCGCCGGCGGCCACATTACTGCAGAACTTGTTCAAATCGTCGGCACACTCGTTGACCGCGAATGACAATGCATTCACGGCCCGCTCCAACTGCGCAGCGGCATCATAGAGGGCGTATTCGCACTTGCCTGACAATTTGTCGTTGCGAGCGTAAAGGCAGGCCAGCACGCGGCCTTCTCCAGGGGTGACATCTTTGCAGTAGGCGTCGATCTCTGCCTTGCAGCCGTTGGCCACCGTGTCCACCAGGCTCTGCTCGGCCGCCCCGGCTGAAACCGCAAACAGAAGCGTCACACAGATTACAATGCTGAAAATGGATGCTGTCTTCATGATCTTTTCCTCCTTTTGATTATTTTTTCCAACCTTGACGTGAATTTCAAGCCGTCCTATACGGCTTGAGTGACAGTGAACGGGTTTGTATTTACTACCGGTCGAGGGTAACCCGTCTGGTGATCTTGTGAACCTCATACCGCTGGTCAGGGCTGCCGAGATAGTAGCTGAGGTCAACGGTTATGTCGGCTGATCTGACGCCATCGGGGAGAATAAATTCGATGGATTCGGTCTTTGCCTGATAGGGCTGGATGCTGGTATCGCGAATGTTTGCAGTTTTTTGCTGCGCCCCATAAAGCATTTTCGAACTTTTTTCGTTTGTTGCCTGAGGATGATAGTGTCGTGACTGGGTTCCGATTTCTTTTCCGTCCGGTGTCTTGGCGGTCACTTCCAGGACCACTCTGTTGTGGGACGGTCACCCGTCGGGAATTCGGTGCCCGGCGGTCGATGCGACTCTCGTGTTCACAATGACCTTCGGCACGGACGTCTTGGCTGTTTCGAGCCACTCGTAGCCGAGGGTCTGGACGTCGAGCGACAGCGCCTCCTGCAGTAGTTTCGCGGTCTGCGGGACATCATCCCAGTTCGGCGCCATCAGGTGATCCGCCAGACCGTCGATCGGTTTCATGTGACACTCCTGGCACGTCTGGGTACCACCGGCTGGAATGTAGGCATGCAGGTAGCTGCCGTAGAGATTCGCACACTGCACCGGGTTTTCGAACTCGAGGTTCGGCCCCAGACCGTGACATTGTCCGCACATCAAAGATCGCTGCATGACAGCGCTCTTCTTCACTTTCTCGAAGACCGGATCCTCGTGGGGGGCCACGTCAGTGTTGCCGTATAGTGTTCCGGGGTCCGGTTTTCCTTCCTCGAGCCTGTGGATGATGGCTTTTTCGTTGTGGCAGACGATGCAGGTGATCTGCAGCTTGGCGATTTTTTCCCTATTCTGCGCAATGATGGCCTCCGTGATCTCGACAGCCACGGAATCTTCAGCATAGTCGATGGCCTGCGGCAGGTGGCACTTGAAACACGGATAGGTCTTCATCGTCGCCTGCTTCGGGTCCGCCGGCGAAAAGGGCGTTGCCCCGGGGGTGGCCAGCAGGGTCATGTTCAAGGTGCCCCGGATTCCCATCAAGGGGCGCGCGTGCTGTGACTTCTCCCACTGCGCGTAGATGACATCGTGGCATTCCGCACAGCGCGATGAGTCGAGCATCGCGGCCAGTTCGTCGATCGTTTTTGCTTTCTGCGCAAACGCCGGCAGCGGTACCGCGATACATAGAACAATGCTGAACAATTTCAAAAGCTTCATTTGCCCTCCACATTCTGGTCGAACGGATTCTTTCCTTAACTCTTTTCCTGCCGTTTAATCCGAACAAGGGTTTTCGCAGTTTTCCCTGGAGAAACGATAATGCCGCAATCACCTCCTTCCATGATCGTCAAGCCGTATTTACGATTATACACCAGCAATAAGGGCATAATCGGCAAATTAAAACTCGTACTGCTTTTATCCACTTGGTCTTGGCAGTCCCTGGCGGATCTTGCGCGAAAAGTCCGGATCGTCGCCGAGGGCGCCGGCCTGCGGATTGATGTAACTTTTCTTGCGAAGCTCATCGAAGGAGAGGTGCGTGTCGAGCGCTCGGAGTTCGTAAGCATACTGCGGGGCGTAGCCGGAGAGCAGCACCTTCCAGTTGTAGCGTACCTGACCGCCATAGGCGCGTATGAGCCGCACCACGTCCGTGGTGCAGTTCGTGGTGAGCGTGTTGTACCATTCAGGCTTTTCCTTCATCGAGTTGATCTGATGGATATACTCCATGAAGAGCTTCCGGGAGTTCTCCGGCGTCATGCGGGTTCGATAGAGGTAAACGTCTTCCGGCGGCTTGCGGTAGGCGGTGCGCACCCGGATAAGGTCGCGCTCGTCGCCGACGACGAAGATCAGTTCGTACTGCTTAAAAAACCCCTTTAGGGTCGAGTATTCCTCCCCGAGTTCCTTGCGTGTTTCGATCGAGAAGGTCACGAAGTCCTGCTCCTGAAACCCAAAACTGACCATGACATGTGCGATCGCATCCCCCATCCAGTAGACCGCAATCAGGTCGACCGACTGCAGCCGGCCGAGATCGAAGGTCTTGTCGAAGTAGCGTACGTCAAAGTCCGTCTCGGTCCGGTAATTCAAGTTGCGGATGTTGTGGATCGTGACCTGCTCGCCGGTAACCGTGGCGTAAGGCAGGAGGGCCACATCCGCCTGCCAGGCGCGATGATTCGAGGCGGGGATGGTCAGCCACCAGGCTACAATGCCGGCAAAGACCACCAGAAACACCGCCAAAGTCCGCCGTCGCCTGCGAAGAAAAACGAACGCCAGGAGGGTCGCCAGCACAAACAGGCCGGCCAGGCCGGCGCGCACATAGTTCTCCGAAAGGTTTGAATACCAGATCGCCAACGCCCCCCATGCCGTCATGAAAATGACGACAGCGGCGCAAATGAAACCCCCGGCGTACTTTAAAATACTCACCATCGTTTGTTCCTCAGTCCTTGAGATTTTCGACCAGAATTCGGCGCACTTCCTCGATGGTTTGCGGCGCCTCCTGCGCGGAGTGTCCTGAGGTGACGACAAGCTCGGAGTCCGCGCCCTCGATATGGGCGCTGCTGTATGACACGACGCCGTCGTTCCAGTCATCTTGCGGGTCTTCGGGGTTTTTTACCGCAATGATGGAGTGAGCCGAGACCCCCGGAGCGATGGGGATCGATGAATAGGTCTTTATGAACAGGCTGTCCGGGTCCATGTTGTCGGTGCTGCGCGGGATGTCGTCCTTTAAGATTCGCTTTGAAACGGCTTCCGGTTTGCGTTCAATGACCTCCTGCAGTGGGTTTAAGACCTTAACTGGCAAGGAGATCAGCTGCCGCAGCAGTTCGCTGACCCGGCCGCCCACCAGAAAGCTTCCATGGTGGGGCGTCGAGATGAACACGACGTACCGCACGAAGGGCAGTGGCTGATAAAACAGGCTTTTCCGCAGAAGCTCCCGTGTCTCGGGCGAGACATCGAGCTGATCGATGGGGATGTTGAAAGATTGATCCCAGAAACGGGTCCCGCTGTCGATGGCGGTCAACTTCGCCAGCATCCCCCCCTGGCTGTGACCGATGACCACCATCTTCCGCAGGGCTTCGTCCTTGCCTTCGGGGTCCAGTTCCTGAACTACGTTGCGCAAACCCTGGGTGAGGATGCCCCCGGTATACAAAATTGGATTACCGGTGTTGTACGTGAAAAGCCAAACCTGGTAACGGCTCGCCAATTCCGGGTCGTTGAAAATTTCATTGAGCATCTGCGCCCAGCGCGCAGGGCTGGAGGCCGTCCCGTGAACGAGCACCAGCGGGATTCGTCCTGGGCGGTAGGGCTCCATCAAAAACAGGTTGTCCTTAAAGCGCACCATTTGATTAAAAAGCGACAGGTCCCCCGAGAGCAGCCCCTTGATTTCCAGATCGTAAATCCGCGAGCCTTCCAACGTATAGGCCAGAGCAGCTGTCGGATTGTACTCGAGCGGGGCGATGCGCCCGCCGACGTTGACCGAGGTGGCCTCCTGATTCGTGTAGAGGGCCAAATTTCCCACTATCCGACCTTCCCGGAGTCCGTCTTCGACATCCTCCAGTTGCAGGAAGGCGGTGGTCGATATTTTCAAAGACGACGGGACCCTGGCAAACTCAAGCGCCTGCTCTCCGTCCACCTGTTTCAAAGTGGCGACCAACGCTATTCCCACCCCTGGCCAGCGGTAATTATTTCTGAGGCCCCGCACATCAAACGTCGACGCAGCGAAAAAATCGTTCAATCGATAAGGTCCCCAACGAAACTCGTCCGGGTCGATTTGCACGACGAGTTCACCGAAGGGGAGCCTGTAGGTGCCGGACTCCAGCAAAACCCTCCCCGTCTCTTTCTGGTTAAAGCCCTGTGCCAGCCCCTGGTTGTAAAGATCGACGGCGGTCCGCAGGCGGGGATCGAACGGATCCAGCGCGTCCTTTGCATTCTTTGGGAAAATGGCCGCATACGCATACACCGCAGAAGCTAAAAAGTAGGAGCGGTCTCCGCTGCGGGTTGCATGTAAAAAGGAAAGTTCTGCCAGGGCAAAGATAAAATCCGAATTGGTTGCGGTGAGCGTACCTTTGTGTATGGTTGAAATAACTTCTGCCGGATCGCTCTTGAATTGTTCAGCAAGGCCGGTCCGGTTGAGAATCTGCTGGGTCGGTGCGCTCAGGTTCTGGTCAGTCAGCACACTTTCGGTGAGCCTGCGTTGAGCTTCCGGTGGATCCATGCGGCGCACACCCACCGGTGTGGCGCATCCGTTCAAGACAACACTTGCCGTCAGGAGAAGACTTAAGACGACAGGCCTTGAAGGCCACCCGGCGACTCTATCGAACTTCATTCGACTTCTCCTTCTTTATTTCTCTTGAAAAATACATATTCGAAACCAAAATAAATGCCGTCTGCCTTCGCGGCGAGAATGCATGTTTCGGCTCAGATGATATTCTTATTAATTTTCTTGGCCTTTTCTTCCTCTTCGGCCTGAATAGCCGCTCCGGCGGCAGCGGCGCTGGCTTCTAAAATTTTCCTGCGGGTTTGGTCGTCGGCGTAGGCCAGCGATTTTTCGATCCCCGGCGGCAGGGAAACGGTAACGTTGCGATGCGCAAATTTGAGGCCGGCTGCCTGAAACGCCTCCTGCATCAGCCGGTAGACATGCTTGCGGATGGCGAACTGTTCA
>JBAPWQ010000419.1:0-2190 GCA_049283795.1 Desulfobacterales bacterium | reverse complement strand
CCTTTCGCCTTTTCCCCTTCAGTGAAACGGAATATTTGGCATGACGGATAAAAAGCAAAAACCCGAAATTCTGGCGCCGGCCGGCAGCAGGGCCTCGTTTCTGGCGGCGCTGGCGGCCGGGGCGGATGCCGTCTACTGCGGGCTGAAGAGCTTTTCGGCCCGCATGGAGGCCAAGAACTTTGCCATCGACGAGCTGGCGGCGTTGACCCGACTGGCCCATGAAAAGGGCATCAAGGTCTACGTGGCATTCAACGCGCTGCTCAAAACCGGGGAATTGAGAGAAGCCGGAACGCTGCTCGACCACCTGCGGCGGCGGGTCGAGCCGGATGCGCTCATCATCCAGGACCTCGCGCTGATCGAGTTGGCGCGGCAGGTCGGTTACGCGGGCGAAATCCATCTGTCCACCTTGGCCAATGCCGGATTTGCAGCCGCCCTGAAGTCGGTTGGCCGGCTTGACGGTGTCACGCGCGTCGTTTTGCCGCGGGAACTCTCGGTCGACGAAATCAAAGCCGTGGCCGGGGCATGCCCTGACGGCCTCACCCTCGAAGTCTTCGTGCACGGCGCGCTTTGCCATGCCGTATCCGGCCGCTGTTACTGGAGTTCCTTCCTGGGCGGCAAAAGCGGCCTCAGGGGGCGGTGCGTGCAGCCCTGTCGCCGGCAATACGGGCAGTCGCAGCAGGTCCGGCGCTATTTTTCGTGCCAGGACCTGTCTCTGGACGTTCTGGCCAATGTTCTGCTGGCCGTGCCCCAAGTGCGCGCCTGGAAAATAGAGGGGCGCAAAAAGGGGCCGCATTACGTATATTACACCGTCCAGGCCTACCGCATGCTGCGCGATATCGACGAGGAGCCGCCAAACCGCGCGGCCGTCAAGAAGAGTGCGCTCGGTCTGCTGGAACAGGCCCTGGGACGACCGACGACTCACTACAACTTTTTGCCCCAGAGACCCCAGCCGGCAGTCGATACCCGGACGCAGACGGGCTCGGGGCTGTTCGTGGGCAAAGTGCAGGGGCCGGCGCGCCGGCCGTATGTCGTTCCCCGGATCGATCTGCTCAGGGGCGACATGTTGCGCCTGGGATATGAAGACCAGCGCTGGCATGCCATCCAGCAGGTCGGCAAAGGGGTCCCGAAGCGCGGGCGGTTCACCTTCAGTCTGCCGGCCGGCCGCCTTCCGGCCCGGGGCACGCCCGTATTCCTGACGGACCGGCGCGAACAGGCGCTGCAGGACATGCTGACCGACCTCGATCGGCAGGTCGTGGGGCCTTCAGAGTCCGAACCGGCGCCGCCGGATTTCGAGGTGCGGATGCCGCAACCTGTCGAATACAAGCCGAAGGTTCTGGAAATCGCCGTTCACCGCAGTTCGGGCATGCGAGGTGCCACCCATCCGGACGGCCTGTGGCTGTCGGCCGAAGCGATCGGAAATATCGGCCGGGATTTAGCTTCGCGGCTGTGGTGGTGGCTCCCGCCGGTTGTCTGGCCGGATGCGGAGGAGGCATTGATGGAGGCGGTTTCCGCGGTTTTGCGCAAAGGCGCCGTACAGTTTGTTCTTAATGCGCCCTGGCAGACGGCCTGCTTCGGTTCGCCAAAGGGCCTGAATCTATGGGCCGGCCCGCACTGCAACCTGACCAATCCTCTGGCAATTAAGCTGGTTGCGGACATGGGGTTTGCCGGTGCCTTCGCCAGCCCCGAACTGGGGCGCGACGACTACCTGGCCTTGCCCGAAACGAGCCCCCTGCCGCTGGGGATCGTGGTCTCCGGCAGCTGGCCCCTTTGCATTTCCCGCACTGTCGGTACCGACGTAAAAGAGGGTGAACCGTTTACGAGCCCGCGCGGCGAGCAGTCCTGGATCTATCGCCACGGAGCGGATTACTGGATGTACCCCAACTGGCAGCTGGATTTGCGGGCAAAAGCCACCGAATTGAAAAGGGCCGGCTACCGGATGATCGCGCACCTCATCGAACCGCTGCCGCACGGGATATCGCTGAAGCAAAGGCCGGGGCTTTGGAACTGGGATATCGGCCTGAAATAGGTGTAGGGTTCAAGGTGTAGGGATCAAGGTGTAGGGATCAGGGTTTTTACTTCAGGGTTCAAGGGTGGCGGGAACTTGGTCAATTATTTCGTGTCGTGTTGCAACGGCAGTGAACGAGAATAGCGGGTAGGTTGGGGTGAGTGCAACGAACCCCAACAAGAGAT
>JBAPWQ010000418.1:0-14328 GCA_049283795.1 Desulfobacterales bacterium | reverse complement strand
ATGGACAACATCGGCTTCTGCGTGGCAGTGCCGGGCCGGTACATGGACGTCCGCCTGGCGGCCCGGCTGATCCAGGCCCCGCCCTCGGATGTTGCCAGCCAGATCCGGATCAACTTTTCGATGGTTCTCAACCTGCTGCTGTCGCACGTTCCGCAACAGGTCGAAGATCTCCTGCAGCGCTCGTTTGCCACCTATCTTCTCAAACAGGCCGCCGCAGGTCGTTCGGGCCGTAAAAAACGGCGCGGCGACACGGACGCCTTGTGGCAGGATTTCTTGCGGCACCTGGCATTTCTCAAAGACCATGCGTATGTCGATCCGGAAGGGCGATTGACCGAGGACGGCGGGTGGGCGTCGCAGCTGCGGGTCGACCAGCCCCTGCTGATCGCCGAGGCCCTGCGCCAGGACGCTTTGCCGGATCGGGACCCGGCCCTGATGGCGGCGCTGACGGCCGCGTTTGTGTTCGAAAGGGAAAGCGACGACCGGTTCGAAAAATCGGCCCTGCCCCGGCCGCTCCTGACGGCTTTTCTCAAACTGCGCGACGCGCTGACCCCCTTCGCCCGGGACCTGATTGCAAAAGGCTTCCCGGCGCGCCCCCTCTACCTGCGCCCGGCCGCGGCGGTCTATGCCTGGGCCACCGAAGAACCCTGGGACAAAACCCTAGCCGTTGCCGAAATGGAAGAGGGCATCTTCGCCTCCCTCATCCTCAGAACGGCCGACAACCTGCGGCACATTAGAAACCTGAAGGAAATTTTCCCGTCCGCCGCCGATACCGCCGGCCAGGCCATAGACCGGATCATGCGCGACCCGGTGGCAGTTTACTATTGAACGGACGATAAGGGTGCTAAGATCTGTGGAAGCATGAGAATAGAATCGTTGAATAGGATGTTGCGGGTTGCGCGTTGCGGGGTGCGCGTTTCTGGAAATGGAACTTGAGATTTGCAAAAAGGTATTCGAACCCGATCTGATATCGACAATTGAAACGCCCACCCCGCCACCAAAGACCAAACATCGACCACCAAAGACCAGTCAGCGGGCACCTACAAGGGGCGCCCCTACCGGCTCCTTCATCCAAACACGAAATAAAAATCACCGAACACTATCCACCCAACACGAAATACAAAATACGAAACACAAAACACGTCTCACAACTCGTAACCCGAACCCCGAACCCCGCAACCCGCAACCCGTAACCCGTAACCCGCACTCCCCCTACTTCCCGTCCAGAATCTCTCTCATCTTCACCGACAGCTCTTTCAGGTTGAAGGGTTTCTGGATAAAGCCGCAGCAGCCGCGGGCGAGAATTTCCGTGGCCTGGCCGCTGAGGCTGTAGCCGCTGCAGAGCAGCACGCGGACATCGGCCTTGATGGCTTTCAACTGGTCGAAAGTCTCCCCGCCGCTCAGCCCCGGCATGACCATGTCCAGGATGACCAGGGCGATGGCATCGGGCTGCCGCCGGAAGATGTGCAGCGCCTCGTAGCCGCTGGCCGCCACGAGCACCCGGTAGCCGAGCGCCTCCAGGATCTCTTGCCCGATCTCGATGACCATCTGTTCGTCATCGACCAGCAGCACCGTCTCATTCCCCTTGAGAAGTTCACCGACGCCGTCTTCCTCCGCGGCCACCGCTCTGCCCGAAGCCGGCAGGTAGATCCGAAATGTCGCGCCCCGTCCGGGTGCGCTGTCCACGTCGATGAATCCGCCGTGATTTTTGATAATCCCGTAGGCCGAGGCAAGGCCCAGGCCGGTTCCGCGACCCATCTCCTTGGTCGTGAAAAAGGGTTCGAAAATCCGCTGCTGGGTGGCCGGACTCATGCCGACGCCGGTGTCGGCAATGGAAATGCACACATACGGCCCGGGGTCGATCCGGTACGGCCGCACAACCGTCGCATCGATGTCGATATTCGAGGTGGTCAGAAAGATTTCGCCGCCGCCCGGCATCGCGTGCCAGGCATTGACAAGAATGTTGAGCAGCACCTGCTCGATCTGAGACTGATCGACATCGACCGGTCTCACGTCCCTGAGTCCGCCGGTATGTATCCGGATTTCCTTTTTTGTACGGCCGAACATGCGCGCCGTCCGGCGGACCAGCTCATCGAGGCGGGTGGTCTTGACTTCGTATTTGCCGCCGCGTGCGAATCCCAGCAGCTGCCTGGTCAGGGCCGCGCCGCTGACGACATAGCGCTCGATGGCCTTGACTTTTTTGTAGTGCGGGTGGTCACCGTCGATGGTCAGGAGCATCAGGGAGGCATTGCCCTGCATGCCCATGAGGATGTTGTTGAAGTCGTGCGCGATACCGCCGGCCAGATTGCCGATGGCTTCCATTTTCTGGGCCTGAATCAGCTGCTTTTCGAGGAGCGCCTTCTCTTTTTCGCTTTCGATTCTTTCGGAAACATCCCGCATCATGCCGCGAAAGCCGGTCGGTCTGCCTTCTTTATCGCGCAGGGGATAAATGGACAATTCGAAAAACAGCTTCGAATTATCCTTGCGGGTCACAAGGAACTCGCTTGCCCGCGAGGATTCACCGGTGCGGGAAACTCCTTCAAGTATCCGGTCGATGCTTTCCGCATTTTCCAATGAACCCGAGGCGCTCAATTTCAGGCCGATCAGCTCATCCGGGCCGAAACCGAGTATCTTGCAGACCGGGTCGTTGACGAAGGAAAAACGGCCTTCCGGGTCCAGCTCGAAAAACCCCTCGTCGATGTTCTCGATGATCAACCGGTATTTTTCATCCTGCTCGCGCATTTCTTCAAAGGCGAGCCGGCGTTTGTTGATGTCCTGCCGCACGTGGGAGACGAAAATGACGAAGATGCACAGCACCAGCAGCCGGGTCCACACCTCGAACAGGTTCGGTCCCAGGATGTGGTGGAAAATGTTGGCATCGGGGGCCAGGAAAAAAAACATGAAGGATTCGCACACCCAGTAAAGGGCGGCGAGGCCGACCCCGGCGACCACGATCGAATCTTTCCAGTGGTCTTTTTTTCCGGTCGGTGAACGCATGGGAAGATTCCGTTTTGCAGCCGCCGCCCACACTGTCGCGACGACAAAAAAATCAACCACGATTGTCTGTAACACAACGGCGCAATGCAACCCATGGGGCCGGGGCCGCATTCCGCGCGGCCGCTATAAAGCCCCCAAGCAAATCGGGTCGAATTAAGATACTAATATTACCGCGAAATCATATATTTGTAAAGAAACGGAAGGAGCTGTCAGCAATGCGATGTCGGTGGGGAGGTCGAATACGGTTTCAAAATAGTAAAAAAGCACCTGCCCGTAAATTACCGGTGGCAGGCAAAAAAAACCAAGCCCTCTAAAAGTGGTGGTTGTGATGTCGTCAACGAAACAACGCAGCTAAGTGCCAGGCCGGCGCTATTTCAGTACAACCCCATCATAATTTAAGATATCCTTGAATCCATCCGGATTTTCTTTGATCTCCTTAAGATATTCATCTATGGCCTGCCGGTATAACTGAGGATCCATATCTTCTTGACCGGTATTGGAATCATATACCAAGTAGCTGCAATTTTTCATGGCTTTGGTCGCATCCTCAAGGGTCATTGGATAAAAGCCAGAAGTTCTTGCACGCCACATGCCCATGGCAACCCCTTCTCCAAGAAAATAGGTTTTTCCGGGTTTAAAATCAAAATGGGCAACTCCTGTATTCTCGGTGGCAACGACCACATAATGTGGTCCCGGCGCGACCGGTGTTAAAAAATAGTTTCGCCCCATCGTCTCGCCTATCAGTTTTCCGTCCAAGTAGTTCCAAAATACGACACCCCCTCCAAAAACAGTTTCGCGAATAATGACAAGCGTGGCCTGGTCCGGCTGGAAGTTTAAATCGGGAGTCTTGTCGGTTTTGGTCATGTGGGTCGTAGCACAGCCTGCTAACAGAACGACAAAAGAAAGGGCAAGAAGTGATTTTTTCATCTCTCTCCTCTTGATCGCCGTTAAAGGTTTAAGGAAAAGCTATCAAAAACATGGCCAACCTTCTTTCGACCGGTTAAGTAGTGCTTGAAAGAGAATTGCAAAGCGTATTTATTTCGAGGGGTTATAGCATTTTTAAGAAATGAAGATTTTCCGGGTTCGTGTAAAAAATACTTGCACGTATCACTCATCGCTGTTATTTAACCAATTGATAATAAACATAAATAATGGTTAAGCCGATTCTGGCGAATCGGATTAAATGAGTAAAAACCGGAAAATCTTCGTGGGAAAAATGCTATGAGAAAAGTGATCGAAAATCAACTGAAATTTGGCCAGGTTGATATCTCAAAGATTCAAATTGACATCCGCATCCGGGACGAAATCCCCCAACTATTATTAGGCCTTCAGGCCATTTACGCAAATCAGACTCTTCAATAAGGCGCGCAAGCTGAAACGATCCAATTCAAATGATGCGCAGAAAAAGGCCAAAAAGAAGCAACAGGCTGTCCAGGCTCACCAGAAATATATCGAGTCGGTCGAGCAGTATCTGAGTCGCGCCCGGACGGCGTCAAGCAGGAACTGCCGCTCACGGGTCCGGCCGTAGGATTGATGGAAAATCTCAACTTTAACGCAGAGCGTCTCCAGCTATCACCCGGTGATCTTCTGTTTGGTATCACAGATGGCGTTACAGAAGCCTGCAAGATACACTGTAAAAGCGTGGACGATTTTGATAAGGGATCTAATAACACAGCAAAGGAGGAAGCATGATCACGTTAACTGTAAATGGTGAAAAGAGGCAGGTGGATGTCTCATCCGAAACCCCGTTGCTATGGGTCCTGCGAGACACCCTGGGAATCACGAGTGTGAAATATACCTGCGGCATTGCCGAATGCGGTATGTGCACGGTTCTCATTGACGGTGAAGCCCAGCGTTCCTGTGTGGTCAATGTAAAAGACGCCGAGGGAAGTGACATCACGACCATCGAGGGCTTGCCCGACAATCATCCGGTGAAGGTTGCCTGGATCGAAAAACAGGTACCCCAGTGCGGATATTGCCAGCCTGGCATTATCCTCCAGACAGTTGATTTTCTATCACGGGTACCTAATCCATCCGAAGCACAGATCAACGAAGCCATGGATAACGTCATCTGCCGATGCGGCTCACATCCAAGGATTAAACAGGCAATCACATTGGCTGCCGAAATGACCGCCAAACAGGGAGGGTAAACCATGCAAACCGTTATGACGAGAAGATCCTTTTTAAAGAAAAGCAGCCTGGTGATCGCCGCAACCGCCTTTTCAAGTCCTTTGAACCTGTTTAATGCATCTTCGGCAAGGGGCGCTTCGGAACTTCCATTCAAACCCCACGCGTTTCTGGAGATTGCAACCGATGATATGATCACTGTCTGGGTGGGCCAGACCAATCTCGGCCAGGGAACCCATACCGGTATTCCCATGATTATCGCCGATGAGCTGGATGCGGCCTGGGAAAAGGTACAGGTAAAAACGGCGGTCGCGGCAGAGCCGTTTAAGGACCCTCTGTGGCATGCCCAGTTGACCGGCGGAAGCAGCAGTATCCGCAATCGATGGGATATGATCCGTACGGTAGGCGCCGCCGCCCGGCAGATGCTGGTTGAAGCGGCAGCTGAGCAATGGGGGATTCCCGGGGAAAAGTGTGTCACCCGAGATGGGAAAGTACTTCATCCGGACGGACGCAGCTTTACTTATGGGAAGCTGGCGGAAGCTGCCGGAAAACGTCCGGTTCCCGGAAATCCACCCCTTAAAAATCCGGAGGATTACCGCATCATCGGCACCCCGAGAAAGCGGCTGGATATCCCGGACAAGGTAATGGGCAAGACCGTTTTCGGATTAGATTTTACCACTCCCGGTATGTGCATTGCCGTTGTCGCCCGTCCGCCCCGTTACGGTGCAAAACTTCAGTCGCATGATGCGAAGGCGGCCATGGCGGTCAAAGGAGTGATCGATGTTGTGCCTCTTGAAGACAACAGGCTTGCCGTGTGTGCGGAAACGACTTATGCCGCCATGCAGGGGCGGAAGGCTCTCGACATCATATGGTCCAAAGGGTCCCATCCGGACCTGAATGATGATACGATAGATGCAGCGTTTGGCGCCCATCTCGAAAAACCGGGGGCAGTGGCTAAAAACAGAGGCGATGTGAGCAAGGCATTGGCGGAAGCGGTTCAGACTTTAGAACAATCCTACAAACTCCCTTACATTTCTCACGCCCAGGTGGAGCCCATCAACTGCACCGCCCATGTGGAAAAAGAACGCTGCCGGATATGGGTGCCGACCCAGGGGCAGAGCGCTACCCAAATGACGGCATCCAAGCTGACCGGTCTGCCCCTTGAAAAAGTGGAGGTCGTGACCCTGCCGGCCGGCGGCGGCTTCGGGCTGAGGGGGGAGCAGGATCCGGTAGTGGATTCGGTTTTGCTTTCCAAGGCGCTGAACCGTCCAGTCAAAGTGATGTGGACCCGTGAGGATGATTTTGCCAACGACCGGTTCCGGCCGGCAAATCAGTGCAAAATAATTGCTGGATTGGATAAAGACGGTCGGTTGATCGCCTGGTCGCATAAGGTTGCCGCCCCATCGGTCATGTCCCGGTCGATGCCTCAAGCTGTGGAGAATGGCATCGATCCGGATGCGGTTGCGGGCATCCGGGACATGCCCTATTCTCTCCCGAATCTTCTAGTGAACTATGTGATGGTGAACCTTCCCATAACGGTGGGGTGGTGGCGGTCGGTGGGATACTCCGTCAATGTCTTTGCCGTGGAGTCCTTTATGGACGAACTGGCCCATGCCGCCGGAAAGGATCCGGTGCAATTCCGACTGGATCAAATGGAAAAAGGGTCCAGACCCTATAATATCCTGTCACTTGTCGCCGAAAAAGGAGGATGGAACCGTCCTGTTCCCGAGGGCCGTGCGAGAGGGGTCGCCGTAACGTCCTGTTTTGAATCATTTACGGCCCACATGGCAGAGGTGTCGGTTGGGAAAAAAGGAGCCATCACCGTACATAAGATGGTTTGTGCCCTGGACTGTGGAACCGCCGTTTACCCGGATGCGATCCGGGCTCAGGCCGAAGGCGGTGTGATCATGGGATTGAGTACGGCTTTTTATGAAAAGGTCCGTTTTTCGGAAGGCGGTGTGAAGACGACCAACTATGGTGACTACCCTGTGCTGACCATGTCTGAAGTACCCAAAATAGAGGTGCATATCGCCAAAAACACCCTAAAGGCCGGAGGTATTGGCGAGCCGGTTTTCCCATCGGTTGCCCCTGCTGTGGCCAACGCCGTATTCAAGGCAACGGGAGTCCGGTTGAGGGAACTGCCATTCAGAAAAGAACTGCGCTCTTTATGAACACTGTCCTGCTTGCGTCTTATCCGAACCAATGTTCCAGAACAACCACCTTGAGGAGAATATCGGCGGCGCCGAGGTTGAACTGACCACCGATGACCTGCGTGAACTCGAATAGCTGTTGGCGAAGGTGCCGGTGCATGGCGCGCGCTACACCGCACAGATGCAGAAAATGGTTAATCGCTGATCGGACCGGCTGGCGGTGAGCAACGGAGAGCCTGGAACAGATTCTCTTCAACAAACATTGATCCAAAAAAAAGAGGCTGCAAATTCTGCAACCCCTTGATTTTATATTGGTGCCGGAGGTCGGAATCGAACCGACATGACCTTGCGGTCGGAGGATTTTGAGTCCTCTGCGTCTACCTATTTCACCACTCCGGCAAAGACGAATCGTTTCAGGCAACCAATTTGTGCAGCTGCACAAATATTTGCTAGAATGCTGCTGTTACCGAATGTATACGTCGGCGATGTCAATACAGGAATCCCGAGCGTTCGTCAATACCAAATGGCTTCTTCAGCGCACGGCCGCCAGTATCGCCGCCTGCGACACGACGCCTTCTCTGAGGACGACGAGGTCATCTCCGCTGATATCGACCACCGTCGACCCAACGCCTTGTTTCAGCGGGCCGGCGTCGAGCACCAGATCCAGTTGCACCATCAGCAGCGGGTCCAGTTCCTCGATGTCATGGCAGCCTTCTCGGCCGGAAAGGTTGGCGCTGGTGCCGGTGATGGGGCGCCCGAAGGCCGCCACCAGGGCCGACGCCACCGGATGACCGGGCAGCCGGATGCCGATTTTTCCTGTTCCGGAGGTCAGGCCGGCGGGCAGCCCGCTGCGCGCCTGAAAGACGATCGTCACCTTCCCAGGCCAGAACCGGTCCATGAGCTTGTGGGCCACCGCCGGGACCTCGGCCGCCAGATTAAAAACGGTTTGGCGCTCGGGCACGAGAACCAAAAGGGGCTTGTCGGCCGGCCGGTTTTTAATGGCGTACACCCGCTCGACGGCAGCGGGCTTCCCGGCGTCGGCTCCCAAGCCGTAAAGGCAGCCGGTGGGAAAGGCGATCAGCCCGCCGACCGCTAAGACCCGCACCGCCGCATCGATCGGCCCGGCTGCCGGATGCAATGGATCGACGCGGTGAATTTCAGGTGTAGCTTTCAAGCTTCTGTGCTTTTTGTTCGACCTTCTCCGCCATTTCGGCCTTGTAGTCGATCAATTTGTCCGCCAGCGCCGGATCGCCGACGGCCAGTATCTGAGCCGCCAGAATGCCGGCGTTCACCGCCCCGGGCTTGCCGACGGCGACGGTTGCCACCGGAATTCCCGGCGGCATCTGCACCGTTGAGAGCAGCGCGTCCATGCCCTGCAGGGCCGAAGAATCGATCGGCACGCCGATCACCGGCAAAATGGTGTGGGCCGCCATGGCCCCGGCCAGATGTGCGGCGTGACCGGCGCCGGCGATGATCACCCGGATGCCGCGCTCCCTGGCCGATTCGGCGAACTCGGCCGCGCGGCGGGGAGTCCGGTGGGCCGAGGCTACGGTTATTTCAAATGCGATGCCGAACTTGCGCAAAATCGCGGCCGTTTCTTCCATGACACCCAGATCCGAATCGCTGCCCATGACGATTCCGACCAGCGGTCGGTCTTTTACTTTTTGAGGTCCGTTCTGCTTCTTTTTCAAAGTCCGTCTCCTTTGGTCGTGGATGCCGACTCCGTATCACTCGCGGCCGGCAATGCCCCCTGCCCTTCGATACGCAGCGCCTGCTTTTCGAGCAAATTCGATTTCATTTCGGCCAGTTCCCGGCGGTCGATCCGCGCCCCTTTAATGCCGCCTTCCAGCGCCATTTCGGCCAGGTAGCAGCGATTGTTTTCCAGTAGCTGAAGATCGAGGTGGGCGTAGGGAAACCGGGCCCTTTTCATCGCCGACCGGCAGAAAAGCTGCTGATCCGCATCGATCGCAAATGGCCGGCTGGTGCCGCCGACGGCCAGGTTTTTACGAAAGTTGCTCGGATTGCAACGCTGGTAGGCCTCGATGAAGTCCCCCACGATAATGACGCGGATATCGTTGAAAACCGGCAGATACGGCTGCAGTACAAAGGGATAAGAAGCCTCGTTGAGGGCCGTCAGGCTGTAGAGAAGCTCGATGTTTTCCCAATAGCGCACGCCATGACCGCAATGCAGGCGGTCTTCTTTGGTCACCACGGCACCGACCCCCTGCCCGTTGTAGGCACCGATGGCGGTGACCAAATCGGCCCGGCGACGGATCACCCGTGTGAGCGGCAGCATCCATCGATGCAGAATGTCGGCCTGGGCCGCCTTCGAAGCGTTGAGGGCCTGCGCCAACGGTGCCGGCAGACAGTGAACGCCCCTTTCCTGAAGGTCGAGCAGGCGGGTGCAGCGCAGACTACCGCCTTGGATACGGCCAATAAAGACATCGCCGGGTGCGAGCCGGTCATAGAGTTCCGCGAGTTGCCTGCCGCCCCTGACGATCATTTCGTTCTCAGCCGCTGTTTTTGAGATAGCCTTTACATTCGCCAAGGATACCCGGATCGCCGCCGTCTTCGGGCTCACTCAAGAAAGCGATCGCCTTTTTTACGGCGAAGCATCCTTTCCGACTGTCTTGCGTTCACAGGGTTGCAAAATCCGTTGCGCTCCAAACCACCTAATTGTAAGCGTTTACAGGGTGCCGCAGGTGCAAGGCGTCGGGAGCGCAGACGTACTTTTGTACTTCAAGTGCCCGACAACAAAGCAGATGCGGTGCCCGGTGAACGCTTAACGGCCTTCCAGGCTCAATTCGATCAACCGGTCCAGCAGCCGGCCGAACGGCAGCCCGGCGGCGGCGGCGGCCTGCGGGAAAAGGCTGGTGGCCGTCATGCCCGGAATCGTGTTGGTTTCGAGCACGAAGAGATCGCGGCCTTTCAACATCATGTCCGTCCGGCTATACCCCCTGCAGTTAAGCACCTCGTGGGCCATCACCGCGTAGGTGCGGGCTTTTTCGGTCAAGGCCTCGTCGATGCGGGCCGGACAGATTTCCTCGGTCACCCCGGCGGTGTACTTCGCTTCGTAGTCGAAAAATTCGTGGCTCTTGTCGGGAATGATTTCGATCAGCGGCAGGGCTTCGGGTGCGCTGTTGCCCAAAACGCCGCCGGTGATCTCGATGCCGTCGATGTAAGCCTCGACCAGCACCGTGGCATCGTAGGCGAAGGCTTTTTTTATCGCCTGCGGCAAGTCTTTTTCCGACCGGACGATCGACATGCCGACACTCGATCCGCCCTGAACGGGTTTGATCACCACCGGCAGGCCCAGGCGCGCCGCGATGGCGGACGAGTCGACGGCGTCCGAACTTTTAAGAGCCAGGTAAGCCGGCACCGGCAGTCCGACCTGCTGATACAGCTGCTTGGCGACGAGTTTGTTCATGGCGACCGCGCTGCCCAGCACGCCGGAGCCCTGGTAGGGGACATTGAGAAGGTCGAGCAACCCCTGGATGGTACCGTCCTCGCCGTAGGGACCGTGCAGGATGATCAGGGCGGCGTCGATCTTGGGGGCATCGGCCACCAGGCGCTGCAGGTCTGTCTTCGGGTCATAGCGCAGGACGGTGTATTTTTGTTTGTCCAGGGCCGCAAAGACCTGGTTGCCGCTGTTCAGCGACACCTCCCTTTCCGAGGAAATGCCGCCTGACAACAGGGCCACGGTCAGCTTCTGCATGCTGCTCTCCTTGTTTCGGGACCGGCCGCAGGCTCAGCGCCCGGCCCCCGGTTTGGCCGCATCGAGCCGGTCGATGATCTTCTTCTCGTAATGCTGGGGGATCTCGAATTCGATCGATCCGCAGCGCATGCTGTTCAGCTTGAGGATCATGAAGTTGAGCTTTTTGATGGTGCGGTATTTCTCGGCCGTATCGCGCATGCCGCGCAGCAGGTCTTCGGTCTGAAGAATTTCCTTCTTGAGTTCGATTTCGGGCGGCAGCATATCCGCATTCTTCAGAATTTTGTAAGCCAGGCGCATATCTTCCGGTATGTTGGCAAACTCATCCGGCTTGAGCGGTTTGCCGGCACCTTCGAGGTGGTTGAACACCCCGCGCCGCTGTCCATCCCGAATTCGTTCTTCGACGATTTTATCAAATCCCGGAAACATCATGCATCTCCGTATCAGGCCACGACCGTCCGACGTGGCGGTTATGATGCAAAAAAACCCTCGTGGAGACCCTTGTCGGGAAACAGGGTCATCCATGAATCGTTGCTGACTTATATAATACATTATTGTCCCGGTTATCAAGAAAGATCCGTCGTTAACCGATTGTGGGTCCAGCCGAGTTGTGCAACCGGCGGTTGCACTCGCTCATCGTCGCGGTAAAGCGGATAATACTCCCGCAGATAGGTGACGTTGCGGCGAAAGAATCCGGTGATGCCGGCAAAATTTCGGCGCAAGGATCCGCCGCCGGTTGTTTCCGCAATGGCCGCTCCAGGTTCCGCATCCGCTTGCCGCTCCACGACGATCCGCCCGATGTCCCACTACAGGCTGACCAATGCCGCAACATTCCCGATTTATAATTTGACCGCCTGCGCCTCGATTTGTTACACAAGGCCACCTATCCACCCCGAAAGGAACAGGAACTGCATGAAAAAAATCGCATTTGCCGGCACGGACGGCCGCACCGTTTTATCGGCCCTGATCGTCTCGACCGCTAAGAGTGATGAACACCCCGACCGCTACCGGGGCATCGTCGTGCGCGGCACCCCGGCGATGCCCAGGTTCGCCGAACTGATGAACTGGCCGATCGACTTCGTTCCGACCGCCGACAACTCGGCCGTCGAGTACGCCGCAAGCCTGATCCGGGCCATGGCGGCGGGTGAAATCGATTATGTCGTCCCGATGCCCGAGGCGCTTCTTTTCGAGGGCATCGTGGACGACATCGCGGCGGCGGGTTTCGGCGAGCGCATCATCGGCCTCGCCCGGGCCGGCGCCTTCATCGAGGGCGACAAGCTCAAATGCAAGCAATTGTGCCAAAGCGCCGGCATTCCGGTGGCAGACACCTGGATTGACGCCGACGCCCGCGACTATGATGCGGTGTTGCAACATTGCCTCCACCTGATCGGGCACTACGGCGGCGCCGTGCTCAAATACCCTTACAGCGCCGGCGGCAAGGGGGCCCGCATCATACGGGACACCTGGCAGATTCGCGAGGTCTACGACTCCCTGATCAACGACTACACGGAAGCCTACCGGCAGCAGTTCGGCAAGAAAGGAAGGTGGCCCCTTCTGATCGAATCCCTGATGTCAGGCGTCGAGATCAGCTTTACCATTCTGGTCGACCGCCACGGTGATTTCAGGATTCTGCCGACGGCTATGGACTACCCGGAACGCTTCGAGGGTCCGGCCGGCAAGGACAACCCCATCACGGGCGGCGTCGGCGCCATCTCTCCGCACCCGATGGAAACCCCGGAACTGGTGGAAATGGCCGGGCAGGTCATCGCCCGGCCGTTGATCGCGGCCATGCACGAGCGGGGCATCTTGCGCCCCTGCGTGCTCTATCCCGGGTGCTTTGTCTCCCTAGACCGCGACAAACGGCCGACGCTGATCCGCGTGTCGGAGATCAACATCCGCCCCGGTGAACCCGAAGCCCAGCCGGTCGCCCGCCGCGTCCGCAACCTGGGCGCCCTGATAGAAGCCACCGCCGAGGGCCGCCTGAAAGAGGTCGCGCCCGAAATCCGGACGGACCAGATCGCGATCTGCGCGGCCCTGGTCACCGGCCCCGGCGGGCCGGACGGGCAAAAAGGCTACCCCTGGTCCTGCACCAAGGGCGAACCGCTGGAAATCGATTTCAAATACCTCAAGCGCAAGGCCATCCAGGTGATTCCCTCCGCAATGACCTATATCGAAGGCGACGATGTCTTCAAGTCGGACGGCACCCGCGTGGCATTTCTCAACGCCAACGTCACCCTCAAGGACGGCGAAGCCCCCGGTGAGGTGGCCGACCGGCTGCGCACCAAGCTGCTGGCCGCCTTCGACAACGGCAAGGTCAGGGTCATCCCCCGCGAAAACCAGGCCGGCAACCGCCTCGATTTACGCCGCGACATCGGCCGGCATTATAAAGAAGCGGAAAAAATCTTCATTTAAAGTGGTAAAAAAGTAATCAATTATGTAACCTTTCCCCGCCTGGTAGGCGTAAAAGCCAAGCGCCTTGGTTCCATTCCGATTGTGACCCCTTTAGGAATTCATGCCCGCTTTCCCGCTTGACCGCCGATCATCCCGTTTGAACCGTCACCTCTTATTCAGAATTGATCTGTAATTATTCAGGTAGGATACAAATCCGGTATTGACTTGGAAATCACGATGATTTAGTTGGCAATGACATATGGGGTTGCAATGATTCAAACCCACAGGAAACGCCGGTCAATTTGACGGCCAAGGGCATGTTTATTGCTTCAGCTCCAGGCTTTAAGGCAATTATTTTGGCAAGGTCAGAGGGCGGCGGATAGATCCAGGGCCGAGCGGTTTCCCGCCTGGGCGGGATTAAACGTTCTGCGTCAGTTAAAAAAATCGTTGAAAAAGCTCATCTGAATAATTCCGGCCTTACAGAGCTAATGAAACCTTTACACCCAATGGCTTTTAGGTGGTCAATCGAAGGAATAGTGGATAAAGCCAGCATTATCTAACCTTTGAGCCTTAAACCCTGAACCCTGGACCCCTTAGCTTAGCATTACGCCAACGACCGACACCAGCAGCCAAAAATTTTATTTTGAAGCCTATATTTTAATTGCCGGAATCGGTCTTACTTTGATCCTGAGCTTGAATCCTGAAATGTCGCCCGCCGCTTTCGATTCAGTTCCATCGCTATTGGCTGGCGCAACTGCTTTGGATGTCCGGATCAAAATGCAGCCACGAGGATGATCGAAAAATGCCGTCATTCAAAAAAATGTTCATGAGAAGATTCGCCGCGCTCAGGTTCGCCCTGACTGTTCTCCTGCTGATTGCTCTGTATCCTCTTTCCGCTTTTTCCGCGCTTCACATCATGCCGCTCGGTGATTCGATCACCTACGGCTCCTACGG
>JBAPWQ010000417.1:0-5139 GCA_049283795.1 Desulfobacterales bacterium | reverse complement strand
GGCCTTGATCTTGGTCAAAACGCCCGAAAAATCCTTGTCGCCCTGATTGATGTGTTCGCGGGCCACCACTTTGACCTTGTCGCCCAACGCTTTTTCCAGATTGTCCGCCAGGCCCTGGGTGTAGGTGGTTTTGTCGTCCACGATGGCGATGGTCTTGATCTTCAGGTCGTCGATCAGGAACCGGGCGGCGGCTTCAGACTGGTCGTCATCCCGGCCGCACACCCTGAACATGTACTTGTACCCGCGCTCGGTGACCTTTTCGTTGGTGGAGGCCGGCGTGAGCATCACGATCTTGGCGTCGTTGAGAACATCGGATGCCGGAATGGTGGCCGAAGAACAATAGGCGCCGACGACGCCCGCGACTTCCAGGTTGGCCAGCTTGTTGGCGGCCGAAACGGCCTGCTTTCCGTCGCAGGCCGAATCCTGGGGCAGGTATTCGATCTTGTCGAAGCCCTTAACGCCGCCCTTGGCTTCCCACATGGCGATGGCCGTCTCGACCCCCTGGCGGATATCGTTTCCGTCGGCGGCATATTGACCCGTCAACGGGCTCAAAGACCCGATTTTAAGGGTTTTGGCCATTGCCATGCTTGGCGCTAGCATCACCCCGACCACCAGCATCAATACCAGTAAATTTTTAACCGATCTCATTTTCTACCTCCCTGTCTGTGAGTTGAACCGCATGTAAATTGTGAAACATACCACACCCCCAACGCCCCCGTTAAGTCCACGGGATCAGGCATTGGCCTGCTTGCCCAGATACGCTTCGATGACTTGCGGGTCGCGGCGGATTTCGGCCGGGGTCCCCTCGGCGATTTTACGGCCGTAATCGAGCACGACGATCCGGTGGCATATCCCCATGATGACGCGCATGTCGTGCTCCACCAGCAAGATATTGATGTCCCGGGCGAGGATCGATTCGATCAGACGCATCAGCTTGACGGATTCGTTCGGATTCATGCCGGCCGCCGGTTCGTCTAGAAGAATCGTGCCCGGGTCGGTGGCGAGCGCGCGGGCGATTTCAAGCCGGCGCTGAAAGCCGTAGGAAAGATTGGCCGCCATTTCATCCCGCCATTCATACAGCTTCAAGAAATCGAGAATGGCGGCGGCTTTTTCGCGGCTCGATCGTTCTTCCTTGGCTTGGAACCGCGTTTGAAAGATGGCATCGACGATATTGGCTTTCGTGCGGCAATGAAGGCCGGCCAGAACGTTTTCGAGCACCGTCATGGCCTTGAAGAGGCGTATGTTTTGAAAAGTGCGCGCGATTCCGGCGGCCACGATGTCGTGCGGCCTGAGTCCGCTGATTTTTTTGTTGCGGTACGTGACCTTCCCGCTATTGGGTGCATATACTCCCGTGATCAGGTTGAAAACGGTGGTTTTACCGGCGCCGTTTGGGCCGATGAGGCCGAGTATCTCTCCCTTTCCGAGTGTCATGTCAAGACGATCGACGGCCTTCAGACCACCGAAATTCTTGGCGACGTTTTCAAGAACCAGTTCGCCCATTTACCCATCGTTCCGGCCGGAAGCATCCCGCCAGTGCCGGCCCTGAAAAAGGCCGGGAAAAGAGTCGCCCTCGCCGTTGGCTAGGGGTTTAGTTCCTATACAATTAGTTTCTGAATGCTGTCAACCGGTTTAATTGATTGTCAATCCACCCATAGGTGTTAAGATTCTAAATTTAATTCACTCACGCGGCCGCTTTTTTACCGGTCCCGGTCGTTGTTCCCAGATAAATAGCGGTCAAGGCCAGGACCGCGCCGATCGCCCCGTAAAAGTCGGTTGCCCGATGAAAAAAAAGAATATCCCAGGTAAAGGAAAGGGCCGGTTGCAGCAGGATCAGCAGACCGACGAGGGAAGACCGGAGCCGGGTCAGGCCGCGGGTTATCAGGACCCAGCCGATGACCTGGCTGAAGAGGCCGTAAGCGGCCAGTGAAAAGAGGCTCTGCAGGTCGGGAATGGCGAACCGATCATCTCGCAGCCAGGCCGCCGCACCCAGAATAAGCGCGGAGACCAGCGAAATGACGGCCAGGTTCGCCATGGCGGAAGGGGCGTTTTTTTGGGATTGCAGCCGGCGCAGACCCAGGATGTAAACGGCATAACAGCCGGCGGTCGCCAGACCCAACGCCACCCCCAGCCGGTATATTTCTCCCAGTTGACGCCAGTGAACACCGGCCAGTAGAAAAAGTCCGAAAACCGCGAGGGGCATCGCCAGAACGGTTCGCAAATTGACCGGTTCTTTCAGAATGAAAACTCCGTAGAGGGCCAGCAGAAATACCTGAAAGTTCGCCAGAATGGTGGCCAGACCGGGCCCGACGAAATGGATGGACAGGTGCCAGAAAAACAGATCGAGCGAAAAAACAACCCCGCAGAAAATGCCGCGATACAGAAAGGAAGCCCCCTTCCAGAGCGCTTCTCTCCTGATAACCAGGATGATCAGGAGGATGACACCACCGAAGAAGGTCCGGTAGAACCCGGCCATGGTGGGGCTGACGTTAGCCAGCTTGACGAACACCGCCGAAAAACTGATCAGCACGGCACCGGCCGCCACCATCAGCGCACCGGATGTTTCGGAATTTTTTAGACTCAAAATACACGGTCATGCATGATCGGCTGTTGTGATCTTCACCATTCGATGCCGAGCGTTCGAGGGTCGACGTTTATCGCGTTCAGAGGGCGAAAAATTTTTCGCCCCTACACCAACCCGTTCTCGCTGATCTGCCGCCTCGCCAGAATCCGCTCGGGGCCGAGTCGGGACAGGTCCAGGCTCGGGGGCCGACCCGTTATCAGTTCGGCCAGGTAGCGGCCGACGGCCGGCCCCTGCTGCAGACCGTGTCCGGAAAAACCGTTGGCCAGAAAAAGGCCCTTTATCTCGGGCCACTCGCCCAGGATGGCATTGCCGTCGAGGGTATTGACCGCATACAGCCCGGCCCAGCCGCGGACGAGCTTCAAGGTGTCGAAGGCCGGGACGAACGCGGCCAGTTCGGGCCAGAGAATGTCGGTGAAGCGCTTGTCGTCCCAGGAGAAATCGAAGCCGGCCGGATCCTCCGCCAGCGACTTGCCCACCAGGATCACCCCCCCGGTTTCGCTGCGGAAATAGAGGCCGGATGGCAGGACCGTCAACGGCAGCGGCCCGGCGGGCTTGACCTTGGTGTCCACGGTGAACACCTGGCGCTTGACCGGACGGACCGGCAAATCAATGCCCAGGCCGCGGACCGCTTCCGCCGCCCAGGCGCCGGCGCAGTTGATCACGAATCCGGCCCGCAGCGTGGGCCCGGATTTCAACCGGACGCCTTCGACGCGATTTTTGGATGTCTCGATGGCGATCACTTCGTCGTGCAGATAAGCGGCCCCCAAAGAACGGGCCTTGGACCTGTAGCCCATCAAAAAGGCGTAGGCATCGAAATGGCCGTCGTCCGGGCTGAAGGTGGCGCCGGCTAGGCCGTCAACATCGTAAAGTGGAAAGCGGGCGCTGATTTCCGGCGGGGAAAGCCAGTCGACCCGGCAGCCCAGCGACTGTTGCAGGTCCAAGGCCGCCGCGGCCGCCCCGCGGCCGTTCGCAGATACCAGAAAAAGATTGCCCTCCCGCCGCAATGCCACCTGCGGGGCCCTGTCGCCCACGGCCATATCCGCTGCGAAACGCTCCAGCACCGCCAAGGCGTATTGCGAAATTTCGATATTTTCCCGCAGGCTGAACTGGATGCGGGCATTGCTCAGGGAAAGGGTGGTCGAGGCCCGGGTATAGGCCGGGTCCCGTTCGATCACCGCGACCTTCAACCGGTTGTCCATTTTCATCAGGTTGAAGGCGGTGGCGCTGCCCATGATACCGCCGCCGATGATGGCCACGTCAAACGTTGTTGCCGGCATGTCGAATAGACCCTGGTAATTACTTGGCGCCCAATTATAAAAATGGTGCAGTGAGTCCCCGTGCGTTCCCGACGATCTTTCCGGTCACGGTCGGTGGTCAGGCGTCGGCATAGGCCACACTCTTCACTTTCACCAGACCCCCCTTGGGCAGCGCGCCAACTTCGACAACGGCCCGCGCCGGACGGTGATGTGCGAAGAATTCTTCATATATCCGGTTGAATTCGGCGCATCATGCCGCCTTCTGACCGCGCAATGCCGTGTCCTTATACCTTGCCGGTGGATTAGACAAGGGAAAAACATGCTTGACGCGACCAGGCCTTTTCCCTAATCTTGGCCGATGCCTCTGGTGAGATATGCGACAGGCTTTCTTCGAACCGACATGGCCCAACCTTAAGATACAAGGAGATAATTCATGGAAGTCCAGACCTTTACGGCAGCTGACCTTTTTGACTGGTTGACGGCAAAAGAAGATTTTCTTTTATTGGATGTGCGCAACGACGTCGAATTCGGCCGGTTCAAGGTCGAGGGACCTTACCCGATCGACATGATGAATGTGCCCTATATGGAATTTGTCGAACACGAGCAGCAAAGCGTGGACCGTGTGCCGCGGGGGCGCAGGATCCGCATCGTTTGCGCCAAGGAAGGTTCGGCGAAATATGTCGGTGAAATACTGCTGAATCACGGATTTACGGACGTCGCCGCGCTGCAGCTGGGCATCAAGGCTTGGGGCAACCTGCTGGCGCCGATCCGGGTGAACGACGGCAACGGATACGACCTGTACCAGTTTAGGCGACCGGGCAAGGCCTCGTGCAGCTACGGCCTGGTTTTCGGCAAGGAGATGATGCTTTTCGACCCGTCCAAGAATATCGATGCGTATCAGGAGTTTGCCGACGAGCGCGGGTGTGCCGTCATCCGGACGTTCGAAACCCATCGCCAGGCGGACTACATTTCGGGCAGCCCGATGCTGGTAAAAGCCACTGGCGCGCAGATGATGGCCCCCGAACCGGATTTCAAGGAGGCGCGGTTTCACTTTACGCCGGCGGTCGACGGCGAGCGATACTCTTTCACCGGCGGCGGCCCCGAAGTAAAGGTGATGCACACGCCGGGGCACACGCCGGGCAGCACTTCCTACCTCCTGGACGGAAAATTTCTCGTCTCCGGCGACACCGTTTTCATCCTCTCCATCGGCCGGCCGGATTTGGGCGGCATGGCCGAGGCGTGGTCCAAGATGCTTTTTCGCACCATGACCGAAAAGATCCGCGTGCTCGATGACGGGATCAT
>JBAPWQ010000416.1:0-1771 GCA_049283795.1 Desulfobacterales bacterium | reverse complement strand
GTGCCAGCGGTGCATTTACGTGTGCCCGATGAAGATCGACATCCCGCAACTGGTATTCAATGCCCGCAAGGAATGGCCGCGCGAAAAACGCCCCAAGGGGATCCTGGGCTCCTGCGATATGGCGCTCAGAAACGACACCTGCAGCGCGATGGGTGACACCGAGGAGGACTTCCAGTTCGTGGTGGAAGACGTTCTGGAAGAGTATCAGGAGGGTCAGCCCGAATTTGCCGAGATGCTGGCGCCGGTCAACAAGGAGGGCGTGGAATTTTTTCTGAACCAGAACTCGCGCGAACCGGTGACCGAACCCGACGAGATGGTGCCGCTGTGGAAGATCCTGCACCTCGTCGGAGCGGACTGGACCTATGGCACCAAGGGCTGGGCGGCCGAGAACTACTGCATGTTTCTGGCCGACAACGATGCCTGGAAGCACATCGTGGAGGTCAAGGTGAAAGCCGTGGAGGACTTGAAGTGCAAGGTCTGGCTCAACACCGAGTGAGGGCACGAACTCTTTGCAGTCCGGGCCGGACTGAAAAAATTCAACATCCCCTACAACTTCGAGATCAAAAGCATCATTCAATATTACGCCCAGTGGATCCGCGAGGGCAAGCTGAAGGTCAACAGCGACTGGAACAAGGACCTGAAGGTCAAGTTCACGGTCCAGGACCCCTGTCAGCTGGTGCGCAAGAGCTTCGGCGACCCGGTGGCTGAGGACCTGAGGTTCGTGGTCAAGAGCGTGGTGGGCGAGGAAAATTTCATCGACATGACCCCCAACCGCTCGAACAACTACTGCTGCGGCGGCGGTGGCGGGTACCTGCAGTCGGGCTATACCGAGCAGCGGCGTGACTACGGCCGGCTCAAGGATGAGCAGATCAAAAAGACCCAAGCCACCTACTGCATCGCCCCTTGTCACAACTGCCACGCCCAGATCCACGATCTGAGCGAACATTTCGAGGGCAATTACCATGTGGTGCACCTGTGGACACTCATTTGCCTGTCTCTCGGCATCCTGGGCCCCAAAGAACGCGCCTACCTGGGTGAAGATTTGCAGGATGTCCTGATGTTCCACCCGGAAATGGAAGAGTAATCTCCGGTCGGCGGGAAACGGGCCGATTGGCAAGACAGGAGGAGCAATGATCGTAGCGAAACGTAAACCCTTCGAAGAAATAAAAGAGATGCTCAAGCCCTACCGGAAAGTGCTCAATGTGGGCTGCGGCACCTGCGTCTCGGTTTGCCTGGCCGGAGGGGAAAAAGAAGTGGCGGTGCTCAATACCGAACTGGAAATGGCCCGCAAATTGGACGACAACCCGATCGAGCTGTCGGCCCATACCGTGGAACGCCAGTGCGACCGTGAGTATCTGGCCGAACTGGATGAATTGGTCAAGGACCAGGATGCCATCATTTCGATGGCCTGCGGGGTCGGCATCCAGTTTCTAGCCGAGCGGTTTCCCGACAAGCCGGTTTTTCCGGGGGTCGACACCACCGGCCTGGCGGTCAACCAGGCCGTGGGTTGGTACGAGGAGCGCTGCCGCTCGTGCGGCAAGTGCGTGCTCGGCATGACCGGCGGGATCTGCCCGGTGACCATGTGCGCCAAAGGCCTTTACAACGGCCCCTGCGGCGGCACCAACAAAGGTAAATGCGAAATCAGCCAGGAGCAGCCCTGCGCCTGGTACATGATTCACGAACGGCTCTCGCAGCAGGGACGTCTTGACCTGATCAAGGAGTTCAAGGAACCATCGGACTGGACCGACCAGACGCCGCGCACCCTGATCCA
>JBAPWQ010000415.1:0-15880 GCA_049283795.1 Desulfobacterales bacterium | reverse complement strand
GGGCCGACCCTGCCAAGGTCAACAGCGTACTGGAGGCCATCCCGTTCGACGGCAGCAAGCTGGAGGTCAAAATCAGCGACGAGCGCAGCCGCATCCAGGTCAACGCCCTGGTGAAATTTCCCGAAGGCCGCGAATTCAACGAAAAGCAGCGCCAGCTCTGGGAGCGCCTGCTCAAATTGGCATTTTTGGCCTACGAGCACCCGGATGAAACCGACCCGGTCAACACGATCATCAATTCCCTGAAGGACTGGCTCGATTTCGGCGACGACGACGCCATCACCGGCTTGAGCGGGGCCGAATCCGATTATTACCGCGACCTGGACCCGCCGGTCGACATCCGCAACGGTCCCTTCACCCACCTGAAGGAGTTGTTGCAGGTCAAGGGGTTCACGCCGGAACTGTTTTACGGCACGAACGAACTGCCGGGCCTCGCCCCGTATCTGACGGTCGGCGGCATGACCGATGACGGCGGCAATTTCACCTTCACCGGAAAAATCAACATCAACACCGCGGAGATGCCGGTCCTCGCCGCGTTATTGCCGGAGGAGAACCAGGACCTGGCCCTGCCGATCAGCGAGTTCAGGCTCGAAAAAACGAGCGACACTTTCAGCCACGACCTTGGGAGCGCCAACTGGTACAAACAGGTTCCCGGCGCCGGGGACATCGAGTTTGACAGCAACATTGTCACCACGCAAAGCGATCTTTTCAGAATCGAGGCGGCCGCCAGCCTCAACGGCGTCAGCCTCGCAGCCACGGTGGTCGTCCACCGCGAGACCGAACCCGAAACGGGCCAGATCGTCTGCCGCGTCTTGAGTTGGGAACAAACTTGATGATATAATGGATATTTAGCACTTAATTAAACCGGCCGGGCGCGAACGCCTGCCGGAAGGGTGACAATGGGCAAGAGAATCCTGGGCCTCGACATCCAGAACAAGGCCCTTGCAGCGGTGTTGGTCAACAGCGGCTTTAAAGAAAGCCGAGTGGAGGCCTACTCCTACATACCGTTTCAGGAAGAGGGCGACGACCCGCTGGCCGCGGCCCTGGATCAGCTGACCGAGGAGATGCCGGTCGAAGGCAGCGTCTGCATCGCATCCCTGCCGGCCGACCACGTGTCTTTCAGAAATCTGCGGGTCCCGTTCCGGCAGGCCAACAAGATCAAACAGATTCTGCCGTTCGAACTCGAACCGATGCTGCCCTTTCCGCTGGAGGAGGTCGTCGTCGATTTCCATCCGATAAAACTCGACGGCCAGGGAGAAGAGACGGACGTTATCGCGGCGGCCTGCAATGTTTCGGGCCTGAAATCCATCCTGGATCTGCTGGGGACCCACCACATCGATCCGCAGATCGTCACGGTCAGCGGCTACCCGTCGGCCCTGTGCCTGGCGAGGCTGGGAGACCTGCCCGAAAACGCCCTGATCGTGGATGTCCGGAGCGGCAGCAGCACGATTTTCATCATGATTGCCGGCCAGCTCTCGATGGTGCGCGCCCTGCCCGCCGACCGCGCCTACGAGTCGCATGCCGACATGCTGGGACAAAGCATCCAGCGCACCCTGTATGCCATGGAGGAGACCGGCGACCGGCCGTTCAAACCCGAGAAGATCTTCGTCACCGGACCGGCATTGGGTGAAAACGGTTTCGAAGCCACGCTGTCGCGGTTGCTGAAGGTCCCGACCCAACGCATCGACCTGGTGCAAGACACACAGGCCCGGATAAAAGAGGTACCGGTCGATTCCTGGAAGCCCCACCAGATGAACAACGCCCTGGCCCTGGCGCTGCTCGAGGTCATCGGCATCAAGGGGCTGAACTTCAGAAAAGGTCCTTTCGCCATAAAAAAGCGCTGGACCGAATATAAGAAGAGCCTTCTGGTTTCCGGGGCCCTGGCGGCGGGTCTGCTGCTGGTGTGGCTGTTGTCGGTCTCGATCGATTATTATTATAAAAACAAACAGCTGAACACGATCAACGGCCGCATCACCGCCATCTTCCAATCGACGTTTCCGGACGTGAAGAAAATCGTCAACCCCCTGCAGCAGATGCGGGTGAACATCGAGGAACTCCGCAAGGTTTCCCTGAGCCCGGCCGGCGGGCAGGCCAACATGTCGACCATCGACATTTTGAATGACATCAGCAAGAACATCCCGGCCGATATCGACGTGAAATTCACCCGCATCGTTATCGGGGAGGACAACGTGGTGATCAATGGCGACTCGGACACGTTCAATTCCGTCGATACCGTCAAAAGCCGGCTCGAGCAGAGCAAAATCTTCAAATCGGTCACGATCGTTTCGACCACCAAGGAGGATTCGAGCAATCGGATCAAATTCCGGCTGAAACTGGGATTTTAATTATAGGGGCGAAAAATTTTTCGCCCCTGCTTCGATGCACTGTGACGGTTCAAAGGGCCCTGATTGTTAGCATGAAAAAACTATTGAAACTGCTTCCGTTTGCGATCACCAAACGCGAGAAATACGTCATCTGGGCGGCCGCCGGCCTGATCGCCGTCATCATTCTGCTGCAGGCGGTGATTTTCCCTCTGGTGGACAAGCGACGGCAGTTGGACCGGCAGATAGAGGCTCAGACCCAGGCGTTGAAAGAAATGCTGGTCCTGAAGGCGGAATATGAAGGCATCAAGAAAATCACCGACTCCGAAAAAGGCCGAATGGCCGGAAGAAGCAGTGGGTTTACCCTGTTTTCATTCCTCGACACCCTGGCGGGACAGGTCGGGTTGAAGGACCGCATCGCTTACATGAAACCGTCCAAGACGACCCTTGAGAACAGCCCGTACGATCTGTCAGTCGTGGAAACCAAGCTGCAGAACATCACGATGAAGGAGTTGACGTCTTACCTTTACAGAATCGAGACATCGAACAACCTGGTACGGGTCAAAGGGCTGTCGATATCCAAAACGGGTCGGCAGGCCGGAACCGTTGATGCGGTCTTGATGGCAGAGACATTCGATACCCGGTAATTCCCCCGCTGCCCGCGGCAAGCGGCCGGCTTTACGGCCGCGGTGCAGGAAGGGCCGGGCGGACACAACCTTCAACAACGGCAAACAGGCACTCCCTATCAAAATGAGACCAATACAGAACAATCGCAAAATCATCGGCTGCTGCATGATCCTTTTTCTGGTGTTCGTGGCGGTCATCAGCCGGGTCCCCGCCGACGCGGCTTCCGATACCGGCAATTCGGAAGACCGTTTCGTCACCATCGACTTCAACAACGTCGACATCAATGTCTTCATAAAGTTCATCAGCGAGTTGACCGGCAAGAACTTCATTGTCGACCAGCGTGTCCGGGGCAATGTGACCATCATTTCGCCGACCAAGATATCGGTGGCCGAGGCTTACAAGGTGTTCGAGTCGGTGCTGGATGTTCACGGGTTCAGCACGGTTCAGGCCGGCAAGGTGACCAAGATCCTGCCGGCGCCGGAAGCCCGCACGAGTGACATCCCGACCCGCACCAGCACCAAGCCCACAGCCCCGCAGGACCAGCTCGTCACCCAGCTGATCCCCCTGACGTACGCCGATGCCAATGAGGTCAAGCGGCTGTTCACCCCCATGGTGTCAAAGACCAGCCTCATCGTGGCCTATGACCCGACCAACACCCTGATCGTCACCGACGTGCTGTCGAACATCCAGCGGCTGATCAAGATCCTGAAGGAAATCGATGTGGCCGATGTCGGTCGCAAAATCTCGGTCATCCCGCTCCAGCACGCCGACAGCACCAAAATGGTCGAAACGCTGACGGCCCTGTTTCAGCCCAAGGGAGCGCCGCGCAAGAACACCGCCGGCGGCGACACCACCAAGTTCGTTGCCGACGAGCGCACCAACACGGTCATCGTTCTGGCCAGCACGGTGGAACTGGACCGGGTGCGGCAGCTGATCGATTTTCTGGACCGTGAAACCCCGCGGGGCAAGGAAAAAATACGGGTTTACTTCCTGGAATACGCCAACGCGGAAGAAATCGCCAAGGTTCTGCAGAACCTGCCGACCAAGGATGTCACCCAAACAAAGGAGCGGGTCGCGGCCACCGGCGCGCCGCTGCTCGCCGGCAAGGTGAACATCACGGCCGACAAGGCCACCAACAGCCTTGTGATCACGGCCAGCAGCGACGACTACACCGTGGTGGAGGAAGTCATCAGGAAACTCGATATCCCGCGGCCGATGGTCTACATCGAAGCCGTGATCATGGAAGTCAACGCTCAAAAGGATTTCAGCCTGGGAACGGAGTGGACCGCAGCCGGCACATCCAACATCGGCAACCGGGAGGCGGCGGTGGGCGGCGGGTTCCTGACGCCACAATCCGCCATTCCGGCTTTGACCCAGGGTATTCTGCCGCAGGGATTTTCTTTCGGCGTCTTCACCGAGGCGATCGATATCGCCGGCATCAAGTTCAACAACCTGACCGCCCTGGTGCAGGCGTTCAAGCAAGACCGGGACGTCAACATCATGCAGACGCCGCAGATCCTGACCACCGAAAACGAGGAAGCCAAGATCAACGTCGGCAAGAACATCCCCTTTCAGACGCGCACCTCGACGACCGACAATGAAACCTTTAACTCCTTCGAATACCGCGATGTCGGCACGATTTTAAAAATCACACCGCACATCAGCATCGAGCGGCTCGTACGGCTGACCATCGGCCTGGAGGTCAGCGCCCTGGAATCCACAACCGATTTTCGCCCCACCACCTTCAAACGCACGATCGACACCACGGTTATCGTGGACGACAAGAGCACCATCGTCATCGGCGGGCTGATCGATGACACCAACTCGGTTGCGGAATACAAGGTCCCGCTGTTGGGCGACATCCCGGTGCTCGGATGGCTTTTCAAATACCAGAACCGGTCGCAGCAAAAGACCAACTTGTACATCTTTCTGACCCCGCACGTCATCAACAACCCGGCCGAAGCCGCCACCGTATACGGCCAGAAGAAAACAACGATGGACACATTGCGCGGCGGTTATGGCCAGGAAGGCCAGATCCAGAAAGGTCAACTCCAGGAGGGCCAGATCTCAGAGGGCCAGATCCAGGAAGGCCAGATCAAGCTGTTCGGCCTGCCCCGGCGAATGCCCCAACCCAAATAATTTAAAATAGATAAAATAAGAAGATAAAAGAAAGCCGATGGAGAACAGACTGTTCCACATCCTTGAAAACAGCTTCGGAATCACCGAGGCGCGCTTCGCGGAAGCCCTGCAGGTCAAGCAAGAAAAGGGCGGCCGCCTGGGCGACATCCTCGTCAACCGAAATATTCTAACGGAACGACAGCTGCTCGAAGCGATGAGCTTTCTCTACGACCTGCCGGTCTGGTTCGACCTGCCGCTCGACAACATCGACTTCGCCTTCACCCGCCGCATCCCGATCCAGTTCCTGAAGAAGTACCTGATGGTCCCGCTGGTCATCAACGTCCAGGAAAACCCCAAGGCCGGCGGCGCGCCGCCGGCCGCTGCCGGCGCCGAAGACGCATCGAAACCCCGCAGCAAGTATGTCATCGCCATGAACGACCCGTCCGGTTTCCAGCCGCTCGACGATCTGGTGCGCTCGCTCGATCTCAAAGAATACGACGTGGTGCTCTCGACCAAGGAAGCCATCCTGGCCGCCGTCAACATCTCTTACGATCTCAGCCAGAGCACCGCCGAAGAACTCGTTCAGGGGCTGGAAGAAGACGGCAGCAACATCATCAGCGAACTCGAGGATACCGCCGATCTGCTCGATGACACCAGCGATGCACCGATCATCAAGCTGGTGAACCATATTCTTTCCCAGTCGATCAAGGCCCGCGCCAGCGATATTCACATCGAACCCTACCAGGACAGCTTCAAGGTCCGCTACCGCATCGACGGCATTCTCTACGACCTCCTTACCCCACCCAAGTGGATCCAGCCGGCCCTGATCTCGCGCATCAAGGTCATGGCCAAACTGAACATCGCCGAGAAGCGGCTGCCCCAGGACGGCCGCCTGGACATCAAGATCGGCGCCCAGGACATCGACGTGCGGGTGTCCACCATTCCGACCTCGTTCGGCGAGCGCGTGGTTCTGCGGCTCCTGAACAAGACCAGCGCGGTCTTCGACCTGCCGGAAATCGGCCTGTCGCCCGATCGCCTGGCCATTCTCAAGGCGCTGGTGCAGAGCCCGAACGGGATCATCCTGAACACCGGTCCCACCGGCAGCGGCAAAACCACCACGCTGTATGCGATTTTGACGACGATCAACAAGCCGGACATCAACATCATCACGATCGAGGACCCGGTCGAGTATCAGATCAAGGGCATCAGCCAGATCCAGGTCAATCCCAAGATCGATTTGACCTTCGCCCGCGGGCTGCGCTCCATCGTGCGCCAGGACCCGGATGTGATTCTCATCGGTGAGATCCGGGACAAGGAAACCGCCGACATCGCCGTGCAGTCGGCGCTGACCGGCCACCTGGTCTTCTCCACCCTGCACACCAACGACTCGGCCAGCGCCATTACCCGGCTGGTGGACATCGGCGTCGAACCGTTCCTGATTTCCTCCTCCCTGCTCGCGGTCATCGCGCAGCGGCTGGTCCGCACGCTCTGCAATGACTGCAAGGAGGCCTTCAAGCCCGATGACATGGCCTTCAAGAGCATCGGGATGGACCCCGCGCGTTTCCGCACCCACCGGATATACCGGGCCAGGGGCTGCGAAAACTGTTTTCACACGGGCTACAAGGGCCGCAACGCGATATTCGAAATCATGGAACTGAACGACGAACTCAGGTCGCTGATCCTCAAGACCTATGATTCAAACGTGATCAAGAAAAGAGCGCTGGAGCTGAACATGATGTCCCTGCGCCAGGACGGAATCCAGAAGCTGTTAAATGGCGTCACCACCATCGAGGAAATCTTCCGCGTCACCATGAAGTGATTTGCGCCTCAAAACTCCACTCTCCCGAACCCCCTTTTGGTCGCTGGACCTTGTTTCCGGCGGGTTGCGTCACACTACGGCCGGATGCAGCAATTTCGGAATGCGCGGTCTTTGCATGAGGTACAGCAGTCCCCACAGGGCCAGCCCCACCAGGTAGGCATAGTAGCGCTGGTCATAAGGAATGCCGATCCAGGATGCGATCATCCCCGGCCGCATGAGCGTCAGGGTCACCGCCAGAAACATCGGAATCTCATAAAAACGGTTTTTGGCGACAAACCAGCCCTGGGTGGCCGATGCGAAGGCGAAGTTTCCCACGCACGCCATGGCGAAAATCAGAAGTCCCTGGGGCCAGCTGTCGATCTCGTGCAGGATCAGGTCACTGTTGAAAATGAACATGAAGGGCAAGATAGCCGTGCGGATGTCGTACATGAATCCCTGGATGCCGGTTGGAATGGGCGGCGACTTGGCAATCGCCGCGGCGGCGTAAGCCGCCAGTCCCACCGGCGGCGTGTCGTCGGCCAGAATGCCGAAATAAAAGCAGAACAGGTGGGCCGCCATCAGCGGCACGATGAAATCGTTCATCTGCCCTACGACGACGATGGCCGGGGCCGTCAGCGAGGCCATGACGATGTAAGTGGCCGTGGTGGGCAGCCCCATGCCGATGATCATGCTGGTGATGGCGGTGATCACGAGCATGATAAAGATGTTGCCGCCCGATAGGGTATCGATGATGGCCGTGATCAACTGACCCAGCCCCATCGACACCACGCCCACGATGATGCCGGCCGCCGCGGTCGCCAGGGCGACGGAGACCATGTTGCGGGCCCCGCGGGACAGGGCGGAAAAAAGCATGGCAACCGCTGTTTTGAACGCCGGCCGGATGGGTTTCCCGCACCGCCAGGCTCGGATCGGGTCCTGGAGAATCATGATCACGGCCATGACCCAGATGGCGTTAAAGGCCGCCAGTTCGGGAGAGTGGCGGACGATGATCAGCTCGTAGAGCAGCATCGAGATCGGAACCAGGTAGTGGACCCCGCTCAAAAGGGTCTTGAAGAAGGGCGGCAGCTCGCTGCGCGGCATGCCTTTGAGCCCGAGCTTCGAGGCCTCGATGTGCGTGATGTAGAACAAGGCCGCATAGGAGGCAAAGGCCGGGATCGCCGCGGCCTTGATGACCTCGACGTAGGGAACGTTGACATACTCGGCGATGATGAAGGCGGCGGCGCCCATGATGGGCGGCGCCAATTGGCCGTCGGTGCTGGCGGCCACTTCGATGGCGGCCGCCTTGGTAGGCGGATAGCCCACTTTTTTCATCAGCGGGATGGTGAAGGTGCCGGTGGTGACGATGTTGGCGATGCTCGACCCGGAAACCAGGCCCGTCAGCCCGCTGCCCATGACGGCCGCCTTGGCCGGGCCGCCCTTGAAACCGCCCAGCAGGCTCAGCGCCAGGTGAATGAAATACTGTCCGGCTCCCGCTTTTTCCAGCATCGCGCCGAACAGCACGAAAAGAAAGACGATGGTGGCCGAGACATCCAGCGGAATCCCGTAAATGCCTTCGGTGGACATCGTCATCTGCCCGACGAAGCGGCTGAGCGACACTCCTTTGAAGGCGATCAAATCGGGCATGTAGGGACCGAAGAAAGCGTAGACGCAAAAAGACAGAGCCACGATCGACAGCGCCGGACCGATGACCCGCCGCGAGGCCTCCAGCAAAAAGGCCACAAGTGCGATGCCGACAACGATATCGCGCGTGATCGGCAGGCCGTAACGGGTGACAATGCCCTGGTAGTCGATAAGAATGTAAAGGGCTGATATGGCGGCGACGGCGGCCAGGAGGTAGTCCATGATCGGAATTTTGCGCGTGGCCGACAGAAATCCGGGACCCCACCGCTTTTTCTTGAAAAACGGGTAGCTCAGATAAACGATGAGAAGGGCGAAGGCCAGGTGGATTGCCCGGATAAAGACCGTGTCGAGAATCCACCAACTGGCGATGGACAGCTGAAACAAGGACCACGAGACGGCAATGGTGGGAACGACATACTTCTCGATCCCCGCGGGTTTTCTGATGGCGCCTTCTTCTTCCACTATCCGCCGGGCATCCTGGCGGTTTTTGCCGTTTGTTACGGGCTGATGCCGACTCATATGCTCCCCGTCCGAACGAAAATGGCGGCAGGTCGCCCCACCGCCGTCATCGTGAATAACCTGCCGCGAATAAAAGAGAGGTCTATTTGAGCCCCGCCTCTTTATAGTACTTCATGGCGCCGGGGTGAATGGGCGCCGAAAGGCCGGTCAGCATCCCCTTTTTAGTCAGGACCTTGTAAGCCGGGTGCAGTTTCTTGAAGTCTTCAAAATTGTCGAAGACCTCCTTGGTGATCGCGTAAACCACCTCGTCGGGCACATCGGCGTTGGTGACGAACGTTGCCTTGACGCCGAAGGTTTTGACCTCCTCCTGTTTGTTGGCCGCCCCGGGATAAAAACTCATGGGAATGACGGCCTCCGCATAATAGGGCTTCTCCTGGATGAGATCCTGTAACTTGGGCCCGCCGATGTCGCAGATCCGCACCGCGCGCTTGCCGGCCGTGGCTTCCTTGATGTTTCCGGCCGGGTGGCCCACAGTGTAGAAATAGGCATCGATGCGGCCATCCTGCAGCAGGCCCGGCGCCTCATCGGCCACGACCCCCTCGGCGATGATGTCTTTTTCATAGTCCAGGCCGGCGGCCGTCAGCGCATCGATCGAGTTCTGACGCTGCCCGGACCCGGGATTGCCGATGTTGACCCGTTTGCCCTTCAGGTCCTGGATGCTGTTGATGCCGGCATCGACCGCCCCGACCAGAGTGATCGATTCGGGGTGGATGCTGAAAACGGCCCGCAGGTTCTTCTGGGCGCCCATGTCCTTCCATTCCGCCAGGCCGTTGATGGCCTGATACTGCCGGTCGGATTGCACGACACCGAATTCCAGGTCCCCGGCCATGACGGCGTTGACATTGAACACCGAACCGCCGGTGGATTCGACCGTGCCGCGGATCCCGTATTTATCGCGCTTCGCATTGACCATCTTGGCGATGGCGCCGCCAGTGGGGTAGTACACCCCCGTGATGCCGCCGGTGCCGATCGTCACGAAGGTGGTTTTGGCCTGGGCCTCCATCGGCAATGTTCCCACAAACGCCGCAGCGACAAACAGAATCGCCAGGCTCGATATCAGTGTCTTTTTCATACGTGCCTCCTGTGGTTATAGGTGAGCGTTCGAAGAAAACCCGGGATCTTTTGGTTACAAGGGATGTTACGGTAAAAATACCGACCGGAAAAAGGGCCTGGGTTCTCTCCCGAATAATTTTATTTCAAAAACATAATTTAATAAATTAATAATGATTATTGAACGATACCGCATAATCTACTACTCGTTTAGCAGACTCGGCGGGATAATACAACGATTTTGTAGGATTATTTTGAGATGGGGCGTCGGTCAGCCCACCAAAAGGTACTTTCGCGACAGGCTGGCGAAGCGCGCCGCTTCCGCAAGACGCCCGCGTTTCAGGCATCCGTTGGCGTAAACGGCGCATTTTTTCCGCAGTGTGATGACGGCCGCATCGCGCTGCGACGGGCGCAGCCGGCCGGCTTCGATCAATTTCTGGAGGGATTGAATGCGGTACCGGTCAAGGGAGGGTTGTCGTGACAACTGATCGGCATGGCCGCCGCGTTTGACGATAAGCGGCCTGTCGATCAAGTGTACGGGAAAGCGGCTGCCGACCCGCAACCAAAGGTCGTAATCCTCGCAGGCCGGCAGACGCTCATCGAACAGGCCGACGATATCGAAAAGGTCGCGCCGCACCATCACCGCCGACGGGCTCACCAGGCAAAGCTCCAGCGAGCGCTCGAATATCATGCCCGAAGCCTTGCGGTGCTTTTTGCCCGGATTGACCCGCAGGCCGTTGCGAATCCATATTTCTTCTGTCTGGCAGATCAGCGCCGCCGGATTTTTGTGAAAGAAATCGACCTGGACGGCAAGTTTGTCCGGCAGCCAGAGGTCATCGGAGTCGAGCAGCGCGATCAAGACTCCCGACGAGTCGGCAATGCCCCGGTTGCGCGCGGCGCTGACCCCGCTCCTCTCCTGGCGGATCACCCGCAGGCGGTCGCCATAAGCCTCCAGAATCCGCGTCGTTCCGTCGGTCGACCCGTCGTCCACGACAATCAGCTCAAAATCGGCGGATCGCTGTCCCAGCACCGAATCGATCGCATCCCGCACGCTCCAGGCGCGGTTGTAGGTGGGGATTATCACGGAAGTGAGGCAACCGGTCATGTCAGGTGCAGCCGCTTGATGTTGGCCTTCTATTTCTTGCTGATGGAGTGCGAATAGAGGGCAATGAGCAAGAACTGAAGAGCTATGCCTGTAAAAGAGGCCGTTGCAGCAATGTATGCAAGTCGCGGCGGCCGTCGGCAATCACCATGACATAAACATTTTTGGCCATGACCCGGTAGATGATACGGTAAGGTTTGAATACTATCTCACGGTACTCGCGAAGTCCGACAGCCAGCAGTTCCTTCGTACACCCTTTGACCTGTTTTGTCATCCCATCCTTTCGATCTCCCGCATCCGGTCGCGCAGGCGCTTCTCGGATACCGGAATGGCGGTGCGGAGTTCCTGGGCGAAGAGGGAGACCTTGTACTCTTCGATCAACCAGAAGAAGTCCTCGACCGCCGCTCTTTTTTCGGGGCTCACGGCCGCGGACAGGCTTTGCAGCAGGCGCTCGAGGCCGGCGGTGAAGGGCGCCAGACCGGCCGCCTTGGCCTGGTCCTTCTCGAAGTTGACCGCGGCGCGTTCGGCCCTGACCTCGATCGCGCGCACGTAGCGCGGCAGGTGCTCGAGACGTTTAGCGTCGTAAAGATCAAGGAAGTTATCCGGTACAAGCCGCGCCACCTCCGCCGTCAGCCGGTCGTAAAACGCCGTAAGCACCGGTTGGGGCGCGGCGGCGGATTGCAACTGGTGAAGGCGGCTGCGGGCGGCGTGATAGGCATCGATCACGGGCAGCGCCTGCGCCGCCATCTCCCGGCCACGGGAAATAATCCCGGCGCCAAGCATCTCGGCCCGGTCGATGAAAGCCGCCCGGGTGCGGATATCGAGTTCGAACAATTGCGAGACGACGGCATCGTAGAGCCGCTTTTCGATCGCTTTGATTCCGCCGAACCAGCGCGCGGCCCGCGAGCGTTCCGACGGCAGCGCCAGCGCCTTTTTTAACAATTTCAGATCCCTTGAAAAATGGAGCCGGTACAGGGCGGCAACACCCTTGACGTGCGCGGCTTCCGCCGCCTCGCGCCGGCGAAAAAGCCTCAGGTTGATACTGCGTCCCGCTTCGTCCTCTTCGACCGCCAGGCCGGGAAAGGCGAGCCACTCGCGGCCCCCTTTCACCGTGAGATCGACACTCTCCGGCAGGTCGCCGAAATCCCATTGGGTGATGCGGGTTTTCTCCCAGCGCTGCCGGGCCGATTCCCAGTCTTCGTCCGGCAGCGCGCCCGCAACGCCCTGCCGCAGAATTTGCGGATCGCGCGAGCTGCGGACGACCTCACCGCGGGGTCCGGTAATGGCGATCCGCATGCGCAGATGATCCGGCAGTCCGTCGACCAACCAGGCCGAAGCCGGGATATCCACGCCGAATCGCCGGAAAATCGATTCGCCCAAGGCGCCGATCAGGCTCTGGCTGTCCGGATCCAGTTCGTCGGCCAGGACTTTGGCGGTAGCGGCGATCGGGACCAGCTGCCGGCGGTAGGGCTTGGGCAACCCCTTTAGCAGCATGTCGATCTTTTCCTGCAGCAAGCCCGGAACGAGCCGATCGGTGGCGCCGGGCGGAACCAGACCGGCGGTGGTGGCCGGGATGGCGACCGTCAGGCCGTCGTCCTCCTGGCCGGGATTGAATCTGTAGGTGCAGCGGTACGGCTTTTCCCCCAGCGTCACGCGGTCGGGGTACCGGTCGAGCAGATGCTCTTCCAGAGCGTAGGTCATCACGTCGGCGGGCTGCATGCGCAGAGACCCGTCGCCGCCTTTTTTCCGGATCAAGCGGTTCAGCGTGCGCAGGTCGTAAACCGTCCCCAGGCGTTTTTCGTAAAACCGCGCCAGCTCCTCGTCCTCCACCAGGATGTCGCGCCGCCGGATGCGGTCCTCCATGTCCTTGACCTGCCGGATCACCTTCCGGTTGTGCCGCAGGAATGGGGGCACGGGCGACAGATCGCCCTCGACCAGGGCCTCGCGGATGAAAATCGCCCGGCCGGCTTGCGGGTCGATCGGCCCGTATGAGACCCGGCGGCCGGTCACGATCACCAATCCGAAAAGCGTCACCTGCTGGCTGGCGACCACTTCCCCGCGACGGGAATCCCAACGGGGGTTCAAATAGGTGGAGCGGCACAGCGATCCGCCCAGCTCTTCCAGCCAGGCGGCATCGATGGTGGCCGCCGTGCGGGCAAACAGCCGGCTGGTTTCGATCATTTCGGCCGCCACGATCCAGTCGCCGGCCCGGTTGAACAGCGCCGAGCCGGGAAAGACCATCACCTCGCGGCCCTTGGCGGCCTGAAAAATGTTTTTCTCTTTCTTATACCCGATGTTGGACAGGAATCCGCTTAAAACGGCCTTGTGGATGGCCGCCCGGCGTCGGTCGGCATCGGCGTCGGTTGCGGCCGCGCCGGCCCGCGGCAGGCCGTTTTCGACCAGGATCTCGTTCAGCTGGGCGTGAATTTCACTCCACTCGCGCATGCGGCGGTAAGACAAATAGTGCGCCCGGCAGAATTTTTTGGCCTGGTTCGTCGCAGAGCCGCCCGGTTTCCGTTCCCCCGAGGTCTCCCGATACCGGTTCCAGATGTTGACGAGGGTCAGAAAATCAGAGGTCGGCTCGACGAAAACAGCCTGGGCCCGATCGGCCTCCGCCGCGCGGTCGACGGGACGTTCGCGGGGGTCCTGAATGCTCAGGGCGGCCGCGATGACCGTCACCTCCGCCAGACAGCCCTGCGGCGCGGCCTCGATCAACATGCGCGACAGGCGCGGATCAATCGGCAACCGCGCCATCAGCGCGCCGCGCTTGGTCAAGACCGGTCCCGCCGCCGCGATCCCTGCGGCCCGCTTCCCTTCCGGGCGGCGCTTGCCGGCGCGGGCTGTGTCGGTCTCCGGTGTCTTTTTCTCCGGAGGAACCTCGGCAATGGCACCGAGTTCCTTGAGGACCTCGGTGCCGTCGCGGATGCTGCGGGCCGGCGGGGGATCTATGAACGGGAAGCCGGCCATGTCGCCCAATCGCAGGGCCGTCATGCGCAGGATGACCTCGGCCAGGTTGCTCCGCAGGATCTCGGGCGGCGTGAAGAGCGGCCGCGCCAGGAAGTCCTGCTCGCCGAAGAGGCGGATGCACACGCCGTTTTCCACCCGCCCGCAGCGCCCCTTGCGCTGGTCGGCACTGCTGCGCGAGATCGGCTCGACCGGCAGGGCCGTGGTGCGCGTGCGCGGATTGTACTGGGAAATGCGGGCCAGCCCGGTGTCCACCACGTAGCGGATGCCCGGAATCGTCAGCGACGTCTCGGCCACGTTGGTGGCGACGATGATCTTGCGGCCAGCCGCCGGCTTGAAGACCTGCGCCTGCCGGTCGACCGACAGGCGTGCAAAAAGCGGCAGGATCCGGTCGCCGGGGGCGCGGTCGCCTTCCAGGATCTCGCAGGTCTCGCGAATGTCCTGCTCGGTCGGCATGAAAACCAGGATATCGCCGAAAGGCCCCCGGCGTCTCACGTCGCGGACCGCGGCCACCGCGGTTTCCACCGGCGTCGCTTCTTCGGGCGCTTCCCCGGATGCGGCCGCCGCATCGGCGGCATCCGGATAATAGATGACCTCCACGGGGAACAGGCGCCCGGACACCTCGATCACCGGGGCGTTGTCGAAGGCGCGCGAAAACTTTTCGGTGTCGATGGTGGCCGAGGTGATAATCAGCTTGAGGTCGCGGCGCTTCTTTAACAGCGTCTTCAACAGGCCCAGCACGAAGTCGATGTTCAGGCTGCGTTCGTGGGCTTCGTCGACGATGATGGTATCGTACTCGCCCAGGTAGCGGTCCTGCTGGACCTCGGCCAGGAGGATGCCGTCGGTCATGACCTTGATGAAGGCCTCGGGCCCGGTGCGGTCCTGAAAACGGATCTTGTAACCCACCGAGCGGCCGGGCGCCTCGCCCATTTCCTCGGCGATCCGCCGTGCGACCGATGTCGCAGCGATCCGCCGCGGCTGGGTGCAGCCGATCCGGCCGGCGATGCCCCGCCCCGCCGCCAGGCAATACTTCGGCAGCTGGGTCGTCTTGCCGGAACCGGTTTCCCCCGCGACGATCACCACCGCATGAGCAGCGATGGCGGCGATGATGTCCTCTTTGCGGTCGAAGATCGGCAGCTCGGGAACATCGGGGAACCGGGGCCGGTTGGCCGCGCGCCACTGCTTGCGGGCCGCCGATTTTAAAAGCCGCCGTTCGAGCACCGCCAGATGATGGGTGAGATCGCCGCGGGCCGTGGCGCCGGCAGCGCGGCGCTTCAGCTGCGCCAGCCGGCGGGCGGCGGCATAGCGGTCGGCGGCCATGGCGTCGGGCAGAAGCGACTCGATGCGGCGAATATCGTTATCAGTCATTATCAGTCATTGATTTGTGACACTATTGATGGTTAAAAAAAGAGTCGCGTATCTTAACAAACCGATCGCGGCAAGAAAAGCGCCAAACCGGCCGGGCAACCAGACGACCGCCGGTGATCGCCCGGTGTGTCATCCACCCCTTATCACGGAGAGCCGCCATGAAATTCGTCATCATCGGCGCCGATGCCGCCGGCATGAGTGCCGCCAGCAGGGCCAAGCGCACCATCCCCGACCTCGAGGTGACCGTGTTCGAAAAAACCCACGACGTTTCCTACAGCGCCTGAGGGATGCCTTACGTGATTGGCGATCCCCGGCGGGGCATCGACGAGTTGATTGTCAGGCGGGCCGAGGTTTTTCGTGAAAAACAAGGCATCA
>JBAPWQ010000414.1:0-4074 GCA_049283795.1 Desulfobacterales bacterium | reverse complement strand
CGGCGCCACTTGTTGCGCGGTCCGTCCACGATGGCCTGGCTGGAAGTGTAGGCATGTACGGTGGTCATGACGGCCTTGCGGATGCCGAAATAGCGTTCCATGACCTCGACCACCGGGGAGATGCAGTTGGTCGTGCATCTGGCGCAGGAGATCATCTTCGAAGCGCCGCCGGGCTGGTTGACGCCGTGCACGACCATCTCGACGCCCTCGCCCTTGGCCGGGGCCGAAAGGATCACCCGCCCGGCACCGGCATCCAGGTGCTTTTGCAGGCCTTCTTTGCTTCGGAAAACGCCCGTACACTCGAACACCCCGTCGATGCCCAGTTTTTCCCACGGCAGACGGGCGGGATCCTTTTCGCTGAAAACCGGAATGGCGGTTCGTCCGATTTCAAGTTTCCCATCACGGGCGACGACGTTTTGTCCGTAGCGGCCGTAGACCGAGTCGTATTTCAGCAGTTAGGCCAGGTTTTCGGTCGAGATCAGATCGTTTACGGCGGCCAGCTCCAGCTGCGGGGTGTCCACGACGATTTTCAGCACGGCCCGCCCGATTCTTCCCAGTCCGTTGATGGCGATCTTTGGCATGAGAATACCTCCATGGTCGGTTTTGACCGTTGGCCGGTTGGCCCGTTGGTCGGTTGGCCGTTTACAGAAATTCTATCTTTTTATTTACTCGATCGCTTCGACGAGCTTTTGCAGAAAGCGCTGGACTTCGTCCGGATCGACGAGTTCGTAGCCGGCGTAGGTGTGCCGTTCTTCCCCACCGTGAACCACGATGCCGGCACCAATTTCCTGCAGGACGCAAAAAGCGTCTTCATCGGTCACGTCATCGCCGATATAGATGGGTCGGATCTCCTCGGGGGTCAACCTCAGGCGCCGCATCAGCCACAACACGGCTTGGCCCTTGTTCCAGTCAAGGTCGGGCTGCAGTTCGTAAACCTTTTTGCCGTGACCCCTGCGGAGCCCCTGGGAAAGCTTCAGAACCTCATCCACCATGCGCTCGACCGCTCGCGTTTGACCGGCGGCCACTCGCCGGTAGTGAACCGCAACCGAAAACCGTTTGCGCTCCACCTGCGCCCCCCGAATACCGGCCAGGCGGCGGCGCAGGTCGATTTCGGCCTTGTCTAACGCCGGCAGGGCTTTTGTGCCCATCTCGTTTTGGATGCGTTCGCCTCCCGGCCCGTCGATTTCATACCCGTGGCTGCCGGCATAATAGAGCGCATCCAGCGCCACCCGCTCCCGCACGTCCTCCAGGCCCCGACCGCTGACAATGGCCACGACGCACCGCTCGGCCAGCGCCCTGAGGATGTCGCGCATGGAAGCCGACAATACCGCCTGTTCCGGTCGCTCCACGATCGGGGTCAGGGTGCCGTCGTAATCCAGAAACAACGCCGTCTGTTTGCCTTCGCGCCAGCCGATGATCTCTCCGACGCGCTCCAGGGCCCAGGGCAGATCGACGATATTTCGTCGTTTTACGGAACTTTTTCTTTTAATATCGATGATTTCCAATTCTATTCGATATTTCCCGGGGATGCCGATTGTGGCCGCAAAAATTAGCTGGTGTCCACCCGTCATCCGTCCCGCTGAGTTCTTCGCAGTGGCGGGTTTGGCGGCGTCCGATTGGGATCCTGCGGTGGCGGTTCTTTCACCGGCGGCCCCTGCGGCGCGTTGGGCGGTTCCTCTACCGGCGGATGATTGGGGATCGGCGGCGATTTCCCCGGCGCCTTTTGCGGGTCTTCGACCGGTGGCCTTCGGGGCGCATCGGGCGGCTTCTCCACCGGTGGTTTCGGTTTTTCACCCCGCGCCGTGAATGTGACGATTGCCTCCTTCATGGTCCTGCCTTTTCTCATTTTCCCTAACGACTCTATCAGATTTTTATAGCGCCCGCCAAACGTGTCCGACCATTAGGGAAAATACGTATATCGGCAGGGTACGGGGAGTATATTGCGATTCTTCACTCAAGGACGCCAGATATAACGATGGGATAGCATTTTTACATCCGATCGAAATGCCTGCAGGGTCGATATAGACTTTAAGATAAAGGTTTTGGCAAGGCCAAAGGGAGGCGGCTGTATAGTCATGCGCCAACAACCGATACCAGCAGCCAAAACCTTTACCTTAAAAGCCTATCGTTGGTGTGAAGCACCCTCGGTTTTCTACCAGTTACGTTCCGGCAGCCTGCAAAATACAGCATTGTCCCAATAGGCAACGCGGCGCGCTGACCATATGGTTGAGGCACGATTAACTGCTCAAAAGGCACCGACGATTCCTGCGACAGGGACCTGCCCCGCGTCAACCGGGTTCAAGAGATCGGGTTCAAGAGACATGGTGAACCGCAAATACAAACTTTTTCGCCTTTTCGGATTCGAGGTCGGCATCGACCCGAGTTGGATCGTCCTGGTGATTCTGGTGGCGTGGTCGCTGTCGACGGGCTATTTTCCGGTCAAGTACCATGACCTTTCGACACGCCAATACTGGATCATGGGCATCGTCGGCGCGCTGGGCCTGTTTGTGTCCATCGTCGCGCACGAGTTCAGCCATTCGCTGGTGGCGCGGCGCAGCGGCATTCCGATGCAGGGCATTACCCTGTTTATTTTCGGCGGCGTTGCCGAGATGAACCAGGAGCCCACCAGCGCCCGCGACGAGTTTCTGATCGCCATCGTCGGCCCGGTTTCCAGCCTGGTCATGGCTGCTGTTTTTTACGGGATCAGCCATGTGGGGCAATCGGGCGCATGGCCGGTGGGAATCGTGGGCGTGATGGCGTACCTGGGCCTGATCAATTTGTATCTGGCCCTTTTTAACCTGGTACCGGCTTTTCCACTCGACGGCGGCCCGGTGCTGCTTCACCCGCAACCACCGTAGACCGGCTCGTCGAGGATTACATTTATCGCTACCACCACAAGCTTTTCCCGGTCGTGGACGGCGAACGCCTGATCGGATGCATCACCACCCGTCAGGTCCAGAAAATCCCACGTGAGCGCTGGAACGCAACGACCGCCGGCGAACTGGCCGAGGCCTGCAGTGCCGAAAACACGATCGTTCCCGATACCGATGCCGTCAAGGCGCTGTCGGGCATGTACCGCACGGGCGCGGGGCGGTTGATGGTGGTCAAAGGCGACCGGCTGCTCGGCATTATCGCGTTGAAAGACCTGCTCAATTTCCTTTCCCTTAAAATCGAACTGGAGGAGGGCTGACGAAGCTGGGAAGGGGAAAGGCGAAAGGCTAAGGGCGAAAGGCAAAGGGCGAAGGATGAGGGCGCAAGAAGATAGGAAGTTGGAGGATGGAAAGCGCGACGGCTGAGAGGCTTGGACGCGGGGAGGCTGGGAGGCTGTCAAGCCGGTTGGATGAGTGGATCACCCGCATACAGACAACGAGCACTTTGAAAACAAAAACAGGAGGAAAATCATGAGTCAAATCGCCGTAATCATCACCGACATGTTCGAAGATGTGGAGTACACCAAGCCGGCCGAGGCGTTTCGCGAGGCGGGCCACAAGCTGGTGCACATCGGATTGAAAGCCGGGGAGACCGTCCATGGCAAGAAAGAAAAGACGCCGGTTAAAATCGACAAGGCCATCAAAGATGTTGCCGTAAACGATTTCGACGCCCTGCTGATTCCGGGAGGCTACTCTCCCGATCGGCTGCGGGTGGACGTGACCGCCGTCAAGTTCGCCGGCGATTTCGTGCGCAGCGGAAAACCTGTGTTCGCCATCTGCCACGCGCCGCAGCTGCTGATCACCGCCGATGTGATTCGCGGCCGCAAGATAACCGGATACAAGTCGGTCATACAGGACATCAAGAACGCCGGGGCCGAATATCTCGACCAGGAGGTCGTCGAGGACGGGAACCTGGTCTCCAGCCGCAATCCCAATGACATACCGGCTTTTATCAAAGCCTCACTGAAGCATCTTCAGAAGTAAACGGTGGGTATCCGTTGTTTGTGATCTCTGTACGCGCTGGAAACCAGAGACTGCCAAGTCAGTTAAGTGTTTGGTTGAGGACCATATCCACGAGCGATTGAGATCGCAAATAACGGATTACCGCGACAACGACAGATACAAAAAACATTTCCAATTAGAC
>JBAPWQ010000413.1:0-1981 GCA_049283795.1 Desulfobacterales bacterium | reverse complement strand
ACCATAAGGGATTGACGCAGCTTCGCCAACGCGCAATCCATTCTGTCCAAAATGGAGAAAGTCCGGAAATTGTAGCCCGTGTTTTCGGTATCTCTCGAGCAGCCATTTACAATTGGCTGGCCAAATACCGTAAAGGCGGGTGGGGACAGCTGGATGCCCGCAAACGTGGCGGCAGACCGCCAAAACTTGATGGCCAGGCGTTGCGCTATATCTACGATACAGTTACCATGAAAAACCCGATGCAGCTCAAATTTTCCTTTGCATTGTGGACATCTGCCATGGTTGCCCAGTTGATCCATGACAAATTTGGGATTCGGCTGAGTCGATCCTCGGTTAGCCGTCTTCTCAATCAGTTGGGGCTCAGCGCTCAGCGGCCGCTGTGGCGTGCGTATCAGCAAGACCCTGAAAAAGTTGAACAATGGCTCAATGATCAGTTCCCGAAAATAAAAGCTCTTGCCAAAAAGCATAAAGCAGATATTTTCTTTGGCGATGAAGCCGGGGTTCGTTCCGATTACCATAGCGGGACAACATGGAGCAAACGCGGTCACACCCCGGTGGTCACCACCACGGGAGCCCGGTTCGGGCTCAATTTGATCTCGGCCATCAGTCCACGTGGGCAGATGCGATTTATGGTTACTAAAAGCAGTGTTGGTGCATCGGTCTTTATCGAGTTTCTTAAACGCCTGATCCATAACGCTGAAAAACCCATCTATCTGATCGTCGATGGTCACCCGGCCCATAAAGCCAAAAAGGTTAAAGCATTTGTGGAATCCGTAAAAGAGCGCCTGCAATTGATTTACCTGCCTGGCTATTCGCCGGAGCTCAACCCCGATGAGCTGGTGTGGAACAATTTAAAGAATCAAGGGATCGGACGCAAAGTCATCGAAACCAAGCCACAGATGAAAAAAGCAGTACTTTCACATATGAGAAGCATTCAAAAATCACCGGGCTTGATTTGTAGTTTTTTCCAGACCCCAACGACTCGTTATGCTGCCTGAAAGGTCTTTATTATTATGCACACCTTAATAAAACGAAAATTAAAAAATTAACGACATTTATATCCCAAATACTCAAAAGGATAAAAATATACAAATATATAAAAGAAACATATATAAAGTAAAAAAGTTCGAAATTGCGTTAATTTTTTAATCTCAAGGTTATTAGGTTGATTTTATTCTAAAATCAGGATTATTTCTTTTTCTTTAGAAATAATTCCAGTTTAATCTCGCCAAGCAAGCATCCATTCTTTCAGCAATCGTCTCTATTTTCTACTATATATTGTTATCCCGGGGATTTAAGATATTAAGCAGCAGCCGCACTTTGGGGAGAAGCATTGCTTTAACAATTTCATTTAGATCAGATCATTCAAGATATTCTATTGGAAAACAGACAGACGAGATCTGCAGATCCGTTTTTGGAACGATATCCTTTTTTCGATTTAGATTATTGACTGAAGATTACGAGACCACAAAATTTCAGGTTCTGAAAGAAATAGTGGACATGAGGTGCAGGTCATATGGAACTGACGGCAGAGTGGTCATAAGAAGGTTTTAGATACGTTTTTGGGAGATTATGTTTCAGTGATAAAGGTGATCCAATTGATAAGTCCTTGTGAGGTGTTAAGGTGTATAAGCGAAAAAAAGGGGATTGATGATAATTTTTAAAATGACAACAAAGGATTTTGTTATTCAAGGTCTGCAGATCCATACTGCATATAGACTTTAATCTTGTGATCCGGACCGGACAAATTTTTCATTATAAATAGAAAACCGGGTTATGGATATATGAGGTGCAGGTGGAAGGGAACTACTGGCAGAGAGGGTATAGGAAGGTTTGGGATACGGTTTTGAGCGATTCTTAAGGGTGAATTGAGCTGATAGAGTGCGTTGACGGGTTGCTTTGTGCTTTAGCTATCGAAAGACGATTATTGATAGCGGCGGTACATATTAATAGCAGCAGGCTGTCGATCACCCAAACGGCC
>JBAPWQ010000412.1:0-1651 GCA_049283795.1 Desulfobacterales bacterium | reverse complement strand
CGTATATCCCGATCGAAACCCAGATGTTGATATCCCCGCGTTCGGGGTGCTTGCGCAGCAGGTCCCTGAAACTGCCCCTTTGTCCGGGGCTCTTGTCGCCGAAAGACCGCAGAACCGACCAGATGCCGATCGCGGCGATGGCCAGGCCGAGGCCGATCCCGAAACTCATGTAAAAATCGAAATTATTGGCAAATACCGTATCGACCGTGCCCATGCCCTCGTGCCAGCGATGCAGGATGCCGTGACGAAACAGGACCGGATTGGCCGCTATCGTGATGATAACGCCGATCAGTCCGCCGATCACGGCCCAGAACGGGAGCACCATGCCGACGAACAGCAGCGTCAGGTCCAGTTGAATGCCCGTCGCCACCGCCGGCAGCACCCGGTCCGTGTAGTGGGTCAGCTCGATCCAGGGAATCGGGATGAGCCGGATCGGTTCCATGAGGACCAGGCCGGAGACGGTGGGCAAGAGCACGTAAACGGCGCCGAAGGCCAGGCCGATCACCCCCCCGATCGAAAAAACCCGCCATTTCCAGCTCTTCTGCTTGTCCTCGGTCGATTCGGCCAGCGCCATGGTCCCCAGGGCCCCCACCGGTGCCATGGGAAACGGCAGCTTTTCGACGTCCGAAGTGATCCGGTAGAGGGTGTAGCCCAGTCCGAAATGGTCGATGCGCTGAATCAACTGCGTCCCGACGAGCAGCAGAATCGGGATCAACCAGTCGCGGTGAAAGAAGGTCCGCTGCACCAGGGACGCCGACTCCGGCGCCGGGGCGATCCAGTGTGGTATGAACTCCGTCAAGCCGAGCATGCGGGCGGCATCGGACTGGACCAGGTACTGGCTCCACAAAAGCCCCTGAAACGGCGTGGCCATGGCGGCGCCGGCCATGTAATAGAGCAGGAAGATTTCCTGCTGCTTCAATTCCGTGTACGACCGCTTGGCCACTTCGGCAAACAGGATGATGGTGACCCAGCGGGCCGCCGGGCCGATGCCGGTGCCGATCACCAGTTGCAGGTACATGCTGCCGGGCATCATCAGAAAGCCGATGAAAATGGCGCCGATGACCGTTTTCCAGTCGAACCCGTCTTCGAAATGGTCCGGTGGCTTCAGCAGGTCCCGGTATTCTTGGAGTTCCTTGTCGTCGTACATAGTTTCAAGCAGGAAAGACCAGGTAGCTGGCGTTTCTGAACAAACCGATGATGGCCCAGGTGCCGGCCATGAAAAAATCGCCGATGATCAATCCAACGAAAAACAACTGCATTTTTTTAAATAGATGAACGCCGCCGTAGCGCATGCACAGCACGTTGAAAAGCCAGCCGACGAAGAAACTGAACCACAGGATTCGCATGGCGGAGCTGTAGGTGGTCAGATAGCCGATGGGATGAATGGGCCACCAGTAAAACTGATGATAACACACGACCAGGACCAGCATGACCACCGCCCCCATCAGGGAAAAAAACAGGACCCAGTTGCCGCTGCGCACGGGCGAATCGATCAGGGACTGAACGTTCTCGTATCCGGAAACGGTCGAGCGCAGGGCCCAGTCCAGATCGAGTTCGCGTATACCGAACTTGTAGCACAGGATCAACATGGCCGCGAGCGACACCGCGACGGCCGCCAGCAAGGTGGCCATGATGCCGCCGATGATCATTT
>JBAPWQ010000411.1:0-1926 GCA_049283795.1 Desulfobacterales bacterium | reverse complement strand
GTCCATCATCATTATGCTGATGACCGGGCTGCTGGTGTTAGCGGGATTGCTGATCGCGCATGCGAGCCCGAATGCACCGGTACCGATGATTCCGGAAAACTTCAGCAGCCTTGCCGACACCGTCAGCCCGGCCATCGTCCATATCCGGGTGGAAAAAACGGTCAAGACCGGCGGGCCGGCTAGGGGTCCATCCGGGATGAACCCCTTTGGCAACGACAAACCCTTCGAAGGTCATCCGGATAAGTTTTTCGGGCCCAATGGCCGGTCCGAATTCAAACAGCCCGGTTCGGGATCCGGCTTCGTCATCGACAAGCAGGGGTACGTCGTCACCAACAATCATGTGGTTGACGGCGCGGATAAAATAAAGGTCGTCTTCAAAGATGAACGGGAATACGACGCCAAGATCGTCGGGCGGGATCCTGTCACCGATATTGCCCTGCTCAAGGTCGACGCAAAAGACAGTCTGCCGACCGTGGCCTTGGGCAGTTCCAGCGATCTGAAAGTCGGGGAGTGGGTGATGGCCATCGGAAGCCCGTTCGGGTTGGACAACACCGTGACCGCCGGCATCGTCAGCGCCAAAGGGCGCGTAATCGGATCCGGGCCCTACGACGATTATATCCAGACGGATGCGTCCATCAACCCGGGAAACAGCGGCGGCCCCCTGCTCAACATGAAGGGTGAGGTCGTCGGGATCAACACCATGATCGTTGCCGGCGGGCAGGGAATCGGGTTCGCGATCCCCATCGACATGGCGGCGAATGTCATCAAACAGTTGAAACAAAGCGGTGAGGTCACCCGCGGGTGGTTTGGCGTCAGCGTTCAGGATGTGAAGGGGGACCTGGCGGAGTACTACGGTGCCAAGGGGCAGACGGGTGTGCTGGTGGCGGCCGTAACGCCCGGCGATCCGGCGGAAAAAGCCGGAATCAAGGCCCGGGACATCATCACGGAGGTCAACGGCAGAAAGTTGGCGACCAGTCGAGACTTGACGACCCTGGTGGCCGGCTTGGAAGTCGGCGACAGGGCCGAAGTGAAGGTGCTGCGGGAGGGTGAAGCCAAGACCCTGGTCGTCGAAATCGGAAGACGGCCGCTGGAATTGGCGGCAGCCGGTGAGCGTCAGAAGGAAAACGACGGTGAGTATGGCATTCAGGTGTCCGAGTTAACGCCGGAGATCGCCGAGCGCTTCAATCTCGGCAATGCCAACGGAATCATCGTGGTCGGGGTGCAAGCCGGCGGCAAGGCCGACAAGGCCGGTGTCGAAGAGGGCGATCTCATCCTCGAAGTGAATCACGCGAGTGTCGATTCGGTGAGTCATTTCAAAAAGCTGCTCGACCAGAACAAAAAGGACAGCGGGATCAAGCTGCTTGTCAAGCGTATGAATAGCGGCCTTCTGGTGATCCACCTGGCTTGATCGAAAAGCCGGATGTACCATAGAACCGGGGCGGCATGCTTCCCCCAGGCCGCCCCGGTTCAACGGCAATAAACGGTTAATTTATACCGCATATCGTTTGAGCCGGACTCAGAGAGAGGGAGTGGAACAAAAATCTAATTTCCCTTTTAATCTGATAGCCATCAGAGCTAGTTTGACGTCACCTTTATGGTTACCGTCAGCTCTTCGCGGAGTACTTTGCCGTTTTGGCGGACGACCAGCAGAATACCGCTTTGGCCTTCCGGCACCGGTCCGGCGCTGAACGCCGCCTGGTCGACATAGCCCGGTCCGCGCCGCCAGGCGATCAGGGTCACCGGCGATAGGGTCTTTTGCAGTGTTTCTCCGGGCAGAACCGTATCGGATGGCGGGTCGTTGATGTTTTCGGCCGTGATTCCCTCGAATGCAAAACGACCGGAAGGGTTCTGATCGAAGAGATAGCGTGTACTGTTCCAATCGATTTCAAATGGCTTGCGCGAGTTGTTTTTTACTTCCAGTCGGAA